>PHEV01000019.1 GCA_002843035.1 Actinobacteria bacterium HGW-Actinobacteria-5 | reverse complement strand
GCATGGTGCCCAGCTGCCAGGCCCGGCCGATGGCGTCGAAGGCGACGAAGACGAATCCGAGGAGCAGCCCGGTGCGGCTCACGCCGACCAGACGGCGGACGGCGAGCGGCGTCCCCGCCGTCGCGGACGTCGCGGCGGACGCCGCCGGCGGTCTCGCTGACGGCCGCCTGGAGGTCAGGGTGGTGGACCCCGGCATGGGCCCGGAGTTCATGAAGCCGGCGACCTCGGTGAACGGGCTCGCGGCCTGCTCGAGGCGACACCCGGGGACGCGGTGATGGCCAGGTGCCTTGCCATCTCGGTGCCTTGGTCCGAGGTGATCGAGCAGCAGCCCGGGTGGCAGGTCGGCCAGGGCGTCGAAGGGGTCACCATCCCGGTACGGGATGAACCGCCACTGCACCAGCTCGCTCACCACAGCGTGGACGGCGAACACCCCTGCGACCAACCCGACACGCCGGGTGAGCCGGCCGAACAAGTACACCGGTACCCCGAAGACCAGGACGTGAACGGCCTTGTCGGCGCCCGGTAGCCAGGGCAGCTCGAGACCGCCGCCCGGGCTGCCGGGAAGGTAGACGGCGACCAGCTGGACAACCAGCGCCAGCCCGGCGAGGGTGGGCAGCCACCCTCTTCCGGCGGCGCCGCCTCCCGGCCGCGGCGCGGCCGTCCCCCTCGCGGCGTCCCCTCCCGCGACGTGGCGTGAGGGGGGCTCGACGGGCGTGCGATCCTCAGGCAAGCTTCGCCAGGATCAGTTCCCGCACGCGGCCGGCGTCCGCCTGGCCCCGCATCTGCTTCATCACCTCGCCGATCAGGGCGCCGGCCGCCTGCACCTTGCCGGCCCGGATCCGCTCGGCGACATCGGGGTTCGCGGCGATCGCCGCGTCCACCGCTGCCGACAGCGCGCCGGCATCGGACACCACGGCCAGGCCGCGGGACGCGACCACGGCGGCGGGTGAGCCCTCACCCGCGAGCACGCCGTCGATCACCTGCCGGGCGAGCTTGTCGTTGACCGTACCCGCGTCGACGAGTGCCTGAAGCTCGGCGACCTGAGCCGGGGTGATGGCCAGGCCGGCCAGCTCCACACCGGTCTCGTTCGCCCGCCGGGCGAGTTCGGTCGTCCACCACTTGCGGGCTGCCTGCGGGCTCGCCCCGGCAGCAACGGTGGCGACGACGAGCTCGAGCGCGCCAGCGTTGACCACGTCCTGCAGTTCCAGGTCGGTGAACCCCCACTCTCCCTGAAGCCGGGCCCGGCGCAGGTTCGGCAACTCCGGAAGGGTGCCACGCAGTTCCTCCACCCACTCCCGGCTCGGCGCCACCGGCACCAGGTCGGGCTCCGGGAAGTAGCGGTAGTCCTTGGCGGGTCTCCTGGTGCACCTTCCCGCCGGAGGACAGCACGGCGGCCTGCCGCTGGATCTCGTAGGTGAGCGCACGCTCGACGCTGCGCAGCGAGTTCACGTTCTTCGTCTCGGTGCGCAGCCCGAACTCGGTGGCGCCCTTCGGCATCAGGGAGACGTTCGCGTCGCACCGCAGCGAGCCCTGTTCCATCCGGACGTCGGAGACGCCCAGGCTGAGCATCAGGTCGCGCAGGAACGACACGTACGCCTTCGCGACCTGCGGCGCCTTCGCGCCGGTGCCGGTGATCGGCCTGGTCACGATCTCGACCAGCGGCGTGCCGGCCCGGTTGTAGTCGACCAGGGAGTACGCGGCATCCCCGATCCGACCGGTGCTGCCGCCGGCGTGGACGAGCTTGCCCGCGTCCTCCTCCATGTGGGCGCGCTCGATCTCGATCCGGAAGGTCTCCCCGTCGACGTCGAGGTCGATCCAGCCGTCGTAGGCGATCGGCTCATCGTACTGCGAGGTCTGGAAGTCTTTCGTCATGTCCGGGTAGAAGTAGTTCTTCCGGGCGAACCGGCACCACTCGGCGATGCTGCAGTTCAGCGCCAGCCCGATCCGGATGGCCGACTCGATCGCCTTGCCGTTCACCACCGGCAACGAGCCGGGCAGGCCGAGGCAGACCGGGCAGGTCTGCGTGTTCGGCTCAGCACCGAAGGCGTTGACGCAGCCACAGAACATCTTGGACGCGGTGTTCAGCTCGACGTGGACCTCCAGGCCCAGCACCGGGTCGAACGCCGCCAGCGCCTCGTCGTAGTCCAGCACATCGACGCTCATCGCACGCCTCCCACATTCAGGTACGCCCCCGCCGGCGAGGACGCCAGCCCGTCGAGCAGCCCGCCGCCCCAGCGGGACGCCAGCTCGCGCTCGAGCGCCGCGCCGACCCGGTAGAGGCGGTCGTCGGCCAACGGCGGCGCCATCACCTGGAACCCCACCGGCAGCCCGTCATCGGGGCTCAGCCCGCACGGGATGGACGCCGCGCAGTTGCCGGCCAGGTTGGACGGGATCGTGCACAGGTCGGCCTTGTACATGGCCAGCGGGTCGTCCACCCGCTCACCGATGGTGAAGGCCGTGGTCGGCGTGGTCGGTGAGACCAGGACGTCCACCTGGCCGAACGCGGCGTCGAAGTCGCGGGTGATCAGCGTGCGCACCTTCTGGGCCGAGCCGTAGTAGGCGTCGTAGTAGCCCGAGGACAGCGCATAGGTGCCGATGATGATCCGGCGCTTCGCCTCCGCGCCGAAGCCGGCACCGCGGGTGAGGTTCATCACCTCTTCGGTGCTGTGCTGCCCGTCGTCGCCGATCCGCAGGCCGTAGCGCATCGCGTCGAACCGGGCCAGGTTGCTGGACACCTCGCTGGGCATGATCAGGTAGTACGCGGCCAGCGCGTAGTCGAAGTGCGGGCAGGAGACCTCGACGATCTCCGCCCCGAGGCCCTCCAGGATCGCCAGCGCCTCCCGGAACCGTTGCTCGACACCGGGCTGGTAGCCCTCGCCGCCGAACTCGGTCACGACCCCGATCCGCATCCCGGCGATGTCGCCGCTGCGGGCGGCACCGACAACGTCCGGCACCGGGGCGTTGATCGAGGTGGAGTCGCGGGGGTCCCAGCCCGCCATCACGCTGTGCAGCAGCGCCGCATCCAGCACCGACCGGGCACAGGGGCCGGGGGTGTCCAGCGACGACGCCATCGCGACCACGCCGTAGCGGGAGGTCCCGCCGTAGGTCGGCTTGACGCCGACCGTGCCGGTCACCGAGGCGGGCTGGCGGATCGACCCGCCCGTGTCGGTCCCGATGGCCAGCGGCGCCTCGAAGGCGGCCAGAGCGGCGGCGGAGCCGCCTCCGGAGCCGCCGGGGATCCTGGTGTTGTCCCACGGGTTGTGCGTGGTGAAGAAGCCCGAGTTCTCGGTGGAGGAGCCCATCGCGAACTCGTCCATGTTGGTCTTGCCGAGCACCACCACGCCGGCATCGATCAGCTTCTGGGTGATGGTGGAGTTGTAGGGCGGTCTCCAGCCCTCGAGGATCCGGGAGCCACACGTGGTCGGCGCGCCGGTCATGGTGAAGATGTCCTTCATCGCGAGGGGGATGCCTGCGAGCGGGCCGAGCTGCTCGCCGGCGGCGCGCCTCGCGTCCACGGCGTCGGCCGCTGCGAGCGCCCGCTCGCCGTCCACGTACAGGAATGCCTTCACCCGATCGTCCACGGCCTCGATCTGGTCGAGGTGGGCCTGCGCGACCTCGCGCGCGCTGAGTTCTCCCGATGCCAGCCTCGCCGACAGCTCCGCTGCGGAAGCAGTGAGGATGCTCATGCCTCCTCCCCCAGGATCCGGGGCACGCGGAAGCGGCCGTCCTCGACCGCGGGTGCGGCAGCCAGCACAGCCTCAGCGGGAAGCGAAGGGATGACGACGTCGTCGCGGAACACATTGGTCAGCGGCAGCGCGTGCGACGTCGGCGGCACGTCCGCCCCGGCAACCTCGGTGACGCGCGCGACCGAGGCCAGGATCACGTCGAGCTGAGGCGCCAGATGGGCCAGTTCTTCATCGGTGAGCCGGATTCGGGCCAATTCCCCGAGTCGGGCCACGTCGGCGGCAGTCAAGGCCAAGGCGAACTCCTGTTGCGAACCGGGGGCCTGCGCCCGCGGGAATCTCACAATAGCGGGGAGGTTTGACACCGTTGTAACACCGATACGCCAGACTGTCGGGGTGTTCCTGATGCGCGTGGCCCTGCCAGACCGACCCGGCTCCCTGGGCGCGGTAGCCACTGCCATGGGCACGGTCGGCGCGGATATCAACGCCGTCGAGATCGTGGAGAAGTACGAGGGCTACGCCGTTGACGACTTCATGCTCGAACTGCCGGGAGGCGTTCCGCCGGACTCCCTGATCACGGCCTGCACCTCCGTCCCGGGCGTCGAGGTGGTCTGGCTGTCCCACTACCCGGAGGCGTGGGGACTGCAGGCGGACGTGGATGTGCTCAACGCCATGACCGAGAACCCGGCGCACGCGGAGGTGATCCTCACCCGGGAGTCGCCACAGGTGTTCCGGGTGACCTGGGCGGTCCTGGTCGACCGGGTCGCGGGTCGTCTGCTCGCGCACACCGACCTCGCTCCGGAGCTGGATGCGGACGGCGTCCGCGCGCTGGGTGACCTCGCCGTGCCGCGGGATGACGAGCTGCCGGACGGGTGGCTGCCCGGCTGGGGCGAGACGATGATCGCCGTGGCCCCGTTCCGCAGCAACGCCACGATCGTGCTGGCGCGCCGGGGCGGGCCGGAGTTCCTCAAGTCGGAGCTGGCTCGGCTGCGGCACCTCGCCGCGCTCGCGCAGTAGCTCCTGGTCGGGCCACCGGGGCCCGGCTCCGGCACGCACACCGGTCGCGTTCGGGACGGTTGCCCGACCCCGCTTCCCTCTTGCTCCGTCGGCCTCCGGCTGCGCCAGGTCGTGCCCGACCGCATGTGCGCCGGTCCCGGCGCCGTGACCGGCGCCGGGACCGCTACGAGGTGGGTTACCGCAGGCCCGGCAGGGCGCCGTCCTTCGTGCCGAGGTACCCGATCGTGGTCTTCAGCAGGCCGTTCCACCTGCTCTCCAGCAGGGGCTCGATCTGCGCCCAGTCGGGATCGCTGCTGCCGAACTCGCCGGGGTGCTGGAAGTTCCCCATGACGTAGGCCGAGCCGTTGTAGTTGTCGACCACCTGCAGGCCGGTCGCCTCGGCACCCATCGGTACCGAGAGAATGCGGGAGAGCTTGCCGGAGTCGACGTTGTAGGCCCACACGTAGTTGTTGTTGCGGTAACTGGTGTCCTCACCGATGAACAGCGTGCGCATGCCCTCGGAGTACTTGAGGTTGTCCCCGCCGCACACGTGGTCCTGATCGCACTTGTTCCCGCTGAGGTCCGGCGTCGAGGAGTACTGGCCGAGCAGCGCCGGCAGGGCGCGAATGCCCGTGGCCGCGTACCGCGACCGGATCAGGGCGCCGGAGCTGTCCCGCACGCCCCGGGCGAGATCCATCTGGTAGACCGCGCCGCCCTTGTTCTGGGCCAGCTGGACGTCGCCCGTGCCGTCGGCCATGCCGCCCTCCACGCGGGACATCACCAGGTAGACCTTCTTGTCGCGCGCGTTGTGGGTCACGCCCTCGAACTTGTTGAACTCGGTGGTGGCGCCGCGCAGCGCGGCGTAACGGCGGGTCTCCAGGAAGGCTGCGGCCTTCTCCATGCCCGGGTTCAGCTTCAGCCACTCGGTGCCGGCGTAGGTGTGCACCTTGGTGAAGCCCGGGTCACCCGGGTCGGTGTTGCTGACCTCGAAGATGTCGCTGAAGGTGATGCCGCCCTCGACCAGGCTCCGGATTTCGCGGTCCGAACCGTGCCCGAGCCGGATCCAGCTGAGCTTCGCCGATCCGCCGTCGGTACCGGCGGGGCTCGTCTGCCTCCACTTCGCAGCGTAGAGGGTGCCGCTGGAGAGGTCCGCGACACGGTCCGCCACGAACATGAACATGCCGGTGAACCCACCGTCGTCGCCCATGAACGCGGTGCGCCCGTCGGGCTGGACGTCGGCGAGTTCGCGGGCGATCCGGCCGAGCGCGTAGTGCATCTGCACCGAGGTGCTGCCGTCACGGTGCACGCGCACCTCGGGGACCAGCCCGTAGTTGTACGCGTTCGCCGTCGCCGGGTCGCCGAAGAAGGCCTTGCTGAAGCCGGAGATGTCGGTCCCGTCCTGGGTGTCGGCGGCCGCGGGCAGGCCCTCGCGGGTCTTGGCGTCCGGCTCGTACTCCTCAGAGGAGAGGTGGGTGTTCCACGGAGTGAGGGACGCCGCGCACGGCACCCACAGCCCGTTCTCGGCGGCGAAGCTGATGTTGTCGTAGTCGTTCACCTTCAGGGCGCCGGTGCGCTTGTCCTGGTCGATGCCGGCGACGCTCATGGTGGCGGGTAGGCGGCTCCAGTAGTCGCTCTCGGTGAACTGCGAGCCGGCCGGGGGCTTGCTGCGGTACTCGTACTGGGTGACCAGCGACAGTGGGTTGCTCGACCGGCTGGAGCCGCGTGCACCCGGCACCTTGATCAGCGAGTTCCCGTCCGGGGCATCGGAGGCGATCTGCCCGTTGTCGTCGGTGAGCGGCTGGTCGTTCACGTCGTAAAGACCGCCGACGACCTTGCCGTTGACGGTCTCGCCAGTGGCCATCAGTTGGTGATACGCCAGGTCGAGGATCTGGGTCCGCCGGTTGGCATAGGTGACCTTGATCTTCGCTGACGAGTAGATGTCGGCCTTCTGTTCGGGCGTGGCCGGGGGATCCATGCCGATGAACTCGACGGACTTCACCGCGGCCCCGTCCCTGCCCTTGCCGGGGTGTTCTCCGCCGGTGTTCCGGCCCGGGCCGGCCAGAGCCGCCTGGCCGCCGGCCAGGGTGGCCACCAGCCCGAAGGCGACTCCCGCCGCCAACGCTCGTTTGGACATTCCTGTCTCCTCTCGTGTGGACAACGCCCAGCTAGGCAGGTGGAAGTGACCCACAGTCGACTCACAGGTGAACGTCTCTCGCGCGTGCCGGGCCGGTGGAGAGAATTGCCCCCGTCTGGCGGGGGTCGAGGCCTCCCGCCGAGCACACTCAGCGGATGATCGTGTAGATCCAGTACCCGTAGCCGACGACGGCGGCCGTCACCAGGACGACGGCGAGGATCGTCCACCAGCGCATTCGCCGCTTCTTGCGCGTCGGCGGCACGTCAAGCGGACCCCACTCGCCCATCTGCGGACGCACCCGCGGCGGGGCGCCCACGTTCAGGTTCAGGTCGGAGTTCAGGCCCTCTGGCACGCCGACATCCTAGTCGGCGGCACGAACCGCATCCGGCCCGCCTTCCAATAGTGCCGCGAAGCCGGCAGCGTCCAGGATGGGGACGCCGAGCGCCACCGCCTTGTCGTACTTCGAGCCGCCCCCCTCACCGGCCACCAGGAAGTCGGTGCGCGCCGACACCGAGCCCGCCGACTTCCCGCCGTGGCCGGTGATCGCCTCGCCCACGCTGTCGCGGGTGTACCCGGGCAGCGACCCGGTGACCACCAGGGTCAGCCCGGCGAGAGTCTGCGGCACACCGGCGTCCTCGGCCGGCTCCTCGGCCAGCCGACAGCCTGCCGCCCTCCATTTCTCCACGATCGCGGCGTGCCACTCGACGTCGAACCACTCCCGGATCGACTCGGCCAGGGTGGGGCCGATCCCTGCGACCGCGCTCAGCTCCTCGACGCTCGCCGCCCGCAGCGCGTCGATGCTCGGGAAGGCGGCAGCCACATCCGGCGCGACGCCCTTGCCGACGTGGCGGATCGACAGGGCCACCAGGAACCGGGCGAACGGCCGGGTCTTGGCCGTCTCGAGGTTGGCCAGCAGCTTGCGCCCGTTCGCCGACAGCGCGCCGTCCTTGGTGGTGAGTACCCCTGCCGCGACCAGCTTCTCCTCGGTGAGGTCGAACAGGTCACCCTCATCGCTGAGCAGGCCCGCGCTGAGCAGCGCGTCCGCGGACTGCCACCCGAGCACCTCGATGTCGAGGGCCTGCCGGGAGGCAAGGTGGAACAGCCGCTCGCGCAGCTGCGCCGGACAGGAACGCCGGTTCGGGCAGCGGATGTCGGCGTCCCCCTCCTTCTCCGGACGCAGCTCGCTGCCGCACGCCGGGCAGTGGGTGGGCATGACGAACGCCCGCTCGGTGCCATCCCGCAGGTCGACCACCGGACCGAGCACTTCGGGAATCACGTCACCCGCCTTGCGCAGCACCACCGTGTCGCCGATCAGGACGCCCTTGCGCCGCACCTCGGACGCGTTGTGCAGGGTCGCCTGCTCCACGGTGGAACCGGCGACGAACACCGGCTCCATCACCGCGTACGGCGTGACCCGGCCGGTGCGACCCACGTTCACCCGGATGTCGACCAGCTTCGTGGTCACCTCCTCCGGCGGGTACTTGTAGGCGATCGCCCAGCGGGGGGCCCGGGACGTGTGGCCGAGTTGCTCCTGCAGGCGGCGGTCGTCGACCTTGATCACGACTCCGTCGATCTCGTGCTCGACCGAATGCCGGTGCTCGCCGTAGTGGGCGATGTAGTCCTTCACCTCATCGATCGAGTGGCAGATCCGGTAGTGCGCGGATGTGGGCAGCCCCCAGCCCTTGAGCCGGTCGTAGCCGTGGGACTGGCGCTCGAGCGGGGCACCGGAGAAGGCGCCGATGCCGTGGACGAGGAAGTGCAGGCGGCGTTGCCGGGTGACGGTGGGGTCCTTCTGCCGCAACGAGCCCGCAGCCGAGTTCCGCGGGTTGGCGAACGGAGCCTTGCCCGCCTCGACCAGGCCCGCGTTCAGGGCGGCGAAGTCCTCGGTGCGCATGAACACCTCGCCGCGCACCTCGACCACGTCGGGCACGTCCGGCCCGGCCAGCCGGGTGGGGATGGCCTCGATGGTGCGGACGTTGGCGGTGACGTCCTCACCGACCGTGCCGTCACCTCGGGTGGCCGCGCTGACCAGGCGTCCGTCGCGGTAGACGAGGTCGAGGGCGAGCCCGTCGATCTTCAGTTCGCACAGGTAGCCCGACGCCGCCACGCTCTCGCCGGCCAGCGACTCGGCGCGGGCGAGCCACTTGTCGAGTTCTTCCAGGGAGAACACGTTGTCGAGGCTCATCAGCGGCACGAGATGGGTGACCGGTGCGAAGGTGGAACTCGCTGCCCCGCCGACCTGCTGGGTGGGGCTGTCGGGCCTGCGCAACTCGGGGTTCGCCGCTTCGAGGTCGATCAGCTCGCGCATCAGCGTGTCGAACTCGGCGTCGGACACCACGGGCGCGTCCTGCTCGTAGTAGCGGTGCCGGTGCTCGGTGATCTCCGAGCTGAGCTCTGCGTGGCGGGCCCTCGCGGCGTCGTCGGTCATGCCGAGAAACTTACTGCCCGGTTCCGACAGTCACGGCCACGAGGATTGCCGATTGGCCGGTGTCGGTGGCGTCGGATTGACTGGTGCGATGGGCCGCACCATCTACTACACCGCGACCAGCCTCGACGGCTTCCTCGCCACCGAAGACCACTCCCTGGACTGGCTGCTGTCCCGCACCGCGGGCTCGGGCGGACCGCTCGACTACGAGACCTTCATCGCAGACGTCGGTGCGCTGTGCATGGGTGCGAACACCTATCGCTGGATGTACCGCGAGCTCCACGACGATGGCGGGGCTGCCACCCAGCCCTGGCCGTACACCCAGCCCTGCGTGGTGTTCACGCACAGGGAGCTGCCCACGTGGCCGGGCGCGGACGTCCAGTTCACCGCCGACCCCGTCGAGGCGGTCCACGCCCGGCTCGCGGCGCGCGTCGGGGACGGAGTGATCTGGGTGGTCGGGGGCGGTGACCTGGCCGGTCAGTTCCTCGACCACGGGCTGCTCGACGAAGTCGTGGTGAACATCGCGCCGGTGACGCTGGGTTCCGGCAGGCCCCTGCTGCCGCGGCGGGTCGACCTGCGCTGCCGGGAGACCGTGCCGAGCGGCGAGTTCGTCGCAGCCCGCTACGAGGTCGTGCGCTGAGGAGGCGGCCCGCTCAGGCGCCGAGCTCCGCCGCCACCTGCTCCCGCACCCGCGCCAACACCTCGAACCCCCGGCTCACCTCGCCGGGGGTCCACCCGGCAAGCCCGCAGGACGGGGTGAGGACCAGGCGGTCGGAGACATCGCTGGGTGCCCCGATCCGATCGAGCGCCGCCAGCGCCCGGCGCCGCACGGCATCCACGCCGAGCGGGTGCGTCTCGCCTGCGGTCGGCAGGCAGCCGAGGTAGAGCGTCGCCCCGGCGTCAGCGGCGTCGGCCAAGGCATCCCAGTCGGGTGTGCCGAGCTGGTCGAGATCCACAGACACGCCGTCGAAGCCGGCGGCAGTCGCATCGGCACCGAGCAGGGACCGCAGCGGCCACCCGCCGTCCCACCGGGCGCAGCTGTGCAGCACTGTGGGCACCGCCAGGCCCCGGCGGGCTGGTTCGCCCGTGACCCAGGACAGCGCCCGGCACAGCTCGGGCAGGTCCACGGCGCGGTGCCGGAAGAAGCCGCCGGGCGTCGGCACCGCACCCGCCGCCACCGCCGGCAGCGACGGCTCGTCAACCTGCAGCACCAGCCCGGCCCCGGGCAGGCGCCGGGCGAGCTCGGAAAGCAGCTCTCCAACGCCCTCCGCGACCGCCTGGGCGAGATCGCGCCGTGCGCCGACGTCAGCCAGCACGCGTCCGGTGTGGGCCACCCCGAGCGAGGCGGCCAGCGTCCACGGCCCGGTGACCGCGACCTTGAACGGTCCGGCGTAGCCGTCCGCGACCTCCTCGAGCTGGTCCAGGTCGTCGCGCCACGTGGCTCGCGCCCTGCGCTGGTCGGCGCCCGGGGCGTCGGCCAGTCGCCACTCCCCCGCGCCGAGCTCTGCGGGCAGTCCGGACGGCAGGCCCAGCCCGCGTCCGATCATCGCAGCCCACGGCCCCCGCGCCGGCAGTTCGGGCAGGTAGGGCAGGTCGGGCACCTTGTCGAAGGTCATCCGGGCCGCAGCGGCGAAGTCGGTGCCGGGCAGCGAACCGAGGCCGGTGAAGGCGACCATCACGCGCCCGTCGAGGAGATCGTGGCGCTGCCAACCACGCGATCGCCGTCGTAGGAGACCGCGGCCTGACCGGGGGCGATGCCGTAGGCGGGCTCGTCCAGCTCGATCCGGACGCGGCCGGCCGCGACCTCGATGGTCGCAGGCATCGCGTCCCCGTGGGCCCGCACCTGCACGAGACCCCGCCAGGCGCCGGACACGGGCTGCTCGGTCCAGGTCGGACGGATGCCCTCGATCACGCGCACCGCCAGCGACTGCTTCGGCCCCACCGTGACGGTGTTCCGCACCGGGTCGACCCCGAGTACGTAGCGGGGCCGCCCGTCACCGGCGGGCACCGACAGGTGCAGCCCGTGCCGCTGGCCCACGGTGAACCGGTGGGTGCCGTCGTGGGCACCGAGTACCTCGCCGCGCTCGTCCACGATGTCGTCGGGACGCCGGCCCAGGCGCGCGCTCAGGAAACCCGCCGTGTCGCCGGTCGGGATGAAGCAGATGTCGTGGCTGTCGGGCTTGGAGGCCAGGGTCAGGCCGCGCGCGGCGGCCTCGGCCCGCACTGCTGCCTTCGCGGTGTCGGCGCCGAGCGGGAAGAGCGAGTGCCGCAACTGGTCGGCGTCCAGCACCCCGAGAACGTAGGACTGGTCCTTCGCCGGCTCGGCGGAGCGGTGCAGCGACACCCCGGCGGGCGAGGGCTCCAGGCGGGCGTAGTGACCGGTCGCGACCGCGTCGAAGCCCAGGGCCCGGCCCCGCTCGAGCACGGCGGCGAACTTGATCTTCTCGTTGCAGCGCAGGCACGGGTTCGGGGTGCGGCCGGACGCATACTCGTTGACGAAATCGGCCAACACGTCCTCGGCGAACCGCTCGGCGAAGTCCCACACGTAGAACGGGATCCCGAGCGCATCCGCGGCCCGGCGGGCGTCGTGGGAATCCTCCAGTGAGCAGCACCCACGCGCACCGCTGCGGTATGCCTCCGGATTCTTCGACAGCGCCAGGTGCACCCCGACGACGTCGTGACCCGCGTCCACCAGCCGCGCGGCAGCGACGGCGGAGTCCACCCCGCCGGACATCGCAGCCAGTATGCGCATCGCTCACCTCCTCGAACCCGGGAATCCTACGCTGAACCGGATTGGGGACGGTTCCGAACTCGGTCCAGCGGTTCAGGAAGCCGATCGGGCCCGCTCCACGATGCCGGGGAGGAGGCCGAGCAGCGCGTCGATCGCCCCGGTCGTGGTGTCGGGTCCGAAGGAGAACCGCAGGCTCGCGGACGCGGCGTGGGAGGTGCGCCCCATCGCCAGCAGGACTTCGCTCGGCTGGTGCACGCCAGCTGTGCACGCCGAACCCGTGGACGCGTCGAAGCCCGCGGCATCCAGCAACAACAGCACGTCGTCCGCGCGCACGCCGGCGAAGGTGAGGTTCACGATCGCCGGGCTGCAGGGCTCTGCGGTGTTGGCCCTGGTGTCCGGAATCGTCGCGAGCGCACCCGCGATCAGGCGGTCGCGCAGTGCGGACAGACGCCGGGCCTCCGCCTCGAGACGCCCGCAGGCGACCCTGGCCGCCGCAGCGAAGCCCGCCGCCAGCGCCACCGGCACCGTTCCCGAGCGCAGCCGGGCCTCCTGGCCGCCTCCGAACCCCGTCGGCACCACGGTCACGCCGCGACGCACCACCAGCGCACCGATCCCCACCGGCCCACCCAGCTTGTGCGCCGACACGCTGAGCAGGTCCAGCCCGGAGCGAGCGAAGCCCACCGGCAGGCGGCCGAAGGCCTGTACGGCATCGCTGTGTGCGAGGGCTCCGACCGCGTGCGCGCGTTCCGCCACGGCGGCGACCGGCTGCACGGCGCCCGTCTCGTTGTTCACCCACATCACCGAGACCAGCCCCGTCCGCCGTCCCAGGAGCCCGGTGGCGCGGTCGAGATCGAGGTGCCCGGTCTCGTGCACCGGCAGCACCGCCACCTCGGCCAGGCGCTGCCGGACGGCCGCGACGGACGGGTGCTCAATCGCCGAGACCGCCACCTCTCCACGTCCCTCGGCCCTCGCCCCGAGTAGCGCGAGGTTGTTGGCCTCGGTGCCGCCGGAGGTGAACACGACCTCGGCCGGCCTCGCGCCGAGGTCGGCTGCGAGCGACTCCCGCGCCTCTTCGAGGGCTCGTCGGGCCGCCCGGCCGGCCGCGTGCAGCGAACTCGGATTGCCTGGACGACCCAGCTCCGCGGCCATCGCCGCAGCGGCCTCCGGCAGCACCGGAGAGGACGCGGCGTGGTCCAGATAGGTACTTCCGGTCATCCGTCCGCCTCCTATGAACATCGTGAAACGTTTCCCGCATCCGTGGGTCGCAAATTGGTTCTCCGCGAAGGTTAGGACAAACTATGCAGGACCGCGGTTCCAGAGGGGGAAGCTTGAGTCCGGTGAAGACATCGGCGATCGACCTGCCGGAGGGCAGCGTGCTGGCGGCCGCCCAACTCGGCGCGCACGTGCGTGACAACGGCACGACGTTCTCCCTGTGGGCCCCCCGCGCGACCAGGGTGGAACTCGCCCTGGTGGATGAGCACCGCCGACAGTCCAACCACGACCTCACCCTCACCGGTGACGGCGTGTGGACCCTGCACCTGCCCGGCATCGGTTCCGGACAGCGCTACGGCTACCGCGTCCACGGCGCCTGGGCACCGGAGAAGGGCGAGCGGTTCAACCCTGCGAAACTGCTGCTGGACCCCTACGCACGGGCGATCACCGGCGGCGTCGACTACGCGGGACCGATCGCCGACCACACCCCGGAGTCCAACTTCCTGCCCGACCTCAGCGACTCGTTCGCCGCGGTGCCCCTGAGTGTGGTGGTGGCGGACTCCGAGCCGCCCGCGCCACTGGCCAATCCGGTGCCGCTGTCGGAGATGGTCATCTACGAGACGCACCTGAAGGGCTACACCCGGCAGCACCCGGCGGTGCCCGAGCACCTGCGCGGCACCTACGCGGGCATGGCCTACCACGCGGTGATCGAGCACCTGGTCGGGCTGGGCATCAACGCGGTGGAGTTCCTGCCGATCCAGCACTTCGTCTCCGAGCCGTTCGTGGTGGGCCGCGGCCTGACGAACTACTGGGGCTACAACACCCTCGGCTTCTTCGCTCCGCACGCCGCGTACGCATCCTCCACCTCGGGGACTCTCGGCGGTCAGGTCGAGGAGTTCAAGACCATGGTCTCGGCCCTGCACGAGGCGGGCATCGCGGTGATCCTCGACGTGGTGTACAACCACACCGGCGAGGGCGGCCACGACGGTCCGACGCTGAGCTTCCGGGGGATCGACCACGGGGCGTACTACCGGCTCACCGATGACCACCGCAACGACTACGACGTCACCGGGTGCGGCAACGCCGTCGACACCTCCAAGGACGGCGTGCTGAAGCTGGTCATGGACTCGTTGCGGTACTGGGTGACCGAGATGGGCGTGGACGGATTCCGCTTCGACCTGAACACCACGCTGATCCGTGACCGCCACCACCACGTCGACCAGAACCACCGGTTCAAGCAGCTGGTCGCGACCGACCCGATCCTGGCCGGCACCGTGATGATCGCCGAGCCGTGGGACCTGGGTCCCTACGGCTACCAGGTCGGACGCTGGGGCCGGGACTGGTCGGAATGGAACGACCGCTACCGCGGCTTCGCGCGGGACTTCTGGCGGGGCGCGATCGGCGGCGTCCAGGAGCTGGCCACCCGGCTGTCGGGTTCGTCGGACATCTACGACCACGGCGGCCGGCCGGCGACCTCGTCGGTGAACTTCGTCACCGCCCACGATGGCTTCACGATGCGCGACGTGGTCACCTACGACCTCAAGCACAACGAGGCGAACGCGGAGCGCAACCGGGACGGGGCGGACGACAACCGCTCCTGGAACCACGGCTACGAGGGCGAGACCGACGACCCCAAGATCGTCGCCGACCGCCAGCGCACCACCCGCAACCTCATGGC
Organism: Actinobacteria bacterium HGW-Actinobacteria-5; assembly: GCA_002843035.1. Classification (GTDB taxonomy): domain Bacteria; phylum Actinomycetota; class Actinomycetes; order Propionibacteriales; family Propionibacteriaceae; genus Propionicimonas. The sequence goes on along the minus strand of PHEV01000019.1, from coordinate 22,050 downwards.
CACCCTGCTGCTCAGCGCAGGGGTGCCGATGATCCTCGCCGGCGACGAGATGGGGCGCACGCAGGGCGGCAACAACAACGCCTACTGCCAGGACTCTCCGGTCTCCTGGGTGAACTGGCTCACCCGTGAGGAGTGGTCGGCGCAGGAGGACCTGACCCGGACGCTGCTGAAGCTGCGGGCCGAGCACGCGCTGTTCCGTCCGGACGCCTGGCGCTACCACGGCGAGGTGACCGACAGCGCCGGACGCGGCCTGGGCCGCTCACCGATCGCTTGGTTCGCCGAGTCCGGCACCGAGATGACCACCGACCAGTGGCACGACATGGGTCGGCACACGCTCGGCATGTACCTGTCCGACCGCACCGAGGCCTTCCTCGTCTACTTCCACGCGGGCCTCGACCCGGTGGAGCTGTCGCTGCCGGGCGCCCCGTGGGCGCTGCGCTATCAGGTGGTCGCACACACCGGTCTGGACGGCGAACTGCCGCGCAAGAAGCTCGCCCCCGGCTCGACGATCACCCTGCCGGCGCAGACGGTCGCGGTGTTCAGCGCAGAGGTCCGCACCGGCGCCCAGCTCGTCCCTGCGTCCCCGCTGAGCCCGTCCGAGGACGCCGCCACCGAGGCCTGATCGGACGCTCTCGCCGTCCGGCCCTGCCCGGACCCGGCCACGGCACATGCCTGGTCGCTGCGCCCTGAACCGCCGCTCGACGCCTCGATGGGAAGCCCTGCGCATTCCCTCCCGCGCGAAAGTGCCAGCCGCTAGGTTGGGGACGTGAGCGCAACCGCAAACCCGTCCCGCAAGCGTCAGCAGCGCACGCCGGCAACGCCGGCTGCCGCGGGGCCGGCACCGACGCCGGCTCCCGCCCCTGCTCCCGTGCCCACCGCCCCCCTCGACCTGCGTCCCACAGTGACACTGCCCCGCGGGTTCGGCCGCATTCCAGTCGCCAAGGTGAGCCCCGTCATCGAGGGCGGCGCCTACCCGGCGAAGGCGGTCGCCGGAGAGCTCTTCCCGGTGCGCGCGAAGGTCTTCCGCGAGGGACACGACGCCGTCAACGCCTCGGTGATCCTGACCAGCCCGACGGGCGAGGAGACCCGGGTCGACATGACGCCGGTCGAGCCCCGCGGGCTCGACCCCTGGGAGGCATGGGTGCGCCCGGACACCGAGGGCGCCTGGACGTTCCGGGTCGAGGGCTGGTCGGACCCGTGGGCCACCTGGCTGCACAACGCCGAGGCGAAGCTCCCTGCCGGTGTCGACATCGACCTGGTCTGCCTCGAGGGACGCGACCTGCTCGAGCGCACGGCAGTCATCGCAGAACAGGCCGGCGACCCGGTCGCGGCCTCCATCCTCAAGGCGACGGCGATGCTGCTGATCCCCGAACGCCCGGCCGACGACCTGATCGAGGTGGCCACCGCCCACGGAATCGAGCGGGCCATGAAACGGTACGGGCCACGCGAACTGCTCACTCCCACGGCCGACTTCCCGGTCCAGGTCGACCGGGCGAGGGCCCTGTTCTCCAGCTGGTACGAGTTCTTCCCCCGCTCGATCGGAGCCAGCTACGACCCGGCGACGAAGAAGTGGACGTCCGGCACCTTCGACTCCTGCCACGAGCGCCTCGAGCAGGTGGCTGCGATGGGCTTCGACGTCGTGTACATGCCCCCGATCCACCCGATCGGCACCGCGTTCCGGAAAGGCCGCAACAACACCCTGATCCCCGCCCCCGGCGACCCCGGGTCCCCCTGGGCGATCGGTGGCCCCGAGGGCGGCCACGACGCCATCCACCCCGATCTGGGCGACTGGGATGCTTTCGACCGGTTCGTCGCAAAGGCCAAGGAAGTCGGCCTGGAGGTCGCCCTCGACTTCGCCCTGCAGGCGAGCCCTGACCACCCGTGGGTTTCGGCCCACCCGGAGTGGTTCACCACCCGGCTGGACGGCACGATCGCCTACGCGGAGAATCCGCCGAAGAAGTACCAGGACATCTACCCGATCAACTTCGACAACGACCCCGACGGCATCTACCGCGAGGTGCTGCGCATCCTGAAGCTCTGGATGTCCCACGGCGTCCGGATCTTCCGGGTGGACAACCCGCACACCAAGCCGGTCGAGTTCTGGGCGTGGGTGATGCGGCAGGTCCGCGAGACCGACCCGGACGTGATCTTCCTCGCCGAAGCGTTCACCAAGCCGGAGATGATGCACACCCTCGGCATGGTCGGCTTCCATCAGAGCTACACCTACTTCACCTGGCGCAACACCAAGGCGGAACTCCAGGAGTACCTCACCGAACTCTCCACCGGGATGGACGCCTTCTACCGGCCGAACTTCTTCGTCAACACCCCGGATATCAACCCGTTCTTCCTGCAGTCCGGCAACCCGGCGGCCTTCGCGATTCGGGCGATCCTTGCTGCGACGCTGTCCCCGTCCTGGGGTGTCTACTCGGGCTTCGAGCTCTTCGAGCACGAACCGCTGAAGCCCGGCGGCGAGGAGTACAAGAACTCCGAGAAGTTCGAGTACCGGCCCCGCGACTTCTCCGCCCAGCCCAATCTGAACGTCCTGCTCGGCAGTCTCAACCAGGTCCGGCACGACCACCCGGCACTGCAACAGCTGCGCCAGATCCGGTTCCTCGACGCCCCCCACGACGGCGTGCTCGCCTTCGCCAAGCGCGACGGGGACGACGCCGTCGTCGTGATCTGCAGCCTCGATCCCAACCAGGGAGTCGAGACCGACGTCCACTTCGACCTCGGCTGGCTCGGCGTGAGCGGTCCGACGGTCGACCTGCGGGATGAACTCTCCGGCGCCACGTTCACCTGGGGTGATCGCAACTTCGTCCGGCTACATCCGGCCAGCCCGGCCATGGTCCTACACGTGCTGCGCCGGTGAGGTGACGGCCATGACCACCGCGGCCGCCTGGGAGACCTACCTGCGCCAGGCCCGTTGGTTCGGCGGCAAGGGCCTGGGCGCCCGGATCGCCGGCATCTCTGCCCTGCCCTGGTACACCCCCGACGGCACCTGGCCGGCGGTGCGCTCCGAGCTCGCCGAAATTGCCTACGACGACGGCCGCACCGAGATCTACCAGTTGCTCGTCGCCTACGTCCCTGCGGGCAGCGCCCCCGCCGGCCTGCCGGTCGGACGAGCCACGCTCGCCGGCCTCGGCGAGGTGGACATCGTGGATGCAACCACCCACCCGGCGGCCATGGCCGCCCTCGTCGGAGCGCTGCTCGCCGACCCACCGGCGGGCATGACCTGGCGCGACCCCGGACCGGTGGACGCCGCCGCCGCGATGCGCCTGTTCACCGGCGAGCAGAGCAACACAACGGTCATGGTCGGCGAGACCACCCTGTTCAAGCTCTTCCGCAAGCTCGAAGCGGGGCGCAACCTGGACGCCGAGGTGCTCGGCGCGCTCAGCGGCTCCGGGATCACCCCGGACCTGTACGGCCTGCTCTCGCACGACGACTACGACCTCGGCCTGTTCTGCCAGCGCATCACCGGCATCACCGACGGCTGGGTGTACGCCACGGACGCCTGTGCCGCCGGACGCGACATCTCGGCGGAGTGCCTCCAGCTCGGGGTGGAGCTCCGTGACCTCCACGCCCGCCTGGCGGATTCCTTCGGTACCGCCTCCCGACCCGGGGAGGACCTCACCGCGGACATGGTCCGCCGGTTCGCCGAGGCGGCGGAGGCGGTACACGAACTCGACGAGTACCGGCATGCCGCCCAGTTGCTGTTCTCCGCGCCGAGCGGACAGGCGCTGGCAACCCAGCGCGTGCACGGCGACTTCCACCTCGGCCAGGTGCTGCACCGCAGTGCCCCCGGCGGCAGCCCGTGGGTGATCATCGACTTCGAGGGCGAGCCACTCAAGACGCTGGCCGAGCGCAGGGAGTTCGACTCGGTCTGGCGTGACGTCGCCGGCCTGCTGCGTAGCCTCGACTACGCCCGCAGCGCCCACGCGGATCCCGACGGGCACGAGGCCCGGCAGTGGTGCGCGGCAGCCCGCGAGGCCTTCCTCGACGGGTACTCGGGCGAGCACCGGGCCGAGCCGGCCCTTCTCCGCGCCTACGAGCTCGACAAGGCCGTTTACGAGGTTGTCTACGAAGTACGCAATCGGCCCAATTGGGCACACATCCCGTGGCGAGCGGTCCAAGATGAAGCAAGGAGGGTTTCCTTGAATCCTCCGGCACCGACTGACAAGGAGCAGTAATGGCGCACGACGTGGCTGGCGGGCTCACCGGTTGGGACCTGGAGGGGTTCCACAGCGGTGGCGACACCGAATGCTGGCGGAGGCTCGGCGCCCATGAGGTGACCGTCTTCGACGACGAGCGGGGTGAGATCCACGGGACGCGGTTCGCCGTCTGGGCGCCCAACGCACGCGACGTGCGGCTCAACGCTGACTTCAACTGGTGGACCGGCGACGCGATGTACCAGGTGCCCGGCTCCGGCATCTGGGCCCTGTTCGTCGAGGGCGTCGGCACCGGTGCCCTGTACAAGTTCAACATCCTGTCCGCCGACGGCGTGTGGCGGGAGAAGGTCGACCCGATGGCCTTCTTCGCCGAGCAGGCCCCCGCGAACTCCTCGATCGTCTACACCAGCAAGTACCAGTGGGACGACGAGGCGTGGATGGACAAGCGCGCACTGTCGAAGCCCCACGCCGACCCGATGACGATCTACGAGGTGCACCTGGGTTCGTGGCGCAAGGGCAAGACCTACCTGGAGCTCGCCGACGAGCTCGTCGAGTACGTCACATGGCAGGGCTTCACCCATGTCGAGTTCATGCCGGTGACCGAGCACCCGTTCGAGCCGTCCTGGGGCTACCAGGTGACCAACTACTTCGCGCCGCAGTCGCGACTCGGGCGTCCCGACGAGTTCCGCTACCTCGTCGACCGGCTCCATCAGGCCGGCATCGGCGTGATCCTCGACTGGGTGCCCGGCCACTTCCCCAAGGACGAGTGGGCCCTGGGCCGCTTCGACGGGACGGCGCTCTACGAGCATGCGGACCCCCGGCAGGGCGAGCACAAGGACTGGGGCACCTACATCTTCAACTACGGCCGCAACGAGGTGAAGTCGTTCCTGGTCTCCAACGCGCTGTACTGGGTGACCGAGTTCCACATCGACGCGCTGCGGGTGGACGCCGTGGCGTCCATGCTCTACCTGGACTACTCGCGCGAGGACGGCGAGTGGGTGCCGAACATCTACGGCGGCAACGAGAACCTCGAGGCGATCGACTTCCTGCGCTATGTGAACAAGCACCTCTACGAACGCGTCCCCGGCGTGGTCATGATCGCGGAGGAGTCCACGTCGTTCGGCGGCGTCACCAAGCCCGTCCACCACGGCGGCCTGGGTTTCGGCTTCAAGTGGAACATGGGCTGGATGAACGACTCCCTGCGCTACCTCGCGCTGGAGCCGATTCACCGGCAGTACCACCACAACGAGATGACCTTCGCGATGGTCTACGCCTACTCGGAGAACTTCATCCTGCCGATCTCCCACGACGAGGTGGTGCACGGCAAGGGGTCGATGATCAACAAGATCCCGCAGGACACCTGGCGCCAGTTCGCCACGCTGCGCGCCTTCTACTCCTACATGTGGGCCTTCCCCGGCAAGAAGCTGATCTTCGCCGGTTGCGAGTTCGGCCAGCGCAGTGAGTTCAACGAAGCGACCAGCCTGGAGTGGTGGGTCTCCGATCTGTGGGGTCACCACGGGCTGCAGCGCATGTTCAAGGACCTCAACGAGCTCTACCGGACCCACTCCGCCTTGTGGGAGCTCGATTCCGAGCCCGAGGGCTTCCGCTGGCTCAACGCCGACGACGCCGGCGGCAACACCTATTCCTGGGTGCGCGCCGACAAGGCGGGGAACCTGGTTGCGGTCGCGGTGAACTTCTCCTCCGAACCGTGGACGCGTTACCGTCTCGGGCTGCCGAAGGCCGGGGTGTGGAAGGAGATCTTCAACTCCGATTCGGGCATCTACGACGGCTCGGATGCGCACGGCAACCTCGGCCAGGTGGAGGCGAGCGAGGAGGGCTGGAACGGCCAGCCCGCCAGCGCAATGGTCGTCGTGCCGCCGCTCGGCGCTGTCTACTTCGAGTACACCGGGCAGGAGTGATCCGGGATTCCCTGCCGTTCGTGGTCGCGGACGGCAACGCGATGGTGGACTTCGGCGGCGACGACGGATCCGAGCGGATGCACCTGCTGCTGGTGAACACCTGCCAGTTGGCCTTCGACGAGCCCGGAGTGATCCGGGTGGAGACCAGCGTCGCGTTGTCCGACCGGGCGCGGCGGCGGGCCCTGCACCGCGCGGGCTTCCGGCTCGAGGGCGTGGCCCGGGACCGCTGGATCACTGCGGAGGGGCGTGACGACCAGGCCTGGTACGCCCGGCTCAGGGACGACCCTGCCGAGGGCAGGGAGGCGTTCACCGCGGTGATGAACACCGTGACCGCCCGCAAGCGAGTGATCAGCCACCTGCTCCTCACCGACGAGGACGGTCGGGTGTGCATTCTCGAGACCACCTTCAAGCCCGACTTCGAGCTGCCGGGCGGCATCCTCGAGGTGGGCGAGAGCCCACGCGTCGGCCTGGTCCGCGAGGTCGAGGAGGAACTCGGCCACACCGTCAGCGTCGGGCGTCTGCTGGTGGTGGACTGGCTCGCTCCCTACCTGGGCTGGGAGGACGCGGTCGAACTCATCTTCGACGGACGCGAGATGCCCCCCGCGTCCGTTCACCTGCTCCAGGCCGACCTTCGCGAGATCCGCGCCGTCCACTGGCTCCCGCCCGGCGACGCCGCCGCAACGATGGCACCGTTCGCCCGTGGACGCCTGCTCGCCGCCCTCGAGGCCCGTGAGGCGGGTCGCACGCTCTACCTCGAGGCCGGCGAGCGGATCAGCTGAGCGGCAGGAGAAGTACCCACCCGCTGACATGAATGCTTGGCATCAGAGCTACTATTTGCCTGAGGCTAACTTTCGATGACCACTACGACCACACCCGAACCCGCGACCGCCACACCACCGGCGCGGCGCCTGGGGCTGCTCCTGGCCGTGTACCTGCTGGGCATCTTCATGGGTGCGATCGATACCGGCATCGTGACGCCGGCGCGCACCATCATCCAGAACGACCTCGGGGTGGACGACGCCACCGGCATCTGGATGATCACGATCTACACGCTGGCCTACGCCGCCTCCATCCCGGTGATGGGCAAGCTCGCCGACCGCTACGGCCGCAAGCCGATCTACCTGCTCAGCATCACCCTGTTCGGGGTCGGCTCGCTGCTGTGCGGGCTCAGCCAGGACGTGGGCAGCTTCGAGATGCTGATCATCGCGCGCGCGATCCAGGCGGTCGGCGGTGGCGGAATCGTCCCGATCGCGACCGCGGAGTTCGGCACGTCCGTCCCGCCGGAGAAGCGCGGCATGGCGCTCGGCCTGGTCGGTGGCGTCTACGGGGTGGCGAACATCTTCGGGTCCAGCGCGGGCAGCCTGATCCTCGACATCTTCGGCGCGCACAACTGGCAGTTCATCTTCTACGTGAACGTGCCGATCAGCCTGGTGATCATCGTCGCCGGCCTGGTCATCCTGCCCAACCACAAGGTGGAACAGGTCGCGAAGATCGACCTGCTCGGGATCACCGTGCTGGTCGCGATGATCCTCTCGCTGCTCTACGGGCTGCGCAACATCGACTTCTTCGACCTCGGCGCCTCGATCACAGGGACCGACGTCTACCCCTACCTGCTCGGCTTCCTGGTCCTGCTTCCGCTGTTCATCCTCGCCGAGCGTCGCGCCACCGACCCGGTGCTGAACCTCAGCTACTTCACCGACTTCGCGATCGTGGTGACCCTGCTGCTGGCCTTCCTCGCCGGGGTGATCCTGATGGGGGTGATCTTCGTCCCCCAGTTCGCCGAGAACGCGCTGGGCATCCCCACCGGCGACGGCGGCTACTTCGTGATCATCCTCGGCCTCGCCTCCGGGATCGGCGCTCCCCTGTCCGGCACCCTCACCGACCGTTTCGGCCCGAAGCTCGTGCTGGGCTTCGGCGTAGTGGTCTCGGCGATCGCCGCAGCGGTCGGGGTGTGGTGGGCGATCCCCTCGCCCTCCTGGGCCAGCGTGTGCACCACCCTCGCCCTGATGGGGCTCGGCCTGGGCTTCACGATCGGCTCCCCGCTGAACTACATGATGCTCGACCGGACGCCGGCCGCCGAGTCGAACTCGGCACTCGCCACGCTCTCGCTCGTCCGCTCGATCGGCACCACCCTCGCCCCGGCGTTCCTGGTCGGCTTCCTCGCCCACGCCGGCGCCGACCTGCAGGCAAACCTCACCGCAGTGCTCCCCACGCAGGTCAGCGCGCCCGCGCTCCCCTACGCCGCGGACCTCCAGGCGACGTTCGCAGAGCTCAAGACCGACCCCGACCTCAAGGACAAGCTCAAGGACGTCACCTTCCCCGACCTCGCCGCACAGACCACCATCAACATCGACGCGAACGGCGGCGGGACGCTCCCCGACGACCTGGTCGAGCTGCTCCGGACGGCGGACGTGACGAACATCACCGCCCGCACGAAGACCGTCGCGGAGCGCATGTTCGCCGAGCAGACGCCGTCCGTGATCAGCGACATCACCGAAGGGGTGAACACCGGCGTCGCCAGTCTCGACACGGCGAGGGAGGACGTCGACAAGGCCCACGCGAAACTGGTGAAGGCGGTCAAGGGGATCGATTCGGGCATCGCCGGCATGCGGAAGGCGAGCACGGGGATGCGCTCGGGCATCGCCGGCATGACCAGGGCGATCGCCGGCATGGACTCCGGCATCGCCGGCATGACCAAGGGCGTCCGGGGAATGACCACGGCGATCGCGAAGGTCGACCACGACCTCGCCGGGTTGCGGGAGGCCCGCGCCGGGGTGCAGGCCGGCTATGACGCGATCATGGGCGCGCTGCCGCCGGGATCTCCCGAACCTCCGCCGGCGCAGGACCTGCACGCGCAACTCGACCAGCTCGACGCGGCGATCGCCGGCGCGAAGCAGGGCAGGGCGGCGCTGATCGGGAAGCGGACCACCCTGGAGCACAAGCGGGCGGCCCTGGTCGCATCCCGGGCGGGCGTCCGCTCGGAACGGTCCGCGCTGCAGGGAAAGCTGTCCACGCTGGAGGGGAAGCTGGCCACGGCGATCTCCGACCGGGCGAAACTGGTGCGGGCCCGCGACGACCTCACCGGGGTGAGCACCGAACTCGCCGCCACGCGGCACAAGCTGATCGTCCTGCGCGACGCGGTGCCGGGGGCGTTCGAGACGGCGAAGGACGACTACCTCGCCGAGATCGACGCGCTCTCCCCCACCCTCGAGAAGACGTTCGCCGACACCCTCAACACCGGGTTCCGGGGCATCTACCTCTCCACGATGGCAGCCGCTCTGCTGGCGGCCCTGCTGCTGACCCTCTACCCGCGCCGCGCGAAATCGGAGGATCAGTAGGACCCCGACGACGTTACGCCGCGCTACTGCAGGGCAGAGGTGAGCCTCGCCAGGTTGTCCAGCAGACGCGTGGGCAACGACTGGCGCAGGTGCTCCTCGAGGGTGAGCTCCCGGCTCACCTCCCGGTAGTGGTCCTCGACCTCGCGCATGGCGTCGGTGAACGAGCGCCCGCTCACCATCATCACCACCTCGAGATTCAGGCCGAACGATCGCATGTCCATGTTGGACGAGCCGATCACGGCCACGTCGTCATCGATGGTGAAGTGCTTCGCGTGCAGGATGTACGGGGCCGGGTAGAGGTAGATCCGCACTCCGGCCCGCAGCATCACCTCGTAGTAGGAACGCTGCGCGTGGTAGACCATCGGCTCGTCGCCCAGCTCGCTGACGAACAACTCCACCTCGACGCCCCGCTCGGCTGCGGTTGTCACGGCAGCGATCAGCGACTCGTCCGGCACGAAGTAGGGGCTGGTCAGGCTGACCCTGCGTCGCGCTCCGTAGAGCAGCGAGGCGAACAGCTTCAGGTTGTTGTCGTTATCGAAACCCGGTCCACTCGGCACGATCTGGCAGGCCAGCTCCCCCGTCCCCGGCTCCGGGATCCGGGCGGCCAGCGCCGGCACCCGACCGCCGAGCAACTCGTCGGTCTCGCTGTACCAGTCGGTGATGAACACCGCACTCAGCGCCTGCACGACCGGACCCTCCACCCGGGTCATCAGCTCCTGCCACAGCAGGCCGCGCTTCAGGTTCCCTGGCTTGTTGTAGGAGCGGTCGATCAGGTTCTGCGAGCCGATGAAGCCCACCCGGCCGTCGACCACCAGCAGCTTGCGGTGGTTGCGCAGGTCCGGACGCTGGTACCTGCCCTTCAGCGGCATCACCGGCAGCATCGGCCGCCACTCCACGCCGATGCGGTCCAGGTGCGCCGTGGTGCGGCGGTAGTGGGGGACGCCCCTCGACCCGATGTGGTCGAACAGGACGAACACCTTCACGCCACGCTGCACGGCCCGGGCCAGCGCGTCGAAGAACGGGGTCGTGGTCGGGTCCACCGCGAGGATGTAGAACTCGCACAGGACGAACTCCGTGGCGGTGTCGATCTCCGCCGCCATCTCGTGCAGCGACTCCCCATAGTCCTCGATCAGGGTCGCGGAGTTGCCGTCGGTGAGCGGCAGGGCACCCAGGTTGCGGTTCAGCTGGGCCACCTGCTGCACCCAGCCGGCCTCCGGCGCCAGCGCGACCTCGGGCAGGCCCCGGGTGATCTCGGCGATCCGGGAGTTCAGTTCCCGCTGCTTGGCCCGGCGCGACTTCGGCAGCTTCGGGTTCCCGATCAGCAGGAACGCGATCACGCCCACGTACGGGATCAGGAAGATCGCCAGCAGCCATGCCGTCGCCGACGACGGTCGCCGGTTCACCGGCACCCAGAGCAGCGCGGCGATCCGGACGGCGAGCCCGACCAGGTCCAGGGCGAGGCCTCCGTGCAGGAGAAGGTCAGAGAGTTGCACGGGGACAAACTAGCGGGCGCCCTGCGGCAGTGCCGCCCGACCGGTCCGCGAGGACCTGTCCCACCCGACGCCACCGGTCCGGGCGGTCAGAACAGGGCGCTCATCAGGTCGCGCCGGGCCTTCAGCACTGCCGGGTCGGCCGGCCCCACGGTCTCGAAGAGCTCGAGCAGGCGCACCCGGACGGATTCGCGCTGCGCACCAGCGGTGTCGCGGATCAGTCGGATCAGGCGGCTGAACGCCGGCTCGACGGCTCCGCCGATCAGCTCCGCGTCCGCTGCGGCCAGCTGGGCATCCACATCGGTGGGGTTCGCGTCGGCCTTCGCCAGCACCGCAGCCGGGTCGGCCCTGCTGACCCGTTCCAGCAGCGAAGCCTGCGCACGGCCCGCCTTCGCCTCCGGATCGTTGGGCGTGGCAGCGAGGACCTTGTCGAACTCGGCGACGGCGCGCGTGAAATCGCCCTCCGCGAGTGCGGCGTCCGCCTCGGCGAATCGCGGGTCCGGCCCGGCGTCCACGTCGATGCTCACCGGCTCTGCCCGTCCGACCACGCCGTTGGCGGAGGCGACCTGCAGGAGTTGCGCGATGTAGGCCCGCGCCTCCTCCTTGGTCTTGGTGCCCTGCCACAGCGGGGCGAGCTGGCCCGCGACGACGCCGATCACCGCCGGTACGGCCTGGATGCCGAACGCGGCCGCGATCTGCGGGCTGGCATCCACGTCGACCCTGCCGAGCAGGTAGGCACCACCCGCCTCGTTGGCGAGTTGGGTCATCGCATCGGACATCGCCTGGGCGTTCGCGCGCGGCGAGTTCAGTTCGAGCACGACCGGGAACTTCGCCGACTGGGCGAGCACCGCCTCGAACATCGGCTCGGTCACATCGATCACATAGCTGGCGCCGGGCGGTGGCGGCGGAGCCTTCGCGGACGCAACCAGTCCGGAGAGATCCAGGGCGCGGGAGGGATTGAAGCCTGCAGGTGTCACGAGAGTGCATTCTGCCAGCCGTCCACAACCGGGGCGAATGTTGCCACCGGCGCCCCACCCGGCCCCGGCATTGGGCAAGATGGCCATATGGCTCACGAACGCGCCGGGCAGGTCGCACTGCCCGAGGACCTCATCGACGTCGATGCTCTGATCGCCGCCTACTACGACCTCGTCCCCGATCCCGACAATCCCGACCAGCAGGTGGTGTTCGGAACGTCCGGCCACCGCGGGTCCAGCCTCGACGCCGCGTTCAACGACGCCCACATCGCCGCCACCACCCAGGCGATCGTCGAGTACCGGGCCGGGCAGGGCATCACAGGACCGCTCTACATCGGGAAGGACACCCACGCCCTCTCCGCTCCCGCGTGGCGCACCGCCATCGAGGTGCTGCACGCCCAGGGCGTCTCGATCCGCGCCGAGCGCGACGAGGACTACACCCCCACGCCGTCGGTCTCCCGGGCGATCATCGTCTACAACAAGACCCACTCCGGACCACGCGCGGACGGCATCGTGGTCACCCCGTCGCACAACCCGCCGCGTGACGGCGGCTTCAAGTACAACCCGCCGCACGGCGGTCCCGCCGACACCGACGCCACCGGGTGGATCGCCGGACGCGCCAACGAGCTGCTGCGCAACCCTGGCGCGATCAAGCGGACGCCCTACGAGCAGGCCGCACCCGACGTGGCTCGCGTCGACTACCTGGGGGCCTACTGCGAGGATCTGCGCAACGCGCTGGACCTGGACGCCATCGCGTCCGCCGGAGTCCACATCGGCGCCGACCCGCTCGGCGGCGCCTCGGTGCAGTACTGGCAGTACATCAGCGACCGGCTGGGCATCGACCTCACGGTGGTGAACCCGACCGTCGACCCCGCCTGGCGGTTCATGACCCTCGACTGGGACGGCAAGATCCGGATGGACTGCTCCTCGCCGTACGCGATGGCCAGCCTGATCGCCAACCGCGACCGCTTCCAGATCTCCACCGGCAACGACGCCGACTCCGACCGGCATGGCATCGTCACCCCGGACGCGGGCCTGATGAACCCCAACGCCTACCTCGCCGTCGCCATCCAGTACCTGTTCAGCCACCGGCCGAACTGGCGCGCCGACGCCGGCGTGGGCAAGACGCTGGTCTCGTCCTCGCTGATCGACAAGGTGGCCGCCGACCTCGGCCGCACCCTGGTCGAGGTGCCGGTGGGCTTCAAGTGGTTCGTCCCCGGCCTGATCAGCGGCGAGCTCGGCTTCGGTGGGGAGGAGTCCGCAGGGGCGTCCTTCCTAGCCAAGGACGGCTCCACCTGGACCACCGACAAGGACGGCATTCTGCTGGCGCTGCTCGCTTCGGAGATCACCGCTGTCACCGGCAAGACGCCGAGCCAGCACTACGCCGACCTGGAGGCCCGCTTCGGCGCGTCCAGTTATGCCCGCATCGATGCCCCGGCCACCCGCGAGCAGAAGGCCAAGCTGGCCAAGCTCGATGCCTCCGATGTGACGGCGACGACCCTGGCCGGCGAGCAGATCACCGCCACTCTGACCCATGCCCCGGGCAACGGCGCTGCGATCGGCGGCCTGAAGGTGACCACGGATTCGGCGTGGTTCGCCGCCCGTCCCTCGGGTACGGAGAACGTGTACAAGATCTACGCCGAGAGCCTGCTGGGCCCCGAGCACCTGGCACAGGTTCAGGCCGAGGCCAAGCAGGTGGTCGACGGCGTTCTGGCCTGACCAATGGGAATAGGCTGAACCCATGAGCAACGACGACATTTTCATCTGCATCGACCACGTCGGCTACGCCGTCCCCAACCTCGATGACGCGATCAAGCTGCACACCGAGGTCTTCGGCTGGCGGCTTCTCCACCGCGAGACCAACGAGGAGCAGGGCGTCGAGGAGGCCATGCTCGGGACCGGTGACCAGCTCCCCGAGAACGCCCAGGTCCAGCTTCTCGCGCCGCTGAACGAGAACAGCACCATCGCCAAGTGGCTCGAACGAAACGGCGGTCGTGGCGGCATCCAGCAGGTCTGCTACCGGGTAGCAGACATCGACGCCGCGTGCGCGAAGCTGCGCGAGCGCGGCGCCACGCTGCTCTACGACACGCCCAAGATCGGCACCGGCGGCTCGAGGATCAACTTCGCGCACCCCAAGAGCACCGGCGGCATCCTGCTCGAGATCGTGGAGCCCGCCCCGTCCGCGCACTGAGCGATCTCGTACGGCCTCGATGCTGCTGACCCGGATCTTCCGGGAGCCGGGTCAGTAGCATCGAGGAAGGACGAAGGAGGACGCTGGCAATGAGCGACGTGACGCCCGGCCTGGACCTGTTCGACGAGACCGCCTCCGCGGTCGGCAACTTCCCGCAGACGCTGCGCGGCTACGACCGCGGTGCGGTGGACGCCTACGTCCGCGACGTCGAGGCCCAGCTCGCTCGCGCCAAGACCGAGTTGCGGCACCAGCAGCGGCAGCTCATCGAGTCCGCCGCGCGTGCCGGGGACACGGACTTCGCGCGGCTCGGCGGGCATGCCCGGGCACTACTCAAGGCCGCTGAGTCACAGGCGGATGAGCTGGTCCACACCGCGGAACGCCGCGCCCAGGAGATCCTCTCCCGTGCCCACACCGACGCCGAGAAGGTGGCGGCGGCAGCCAGGCTGAGCCTGGACACATCGCAGGCGTCCTCCACCAGCGAACTCGAGCAACTGCGGCGCACGCTGAGCGAGCAGACCGCCGCCGAGTTGCAGGCCGCCAAGGACGAGGCCCAGGCGGTACGCCAGTTCGCCGAACGACACGCAGCCCAGGTCCTCGTCGAGGCGGAGACCAAGGCGAAGGTGGTTGCCGAGGAGGCCCGCCTCGCCGCGGAGAAGAGCATCGCCGACGCTGAACTTGAGGCTGCCGAGCACCACCGCGACGTCGCCCGCGAGCGGGAGACCGCACTTGCCGAACTGAGGGCCGCCCATGAGGCCGCGTCCGCAGAGGTCGAGGAGCTGATGGCCACGGCGCGCAGCCAGGCCGAGGAATACGCCGGCAGGCTCGAGAAGGACGCGCTCACCTGGGACCAGCGGCGCCAGGCCGCCCACGCAGAGGCCGACCAGATCGTCGCGGCCGCTCACGCGAAGGCCGCCCAGATCACGACTGCAGCCGACAACGCCGCGAAGAAGGCCAGCGCGGAGGCCCTCGCCGACACGCGGGCCCGCAAGGCCGCTCTCGAGGCCGAGATCGCCGAACTGGTGGAACGGCGCATGTCGATCGTCGCGCAACTCGGTGAGCTGTCCGCGCTCGCGCGCAGCAGCGCCGACGCGCACCCGGACGAAGACGCCACCACGTGAGCGACAACGAGACCGAGCAGCCCGCGCCCCCACCGCCGCGGGCGCCGTCCGCCCGAACCCCCGCGTCCGCGCACACCCCGCCGGCACCCCCCGCCACCCGTGGCTGGCTGCGCAAGTGGCGGCGTACCACCCAACCCACGCCCGACCTCGCGGACGGGCTCGGCTCAGGCCTCGATCGCCGAGTCTCCCTGCTCGAACGCAATCCGTTCCAGATCGGCTTCTTCCTGGCCATCGGCGCGATGACGGCTTTCGGGCTGGTCACGCTCGCTGTGTCGCTCAAGACCGTGATCGTGCTGGTGCTTCTCTCCCTCGCGATCGCGTTGGGGCTCAACCCGGCCGTGGACTGGCTGCACCACCGCGGCGTGCGCCGCGGCGTCGCGGTGCTCCTAGTCGCACTCGGCCTGATCAGCCTCCTCGTCCTGGCCGGGTGGGCGCTGGTGCCGGTCGTGTCCGAGCAGGTGAACATCCTCATGCTGCGCGCGCCGACCTACCTCGACAACCTCCGGCAGAACCCCCAGATCGCGGCGCTCGACGCACAGTTCCACGTGATCGACAAGGCGGTCACCTTCCTCACCTCCGGTGAGCTGATCTCAGGCCTGTTCGGCGGCCTGGTCGGCGCGGGCCAGGTGGTGGCGAACTCGATCTTCTCCGTCATTGTCACCACCGTGCTCACCCTCTACTTCCTGACCACGCTCCCCGCGATCAAGGAAGTCATCTACCAGCTGGCGCCGGCCTCCCGGCGCCCCCGCGTGAAGTACCTCGCCAACGAGATGTTCAAGCGGGTCGGCGGCTACGTGTCCGGGCTGTTCATCGTGGTGATCCTGTGGATGATCGTGTCGTTCGTCTTCCTCAGCGTCATGGACATGGGGCAGTACGCGGTGGCCCTGGCAGTGGTGGCGGGGATCCTTGCCTTCGTCCCCCTGATCGGCACCTCGATCTCGATCATCATCCTCTCGATCGTCGGGTTTTCTTTCTCCCCCACCACGGGGCTGATCACGCTGTTCTTCTTCCTGGCCTACCAGCAGGTGGACGCCTACTTCATCCAGCCCCGCATCTTCTCCCGGTCGGTGAAGATCCCGGCCGTCCTGGTGATGCTGGCCGCGATCTCTGGGGGCGTGGTGTTCGGCTTCATCGGAGCCGTCCTCGCGATCCCGCTCACTGCCGCCCTGCTCCTGCTGTACCGCGAGGTGCTCCTGCCGCACCTGGCGCGCACCTGACCCCCGCCGAGCGCCCCCCTTCGCGTCGAGCGCCTGTGTCAGGGCACGGGCCGTCGACCGGAACGGAGGCCTTCGCTGGGACAGCGATCAGAACAGGCGATCCTCGGCGTTGTCCAGCCCGCGCAGGGCGTCGTAGTCGACCAGCAGGCAGTCGATCCCGCGGGTGCCGGCCAGCGTCCGTGCCTGCGGCTTGATCAACTGGGCCGCGAAGACGCCTCGGACCGGAGCCAGCAACGGGTCGGCGTTCATCAGCTCGAGGTAGCGCGCCAGCTGCTCCACGCCGTCGATCTCGCCACGACGCTTCACCTCGACCGCAACGTAGGTTCCGTTGTGGTCGCGGAACAGGATGTCCACCGGGCCGATCGGCGTCGGGTGCTCCCGCCTGACCAAGCTCCAGCCGTCGCCGAAGGTGGCAGGGTTCTCGGCCAGCAGCACCTGCAGGTGGGCCTCCACGCCGTCCTTCTGCAGCCCGGGATCCACCCCGAGGTCATGGCTGGAGTCGTGGAACACCTCGCCGATCGCGATCTGCAGGGTGTCACCGTCGCCGTTGTGGACCTCCCAGACCTCGGTGAGGCCGTCCTCGTCGGCTGCCGGCACCGCCTCGACATCCGCCGGCGGAGGGCTCACCGTCAGCGTGCAGGGGGCGCTCATCCAGTTCAGCGGCTTGTACGCGCGGTCGTCGGCGTGGACGGAGACCGAACCGTCCGCCTTCACCATGATCAGGCGGGTGGCCATCGGCAGGTGCGCGGAGAGTCGTCCGGCATAGTCGACCTGGCAACGGGCAATCAGCAGACGCACCCGGACAACCTACTACTCCCCGCCCCGCCACCCACCGGTTGGCCGACTTGCCCGAGACCCGCACGCTGGCATAGGACTTGGGTATGGTCAGACGTCCCTCGAAGCATCTGCGCGCGCCCAGACCCCTGTCCTCGGGTGCGTTCGCGCGACTGGAGCGCCGGCAGGACGGCGAGTGGATGGTACAGACCATGCCGGCCGATGCGGCCACCAAGACCTACCAGTGTCCCGGCTGCGGGCGTCCGCTGGCCCCGGGAACGGCACACCTGGTCGTCTGGCCCCGGGAGGCCAGCATCGGTTCCACCTCTGCGGTCGACGAGCGCCGCCACTGGCACACCTCCTGCTGGCAGCGGCGGCGCTGATGACCGCGCTGTACACCGAGCTCGTGGGTTCGGGACGACCCCGGTTCGCCTTCCTGCACGGACTGCTCGGACGCGGCCGGAACTGGACGCTGCTGGCGCAACAGCTCGACGCCGCCGGCTACCCTGCGGTCCTGTTCGACCTGCCGAACCACGGCCGCAGCGGCTGGACCGACGAGTTCCGCTATGCGTCGATGGCCGATGCCGTCGCCGCGGAGATCGACCTGCGGATGGGCTCCGCCGCCCAGCTGATCCTCGTCGGGCACTCGATGGGCGGCAAGGTCGCGATGCTCACCGCGCTCGCCCATCCGGGGCTGGTCGCGGGGCTGGTCGTCGTGGATATCGCCCCCGGCCACTCCGCCCAGGTCGACACCTTCACCCCTCTGGTCGCCGCGCTGCGCGGGCTCGACCTGTCCACTCTCGGTTCCCGGGCCGAGGCCGACGAGCGGCTGCGCGCGCAGGTCCCCGATGACGCCGTGCGGCTCTTCCTGCTGCAGAACCTGCGCCGCAAGGGCGGCTGGCACTGGCAGCCGAACCTGGCGCTGCTGGGCGATTCGCTGGACGCCATTGGCGGCTGGCCCGAGGTCACCGCAGCCCCCTTCACCGGGCCGGTGCTATGGCTGGCCGGCGAGCGCTCGCCGTATGTCCGTCCCGAGCACGAGGCCGAGATGCGCCGGCTGTTCCCTGCCGTGCAGAAGGTCGTGGTGCCCGGTGCGGGCCACTGGGTACACGCGGACGCGCCCGAGTTCACCTTCGACGCGCTGCGTGGCTTCGCCGAGCGGGTCAGCCCGCCGTCACGGCCTTGATCACGACCGGAGTCAGCGGCCTGCCGCTGCCGTCGCCCCAGCTGCCGTCCTGGCCTCCCTCCGCGATGCCGGCCACCGCGTTGATGCCCTCGGCATCGACATGGCCGAACACGGTGTAGTTCGCGGTCAACTGGCTGTCGGCGTAGACGATGAAGAACTGTGACCCGTTCGTGCCGGGCCCGGCATTCGCCATCGCCAGCGTGCCGGCGGTGTAGGTCTCGTTGCCGGAGAGTTCGTCCGCGAACTGGTAGCCCGGGCCGCCGGTGCCGGTGCCCGTCGGATCGCCGCACTGCAGCACATACAGCCCGTTGCCGTCCACGAGGCGGTGGCAGGAGGTGTTGTCGAAATAGCCCTGTCGCGCCAGCGAGAGGAAGGAGTTCACCGTGCAGGGGGCGTGCGCCTGGTCGAGGGCCACGGCGAGCTTGGCCTGGTTCAGCTGGAGGTGGTAGGTCACCGTTCCCGTGTTCGGCACGCCCGAGGTGGGCGGCAGGGAGACCTTCTTCGCTGCAGTGCCTGCGGCCTGGTAGGCGCAGGTCGTACCGCCCTGCGCTGCCGGTGCGGCCGGGGTGCTGGACGTGCAGGCGGAAACGCTCCCCCCGAGGAGCAGGAGAGTCAGCAGCAGGGTGGGTCTCTTCACGCCCCAACCCTGCCACAGTGCGCCAAGCTCGCCCGGTAGGTTGGGGTTCATGGTCAACCTCACCCGCATCTACACCCGCACCGGGGACGCCGGCCGAACCCGTCTCTCCGACCTGTCGGAAACGGCCAAGACCGATCCGCGCGTCGAAGCGTACGGCCACGTGGACGAGGCGAACTCCCTGCTCGGCGTGGTCGTCGTCCAGCCGGATCTGCCGGAGCCGGTCCGCGAGGTGCTGCGACACGTCCAGAACGAGTTGTTCGACTGCGGTGCCGACCTGTCCAACCCGCTCGCTGCCGACCCCCCGTACGAGCCGCTGCGAGTGATCCAGCCCTACATCGACCGGCTGGAGGGCTGGTGCGACGAGTTCGGCGACCCGCTGCCCCCGCTGCGCTCGTTCATCCTGCCGGGCGGCAGCCAGACCGCGGCACTGCTGCACCTGGCGCGCAGCGTTGTCCGGCGTGCCGAGCGGGCCGGCTGGGCCGCTGTCGACGTCTACGGCACCGAGCCGGCCTCCGACGGCGGCCCCGGTGGGGTGAACCCGCTCGCGCTGGGCTACCTGAACCGGCTCTCGGACCTGCTGTTCATCCTCGCCCGTGCCGCCGGCCAGGCGGCCGGAGAGGTGCTGTGGGTGCCCGGCAAGGACCGCGAGGTCACCGAACCCCGCGCACGGCGCCAGCGCTCCCGCATCACCCGCCCGGACCAAATCGGGGACGGTTCCTAACCCGGTCCACCCGGATCGGCGGACCAAATCGGGGACGGCTCCTAACCCGGTCCACTCCTAGTTGGCCGCGCTCCGGGTGGCATGTCGGCGCTTGAGCGTGGTGGCGCTGATCCCGGTGATCGCGGCCAGCTGATTGAAGCTGACCGAGCGGACGCGGAGTTCACGGATCGCCATTCGCTGGGTGCGCTCGGCCAGCCGGAGGAACTCGTCCGGACTGACCGCGCCGCACGCCTGTTCGAGAAGGGCCGCGGCCTGCTCGTCGGAGTACCTGGGACGCGAGCCAGGGCTGCGAGGGCCGTCCCACAGCGGCAGCTCCTCCCCCACGTCGTCGGCAAGCGGGTCGGACGCCAGCAGAGCGTCCAATTCGTCCGCGTCGATCAGATGGGACGGACCACCGAAGCACCGCCGACTGCTCCACCGGTACTCATCCGGACGGACGACCAGCCCTGCCTTGACGGGGTTGTTCCACACGTAGCGAAGCAGCGATACGAAGTGCGGGTCCGTCTCCACGGGAACGCTCTTGAAGCGATCCTGGAAGAGGTGGCCCACGCGATCGTACCTACGGTTGAACCAGCGCACGTACCGCACGCCCAGCCTCTTCACGATCGCGCCGAGCGGCTCCGCGCCCGTGCGCAGCACGAGGTGTACGTGATTGTCCATGAGGCAGTAGGCCAGCACCCGACACCCCGAGGCATCCCTGACCGTCCCCAGCGTCCGGAGGAAGTAGGTCCGATCCGCATCGTCGAGGAAGATCGGGTCACGATTCACCCCACGCAACATCACGTGATAGATCCCCGAACCAGCCGTCCGTCGTGCCCGCCGCGGCATGTCGCCCCTCGCTCATCGTGTTGAGCGGTGAGCCTATGCAGCGCGATCCGCCGGCGGGAGAGGTCCATACGCAATCTGTGGATAACTTCGCGATCGCCGGGCCCGAAGGGGAGGTGGACCGAGTTCGGAACCGTCCCCAACCTGGTCCAACCTGGACCGAGTTCGGAACCGTCCCCAACCTGGTCTATCAGCGGTAACGCGCGCCGGGCGGTGCGGACTCCAGCCAGCTGAGCAGGCCGGTGAGGGACGCCGTCGACATGGCCAGCTCCCAGGACCGACCGTCCGCGAGCTCGAGGGTGAGGATGCGCTGCTCGTCATAGAGCAACACCGACTCGATCGGGTCGGGGTCCCGCTGCGCGCCCGCACGCGCCTGCGAGCGCGGGAAGATCAGCCGGGGACGCAGCGCGATCGAGAACACCCGGAACCACTCCAGGTTGTCGCCGGAGTAGCGGGCCACTCCGAGTGCCCACCCCGAGCCGGGCGACTTGCCGGACAGGCGCACCGAGCAGTCGAACAGTCCACCCTGCCGGGAGAGCCAACGCCGCCGGACGCCGAGGAACACCACGGGCGCCAGGAGCAGGAGGACCAACGCCAGCGCCACCCACTCGGTGTAGCCAACCCAGTCCATCCGCGTCGACCCTGAGCCCTACTTCGCGCTCTGCGCCAGGTGTGCGGCCCGTACCTGGGCCTGCGCGCGCAGGAAGTGCTGCCGCGTCTCCTCGTCCAGGTCGCCGGCGTTGAGCCGACGCTCGGCCGCGGCCAGTTCGTGCTCGGCAGCGTTCAGGTCGATCTCCTTGGCGATCTTCGCGAACTGCGACAGCAGCGAGACGCGGTTGTCGGCCACCGAGATGAAGCCTCCGTCGACGGCCACCACCTCGCGGTGCCCGTCCGCGGTCAGCACCTCGGCGGCACACGGCACCAGGATCGCCAGGAACGGCTCATGACCCGGCATGACCCCGACGTCACCCTCGACGGTGCGCGCGATCACGCTCAGCGCCTCACCCTCCCAAGCGATGCCGTCCGCCGAGACCACCTCGACCAGCAGGACCGCCACCTCAGCCTTCCTTCTGGATCCGGTTCCAGTTCTCCATCACCATGTCCATGCCGCCGACGTTGAAGAAGGCCTGCTCGGCGACGTGGTCGACCTCGCCGTCACAGATCATCTTGAACGCCTCGATCGTGTCGGCCAGCGGGACCGTGGAGCCCGGCACGTTGGTGAACTTCTCGGCCATGTAGGTGTTCTGGCTGAGGAACTGCTGCAGCCGGCGGGCGCGGGCGACGATGATCTTGTCCTCCTCGCTCAGCTCGTCCACGCCGAGGATCGCGATGATGTCCTGCAATTCCTTGTGGCGCTGCAGGATCTGCTTCACCCGGGTCGCCGTGTCGTAGTGCTCCTGCCCGATGAACTGCGGGTCCATGATCCGCGACGAGCTGGACAGCGGGTCGACGGCCGGGTACAGGCCGCGGGACGCGATCTCGCGGCTCAACTCG
>PHEV01000184.1 GCA_002843035.1 Actinobacteria bacterium HGW-Actinobacteria-5 | reverse complement strand
CTGAACCACGAGAAGTTCATCACGATCTCGGACACCAACTACCCCGGCGAGACCTCGGGCGTCCATCCGGTCGTCATGCAGAGCTCCGGCAACATCGCGCGCAGCCAGATCCGCACCTACCTGCAGGAAGCGACCGTCTTCTACGACGACTACAGCATGTGGGACCTGCTCCAGGCGCGCGCCGACGGCATGGTGTACTGCGCGAAGTCGAACACCAAGTGCAAGTCCTCCAGCGGGGTGCCGTCCGGGCACGGCCTCACCCTGAGGAAGTCCCGTGGGATCTGGGTCGACACGGCGATCCGTCACTACACCGACCCTGACCGCGGCACGGCGATCGCGTTCAGCCCGCAGCCCACCTCCACCGCCGACTACTACATCAGCCAGTTCGACGGCGTCGACTGCGCGGTGGACAGCCGGATCCGGATTGCGATGTTCAAGATGACCGACGAGAAGTCGGCCACGATGGTCAAGTCGCTGGCCAGCCTGCAGAAGCGCGGCTGCGACGTGCAGATCCTGATGAGCCGCTCCTACGGCTCCACCGTGTTCTCCTCCAAGGTGCTCAAGACCCTGAAGTCGGCGAAGATCCCGTTCAAGTGCGCGGCCTTCCCGATGCACACCAAGCTGATCCTGATCGGCCCCAAGTACTCCAACAGCGGGCGCATCCTTACCGGAACCGCCAACATGTCGGTCGCCGGCCTGCGCTACAGCGAGGAACACGTGATCACGATCGACACCAGACGTGCCGTCGGGGAGTACCAGGAGTCGGCACAACGGCTCTTCGGTGAGTACATGACCCAGTGGTACGAACTGTCCCAGGGCGGAAGGACGTGCAAGTGAACGCCGCAACCAGGAAGTGGCTTCGTCCCCTGGCCGCGGTGCTGGTCACCGCTGTGATCGGGGTCGGCCTGACCGCCGCCACCCCGCAGAGCGCCGTCGCCGACACGTCGGTGCCCGGCAAGCCCGCCCGCACCGGCTCGGTCGGGTACGACTCGATGGTCGTCGCCTGGACCGGCGTGTCCGGCGCCCTCGGCTACCAGGTGGAGTGGTCGCAGTACAAGGACTTCAGCAAGTGGGTGCACACCGTCGACGTCACGGATCCCAACAAGACCGCGGCGCTGCTCACCGGCATGGGCGGCAATGTCACGTACTACTTCCACGTGCGCACCTACGACCACGCGAACAAGGTCGCCACGTCCGCATTCTCGTCGTACGGCTACTCCACGACGAAGTACTCGACCAGCAAGAAGACGTCCGCGGTGAACATCACCAACGTCTCCGGCACCTCGGTCGAGATGAACTGGGTGAACATCGGCGGCTCCGTCTCCGGCTACCAGCTCAAGGCCTCCGCCAGCGGCAAGAGCCCGGTCTACGTGTCGACCACCTCCACCGGTGTCACGATGAAGCCGCTGGTCAAGAGCACGAAGTACAAGATCTACGTTGCTGCGGCCGAGACCGTCGACTCCAGCGTCGTGTTCGTGCCCTCCGGTGGACCGAACTCGGTGCGCACCGGGCCGTTCAACGGCGGGACGTATGTGACGACGTCCAGCTACCCGCTGGCCGCCCCGTCCGACTTCGCGGCGAAGAACGCCACTCCCACGACGGTCGAGCTGACCTGGACCGTGCCGACCGGTACGCAGCCCACCGACAGGTTCCGGATCGACTACGGCCTGGACAGTGCGATCAAGGAAGGCGCGACCTACCAGATCGTGGACGGGCCGTCCTCGACCACCCTGTCCAACCTGAAGACGAACACGCAGTACTACGTCCGGATCCGGGTGGTCGCCGCCGACGGCACGATCCGCTCCGACCGGTCCGACTACGTGCTGGCCAAGACCCGGATCCCCTACGGCACGGTGACCGGCAAGGTGAACGGGCCGACCGGCACCGACATCGTCATCGCGGCCTTCAAAGGCAGTGACTTCATCAACCAGGTCGAGGTGGCCAGCGACAACACCTACTCGATCAAGCTGCGACCCGACACCTACCGCCTCAAGGCGATCTACGTCGGTCAGGGCAACTACACCTCGCTGTGGGTGTGGAACGGCAACCCCGGCGGCCGCTTCATCGACGAGTCCTCCGTGATCACGGTGGCCGAGAGCAGCAACACCAACGCACCGACGGTCACGCTGGCCAAGGGCGGCACGCTCTCGGGGACGGTGAAGGTGGCCGGCTCCGGGCGCGCCGGTGTCGACGTGACCGTGATGTCGAATGAGGCGAACGGCGGCAACGAGGTCGCGGGCATGGCCCGCACGGCAACCGGCGGCAGCTACAAGGTGACCGGGCTCCCGCCCGGCGAGTACAAGGTGCGATACCGGCTGACCGGCTACGACATCGCAACCAAGTACATCACCATCGACCAGAGCCCCAACAGCATCTCCGGCTTCGACGTCACGCTGTACTCGCACTAGACCGATGGCACGGCTGATGGCCCGGCGGCCCGGGCCGGAGTTCTGGCGCACGCTGGTCCTCGCCGCCCTCATCGCCGCGATCGGCCTGCTGAGCAGTCTCCGCGCGTTGTCCCTGCACGTCCGCCGTTGGGGCGAGCCGAACATCTATCTCAACTACAGCCACGGCCTGGTCCGGCGGGGGCTTGTCGGTGAGGTCATCCGGCTGCTCGGGCTCCCGGAGAGCAAGCTCGTGTTCTCCGTCGCGTGCTGGACTGCGGGTGTCCTCACCCTCCTCCTGCTCGCCTGGCTCGCGGCGCGGGCGCGGCATCTGCATCCTGCGGTGACGATGTTGCTCCTCGCGTCACAGTTCCTGCCGACGCTGGCGTACAACACCGGCTACCTCGACCCCTTCGTCACCCTGCTGGTGCTCCTCACCTACCTGTGCCTGGCTCGCGGCTGGCTGATCCCTGCGGCGGCGGCGGCCTTCGTTGCGCCCTTCGTCCACGAGCAGTTCATCTTCTTCATGCTGCCCGTAGCGACTCTCGCGGTGATCCGGCTCGTGCGGCGCAGCGGCTTCCTCCCGCACGTGGTCACGTTCGGGGCCGCCCTGGTCGGCACTCTCGTCGTCCTGATCTTCGACAACAAGCAGGGCGGTGCCGCCCTGATGCAGCAGTCGCCCATGACCGAGTACGTGATCCACGGGATGATCCGGGACCAGCTCGGCCAGACCCTCGGCTCCAGCCTGAAGTACATGGTGGGGTTCTACGCGACCACCTGGAAGTACTCGCTGGTGATGGTCACCTTCATGATCGCCCCCGCGCTGCTGATGCTGGTGTTCAGCCGTTCACTGGTCAAGGCGGCGCCGTGGGTCGTCACCGGCCTGATCGGGCCGCTCGGGCTGCTCGCGGTCGCCTGGGACCTGTCCCGGTTCTCTGTGATGGCGGTGTTCGGCCTGTTCGTCGTACTCGCGGTGGCCGACAGCCCGCTGTTCCATGAGCCGCTCCCCGCCGCGGAGGTGAGCGCAGCCTCGTTCCTGGTCGGCGGCCTGCTCGCGCTGGGATACGCGATGGTGCCGTTCATCTACTCCTACCCGCAGTACGGGTACACCCCCGACACCCTCCAGACCTGGGTCGACAAGTTCGTCGACCGGTCCCGGAAGTGGCCTTACCGGCCCTGACTCAGCGGCCTGGGACGTGACTCCTCGTAGGCCGCGATCACCTCGTCCGGGTCGCCGTCCATGACCAGGACGCCCTGGTTGATCCAGATCACGCGGGAGCAGGTGCTGCGGATCGAACTCATCGAGTGGGAGACCAGGAACACCGTGCCGGCGTTGTCGCGGATCTCCCGGATCCGCGCCTCGCTCCGGTCGCGGAACCGGCGGTCACCGACCGACAGCGCCTCGTCGATGATCAGGATCTCGTGGTTCCGGGACGCCGCGATGGAGAACTTCAGCCGTGCCGACATGCCCGAGGAGTACGTCTTCATCGGCAGGTCGATGAAGTCCTCGAGCTCGGCGAAGGCGACGATCTCGTCCCGCATGGCGGCGACCTCAGCCCTGGAGAATCCGAGCGCGAGGCCGCCCAGCACGATGTTCCGCTCGCCGGACAGCTCGGAGATCAGGGCCGCACCGATGCCGAGGAGGTTGGGTCGGCTGGTCGCGTACACGGCGCCGGCCGCCGGCGGAGTGAGTCCGACGATCGCACGCATCAGCGTGGACTTCCCGGAGCCGTTGGGGCCGATCACGCCGATCGACTCGTTCTCGTAGGCGACGAAGGAGACGCCCCGCAGCGCCCGGACCTCGCGGAGGCCGCGCGTCTTCTTGAGCAGCGCGCCGTCCGAGCCCCGGGCACGCTTGCCCGAGGAGTAGACCCGGTAGGTCACGTGGACGTCCTCGACGACTACCACGGGCTTGCGCGTGTGGTCGACGACCACCGGCAGCGGTCCGAGCTCGTCAGTTACGTCCATAACGCTCCTCAGCCACCCAGAAGAAGACCAGCCCGACCACGAAAGTGAAGATCGACGTGCCCGTCAGATAGCCCCAGTACTCGACGTGGTAGATCGGTGTCTCGGTGAGAATGTGCCGCGCCAACTGAAGCACCTGGTAGACCGGGTAGTAGTCGAACGCGGCCACGATCTTCGGGTGGTTGGCGAGGATCGTGTTCACGTTGAACAGCACGCCCGAGCTGTAGAACAGGAGCCGGGTGAAGACCGGCAGGATCTGGGTCAGGTCCCGGACGTGCACCGTCAGTCGGGCGGCGATCAGGGCCACACCGGCGTTGAACAGCGTGAAGAGGAAGACCAGCGGGATCAGCAGGAACCAGTCCCAGCCGGGCATGTGCCCGAACAGAACCACAACCGGCAGCATCACGATCATGGTGACCAGGAACTCCAGGAGCTCCTGCAGCACGATCGCGAGCGGCAGGGTGAGGCGGGGGAAGGCGAGGGACTGCACCAGCGCCCCGTTCCCTGTGATCGACTTGGCGCCGCTCTGCAGGCTCCCGGAGAAGAAGTGGAAGAAGAACACCCCGACCACGACGTACGCGGCGTAGTCGGGCGGACGGCGGCCAGCCTGCAGGATGCCGAAGATGGCGCCGTAGACCAGCGCGTTCATCGAAGGCCGCAGCAGGATCCAGACCAGGCCGAGCCGGTTCGCCTCCACCGAAGAGCGCATCCGGTAACGGGCCAGGGTCAGCGCGAACTGACGTCGGCCCCAGGTCTCCGCGATGTAGCTGAAGAAATGCGGTCGCGCCCCGACCCGGTGCAGGCCGTTCTCGGCGGCCAATTCGGCCAGACTCATTCGCCTTGGTTTCCCATCGATACACGGCCGAACCGGCCTGCGGACTGCACGATTCTACTCGACCGGAGAGGAATCCCCGGACCGGCGCCCTCAGCTGCGCGAACGGTGGGCGAGGTAGTAGCGAACCAGCGACTGCGTGGACGGGTCCTGCGCGGCCAGCGCACCGGCGTCACCGGCCACGGCCGGAGCGATCTGCAGAGCCAACTGCTTGCCCAGCTC
>PHEV01000018.1 GCA_002843035.1 Actinobacteria bacterium HGW-Actinobacteria-5 | reverse complement strand
CGCGATGTTGCCGGAGCTCTGCATGACGACCGGATGGACGCCCGAGGTCTCGCCGGGGTAGTTGGTGTCCGAGATCGTGATGAACTTCTCGTGGTTCAGTGCGTAGGGGAACACCGACTTCGAGTTGGTGTTGAAGCAGCCGTTGTAGCACAGGTAGATGCTGTCGACGATCCCGGTGTCGACCAGACGCTTCTTCACCTTGTCCAGCGCGCTGCCGGTGGTCGAACCCTTGTCGATGACGACCTGGACGGTGACGCCACGCTTGTCGTGGACGTACTGCAACGCGTCCCAGATGACCTCTGGGTCGCTCTCCGGACGGCTGCCGAGCCCGGCCTCGGTCATCGTGCCGAGCGCGCGGATGAAGAAGAAGCCGATCTTGATCGTCGCGTTGTCGGCTGTGCCGCAGATCACCTGCGCCATCCGGGACGCGAAACTCCACGGCGTCTGGTTCTTCGGGTCGAGGTAGCCGCGCTTCTCGAAGTCGTCGGTGTTCAGCCACGCCTCGAACGGCTCCGGCGGCGACGTCAGCGTCGGGCACGCGGTGTCGGTCGCAACCTTGACCTCGCCGTCCCCATCGACACTGAAGTCGATTGCCGCTGCCGGTGCAGCCAAGGCGAGCGTCAATGCCCCGGTCAGAAGGAGTGTGAGAAGGCCGCGCTGTCCGCCCAGGCCCAACCGCTTCGGTCGTGTCTGCTCTTCAATCACCTGTAGTTCACCCTCGGTTCGTGCCGCCGAAACGTCTGAGCATCGGCTGAATTTCTCCTCAGTATCGCACGGTAGTCTGTGAAGACCCATTCCTTGGCGTTTTTCGCTCCGGCTGCAAACCCCTGCCGAGGACGCTGGGTTTGGCCCTGCGGGGCTGGAAGGAGAGTTGTGAAGCGCATCGTCATCGCACTGCTGCTGGCAGGCATGAGCCTGTGGTTCCTCGGGGTCGCGCCTGCGCAGGCGGCGGGCAAGGTCGAGTTCCGTGATCCGGAGGAGCATGCAGAGCTCGATCGTGCGCCCGGTTGGGTCTCGCTCGTGTTCGACACGAAGGTCGAGGAGTCCAAGGCCAAGCTCGTGGTGCTGAACAGCGCGGGCAAGAACATGACGGTCGACGCGCTGATCGTCGAGGGGACCCAGATCACGACCCAACTGCAATCGGGCCTTCCAAAGGGCACATACACGGTCATGTGGCGGATCAACGGAGCCGGCGGAGAAATCGTCGGCGGCTCCTATCAGTTCGCATACGGCAAGGGCACCTGGACCTCCGACGGAAAGTCGAGCTGGACCGGTGAGCAGAATCAGCCGCCAGTGATCGCCGACCCCAACCCCAATCCCACCGGCGTCCCGAACCCGTCCGCCACGACCACCCCGACGGACGGCGGACCCACCGGCACCGCGACGGGCACGGCGAGCGGCGCGGAACCGACCACCGGCGAGACGACGCCGGGGACCGTTCCGGCATCCGGGGACTCGGGCAACTGGTGGATCTGGGCCGTTGGCGCCGCAGCCGTTGTGGTGGCCGGCGGAGGCGCGTTCGTTGCCCTGAGGCGCCCCGGTTCGCCCGGACCCAGGCATGCCGCGCAGGACGACGGCGACAACCCCGACACGCCCGGGCCGCAGTAGGCGGCATCCCGAGGCCGCACAGCATTCGCACAGGGAGGGCTCCCAGCCTGCTAGGTTCTGCTTGCCCGGTGCGGTGAGCGTCCCTTGCTCCACCGCCGGCTTCGTCGCATTGCGGTGCCGCGTCCCGCCGGGCGTGGAGCGCCATGACAGGGCTGAATCGGGTGCTGATCGCACGGCCACTTCCCTGCTCTCCGAACGACAGCGTCGTCCGGGTGTTCTCCGGCGGACGTGTCGCGGTGCGCGCCAACTGCGAACTCGACCAGTCGCTCACCGCCTGGGTGCCGCTGCTCACGCCGATCGCCATGGCCCGCGGCTGCCGGCTCGAACTGGACGGGGAGGTCGCGGAGTCCGCACTGCGAGCGGGCCGCGCCGCCCAGGCGGTGCTGGCCGGCTGGTACCCGGGGCTCCACGAGATCGAGGTGGCGGCCACCCGGGTCGCGGAGCCCGGCCGTCCACGCGCGGACGGCGTCGGTGCCTTCTTCTCCGGCGGCGTCGACTCGTTCTACAGCCTGCTCGAGCACGCTGACGAGATCACCCACCTCATCTTCGTGAGCGGCTTCGATATCGGGCTGCACAAGGCCGAACTGACCTCGCGGACGCTCGAAGCCGTCCGGGAGGTCGCCGCCGCCAGCGGCAAGGAACTGGTGGAGATCCGGACCAACCTGCGCAGGCTGTCCAACCGCTACCTCGACTGGGGCCGGCAGTACCACGGCAGCGCCCTCGCCGGGATCGCGCAGTTGCTCTCCCCGCACCTCGGGCGCGTGCTCCTCCCTGCGACCTTCGCGGACGACCATGCGTGGGGCTCGCACCCGCTTCTCGATCCGGCCTGGTCCAGCGAGGTCGAGGTGGTCCACGACCTGCCGGTGCCCCGCGTCCGGAAGCTGGCCAGGGTGGCGGAGTCGGACCTCGCGATGAGGTGGCTGCGGGTCTGCTACTCCGCCGGCGACAGCGAGTACAACTGCGGGCACTGCGAGAAGTGCCTGCGCACGATGATCGCGCTGCGGGCGCTCGGCCGGTTGTCCCGGGCCGCGACGCTCCCGCACGAGATCGACCCCGGGCTGGTGCGCGGACTGAGGCTGAAGGGCGCCGGCAAGGTCTTCGCTGAGGAGAACCTTGCCGCCCTCCGCGCGATGCCGCAGCGGGATCGGGAACTGGAGCGCGCGTTGGCCACCGCCCTGCGGCTCGCGCCGTGGCACGCGTTCGTCAGGCGGACGGTACGCCGGTACGAGTCCGGCCGGCGGCGTGGCCGCAGCTTCGTCGTGCGCTGCCACACCGCGCTGTCTCGCCGCTGGCGGCGCGTCGTGGGCGGCCGACGCGGACTGCTCAGCCGGCCAGACTCTTCCTGACCGCACGCCACTCGCCCCGGAACGGCACGAACAGCTTGTCCCACGGCTTGAGCACGCGATAGCCGACCACCGACGCGTCCGGTCCGGGCGTCTCGAAGTACGGCAGCACGTTGAACCGGGCCGGCAGCTCGGCCCGACCTGCCCCGACCAGGAGGTTGAGCATGTCGCGGAACCCGATCATGTGCCCGGTGATGATCCGGCAGGCGCGCTCGGCGTAACCGAGTTCCCGCAGCCGCTTCGGGTCGATCAGCATGATCGTCGCGTCGAAGAGGCGGTAACCCACCGGCTTGCCCCGCGTCGAGGCGGCGAGGAACCGCACGCCGCGACGCCAGTCGTCGCCCTGCCGGGCGCCGAGGTAGCGGATCAGTTCCGCCCCCGACTGGCGGCCGCGCTGGGGATCGGGGATCGCGGCGAGGGGGAACCCTCCGAGATCGAGGTCGAACAGCCCGGACAGGTCCGCCCGGATCACGCTGGCCGTCGGCAACACGAGTACCCGTTCGGCCTCGGGCAGGCAGTTCAGCGACGCCGCCAGCAGCAGTTCCCGCTGCGACGGGCGCCAGTTCGGGTCGGCGAGCCGGTAGGCGCTGAGTTTGAGGTCGCCGGGGGTGAGGGTCTCGACCTGCAGACCGCACGCCGCGGAGAGCGCCGTCGCGTCCAGCTTTCGCGCGTCCGAGCCGACGAGCAGCACCCCGAGCCCGGCCGGGCCGTGCGCGGCCAGCATGGACAGCGCCACCGGGACCTGCGCAGCCTCGCCCGACTCGACCGTGACCAGGGCCACCTGCTTGCGGTTGGCGAGCCGGGTCGGGAACGCGTCGGGCTGCGGGCCGAGTTCGTAGTCCTGGTCGGCGAGGTACCGTTCCGCGCGGGCGACGTCCTCTGCGCAGGCCTCGCGCCAGTGCGCGTACACGTCCTCCTCCGGGCTCCCGGCGAGGATCAGGTCGAAGACGCCGGCCAGCCGGTCGAGGATGCCCTGGCGGATTGCCTCGAACCCGGCCGAGTCCAGGTCGATCAGGCCACCGAAGCGGATATCGGACCGGTTCGCCGGCTCGAACACCACCTCGCAGCCGACCGAGGTGGCGGGCAGGTAGCAGTGCAGGCGCGAGGTGTAGAGCTTGCGGTACTTCTCGTTGTAGTCCGTGACCCAGGACCGCGCCAGGCGGAGGTTCTCCGCGATCGGCCGCGTCCGCACGTCGCGGATCGACTGCTCGCGCACGTGTTCTCCGGCCTCCGCGGTCATCCCGGCGTAGTCGACGTAGCCGACGTGGGTCTTCTGCGCCGGGTCGCCGGGCGGGAAGACCGTGTCGATGGTGGTGGTGATGCAGCCGGAGAAGAAGGCCGGCACACCGACCGCCTGCAGGGCGATCACGCTGTGCCAGTCGCGACACCCGATCGGCCCGTACCTGCGCAGGTACTCGACCACCTCGTCGGTGAGCATGTCGGTGCGGTTGAGGTGGAACGAGATGAAGATCGGCCGGAGCGCCGCGTTGAACGGGAAGTTGTAGCCGAGCTCGAAGGTGTCGTGCATGAACCAGCCGAAGGCCAGCATCCAGGTGCCGTCGGGGAGCTCCTGCAGCGTGGACGCGTCGCGCTGCACCTCCAGGAGCTGGACGGTGCGCTCGGGGCTGAGGGGGAGCTTCCGCTCGGTCTTGACCGAGGCGGCGAGTTCCTCAACGAACTCGACCAGGTCGGGGTCTTCCCCGACGAACCGGAGCGGCTGGTGACGCACCAGGTGGCCGAGTGAGGCGATGGTCTGCACCCAGTCGCCCACGTTCCGTGAGGAGTTGTCGGGCTGCTTGTAGTTCAGGACGCCGAACCTGACGTCCGCGGGCAGCGCCTGCTGCGGCGCCCGCCGGGCGCCGTCGCTGTACCAGGTGGTGAGGATGTCCAGCCAGCGCTTCGATGCGGACTCCGGGGGCAGGTTCGGCCGCGCGAGGCAGTGGTCCGTGATCTGGCGAGCGAGGTCCTCGCGTCCACTGGCCAGGGCGAGCCGGGCGACCTTGAGCAGCTGGACGCTCTTCTGCCCGCCGAGCAACTCTTCGGCGATCACCCGCTCGAGCATCGCGGCCGCAGCCTCGGGATCGCACTTGAACCCTGCCTCGAACCACTCCTCGCTCGCCAGGGCGACCATCGCCGGGTCGTCCACCTGGCGCAGGTCCTGCCAAGCGGCGGGGGCGTGGGAGAGCCCGAGGTGGGTGATGCCCAGCACGAGGTTGCCCGAGGCCCTGGTCTCGGGGTGCTCCCGCAGGGAGTAGCCGATCGCCAGCGCGAGCGACGGGTCCTCGGACGCGACGTGCTCGCGGGCCAGCCTGATCAGCGATGCCGTCATGCCCGCGCCGTTGCCGATCAACTCCTCGAGACTGGCCGGTTCCACAGCTTCCGAATCACGTGCCTGGAGCCCCTTGGCCGCCGAATCGAGGAGGAGCGCTGATCGGCGCCGGGCGCCGCCGAGGAGTGACTGCGCGCGGTCCTGGGTCTTGCGGAGGAAGGCTCTGGGAGACGGCATGAGCGAACTTTACTGCCTGCCGTCACCCCTCGGCTCGG
This sequence comes from Actinobacteria bacterium HGW-Actinobacteria-5, assembly GCA_002843035.1. Taxonomy (GTDB): domain Bacteria; phylum Actinomycetota; class Actinomycetes; order Propionibacteriales; family Propionibacteriaceae; genus Propionicimonas. The sequence goes on along the minus strand of PHEV01000018.1, from coordinate 30,587 downwards.
GTCTGCGAAGTCAGCGCGGGGCATCCGCGAGCGAGCTGAACAGGCCCGCCCAACGCTGTACGAACACGTCCTCGCGGAAGTTCGCCGCGGACAGGCGCGACGAGGCGATCATCCGTTCGTGCAGCTCGTGGTCCTTGAGCACCTGGACGATCCTTGCGGCCATCGCCTTCGTGTCGCCGTAGGGCACGAGGAACCCGTTCAACCCGTCGGTGATGATGTCCACCGGGCCGTACTTCAGGTCGTAGCTGATCACTGGGGTCTCGTGCATCAGGCTCTCCAGCAGGGTCAGCGGCGCTCCCTCGTACCGGCTGGTCATGATGCACAGCCCGGCGCCCTGGTAGGCGGCGTGCGGGTTGGTGGTGTAGCCCTTCAGCGTCACCGACTTCTGCAGCCCGAGCCGCTTGATCTGGGCGGTGAGGCTGGCCTGCAGCACGCCGCGTCCGTAGACGTCGAGCTTCGCGTCCGGAACCTCCGCCACCACGCGCTTGAACGCGTCGATCGCATGGTCGACCTGCTTCTGCTGGTCGAGGCGCGCCATCATGATCACCCGCTTCAGGTCGCGCGCAACCGTCGGGTCGAGGGTGGGCTCCTGGGCGGAGTGGGGGATCACCCGGAACTTCGGCTGCTTTCCGAAGTGCACCTCCGCCTCGGCGCGCTGGGTGCGGGTGAGGAAGACGATCGCGTCCGAGTCCTGCCGGCGGGAGAGCATCGGCTGGTAGACCGGGCGGATCTTGTGGACGTCCAGGTAGGGCTCGGTGATGTGCGCGTTGTGCAGCACGAACAGCTTCCTGACGTTGGGGCGGTGGTAGTTGAGCAGTGTCTCGTCGGTGACCCGCGCCTCGCCGGTGATGAAGGCAAGGCCGTCGCCGACCAGGTTGTCGAGGCAGGCGTGCAGGACCGGCTCGTACCCGAACTCGACCCGCGAGGGCGCCCCCGACTCGTCGAAATGGGTGACCCGCTGGGTCTCCATCCGTAGGCCGTCCGCGGACTCGGTCGTCCAGTGGTTGAACAGGGGCACGCCGCTGTGCGAGTAGAAGATGTCCTGTCGAGGCTTGTTGGTCTCCAGCCCCCAGTAGACCGTCCGCTTCAGGGTGCCGTCGGCGCGGAACTCGTCCCTGCGGGTGCGGGAGCGGGTCTCGTTGAACCAGTCGCGCACGATCAGTCGGCCGTCGTAGTCCAGACGCTTGTACATGCGGTACACGCCGTGCTCGTCGAAGAACCGGTAGACCGGCTGCTCCTTCTCCTTGATCCAGCGCAGGCCCGGCTCCTCCAGCGGGTGCTCGATCGCGGGGCCGTCGTGGCTGGTGTCGTCGGGGTAGAAGTCGTGCAGGCTGGCGAGCTGGACGCCCGGCGCGAGGATGCCCTTCTCGCGCAGGCCGTGGGCGATGTCGTCCAGCTCGGCCGAACTGAACTGGGCCACGATGGTCGACTCGATACCGGCGGTCTCGTACCAGAGCCGGGTCTTGGTGAGGATGGACGCCGTGCGGCCCGCGTAGTGCCGGGGAATCCCTCCGACCAGGATGATGTAGCGCGCGTCCGGGAAGGTGGCGCCGGTCGGGATCGGGTCATCCCTGCGGTCGAGAGTGGCCCGGCTCAGCCGATGTCCCAGCCAGGTGCCGCTGACTGCCGCCCTCGCCTCCTGAACGGCCGCTCTGGCGAGGTTCTTCCGTGGCATGGTTTCCTTTCGGTCGTGGCATAGTCTAGGCAGGACCACCCGACGCAGGAGCGAGGCACGTGCGAGTCATCACCTACGGCACCTTCGATCTCTTCCATGAGGGTCACCGGAGGCTCTTGGAGCGGGCGAAGGCGCTCGGCGACTACTTGATCGTCGGTGTCACCACCGAGAACTACGACGACTCGCGCGGCAAGCTGAACGTGGCCCAGAGCCTCATGGAGCGGATCCGCAACGTGACCGAGTCCGGGCTCGCCGACGAGATCATCATCGAGGAGTACGAGGGCCAGAAGGTCCAGGACATCCAGAAGCACAGCATCGACATCTTCGCGATCGGCTCGGACTGGCTGGGCAAGTTCGACTACCTTCGCGACTACTGCGACGTGGTCTACCTCGAGCGGACCAAGGGGGTGTCCAGCACCCAGCTGCGCAACGAGAGCTCCGGCGTGATCCGGGTAGGCGTGGTCGGGTCCGGACGGATCGCCGCCCGTTTCGTCGCCGAGGCGCGCTTCGTCTCCGGCGTGTCGGTCGAGGCCGTCTTCAGCCGCCGCTACGGGGCGGCCAAGGAGTTCGCGGAGCGGCTCGAACTGGAGTGGGCCAACGAGCACCTTGCCGACCTGCTCAATCACGTCGACGCGGTCTACATCGCGACCCCGCACGAGACCCACTACGACTACGCGCGGCAGGCCATCGACGCCGGGGTGCACGTCCTGTGCGAGAAGCCGATGACGTTGTCCAGGGCCGAGACCGCCGACCTGTACGAGCGGGCGGCCGAGCGCGGGGTCGTGCTGCTCGAGGCGGTCAAGACCGCGTTCGCGCCCGGCTTCCAGCGCATGGTCGCCGTGGCCAGGAGCGGCTCGATCGGCCGGATCAGGTCGGTGGACGCCACCTTCACCAAGCTGGTCCACGACGGCCGCGAGCTGCACGGCTCGGCGGGCGGCAGCATCTCCGAGTTGGCCACCTACCCGCTGCTGGCCGCGGTGAAGCTGCTCGGCACGGAGTTCACCGACATCCGCACCACCTCGCTGCGCCCGGACGGGTCCGAGGTCGAGGTGTTCTCCCGGATCGACCTCACCTACCCCTCGGCCGTCGCGTCCGCGCGCACCGGCCTGGGCGTGAAGGCCGAGGGCGAACTCATCGTCGCCGGCACCCGCGGGTACGTCTACGTGCCGGCGCCGTGGTGGCTCACCGAGTACTTCGAGGCGCGGTTCGAGGACAGCAGGCAGAACAAGAAGTACTACTACAAGTTCGATGGCGACGGTCTGCGCTACGAACTTGCCGAGTTCGCCTGGATGATCCGCAATTCCCTGAGCGAGTCGTTCCGCTTCCGTCAGGCTGAGTCGATCGCCATTGCTGGAATGATCGAGCAGGCGAGGGCGAATCCCACCACGATCAGCTGAACCGAACGTTACTGAAGGAGCACGTGTTGCCCGTCCACCCGTCCCGATGGCTGAGGTATGCGCGGCGCATACCGTCCCGACTCTCCCGGTCGAGCGATCCGCGCATCCAGCGTGCGTACACGACCGGCCGTCACCTCGTGCGGCGGACCGTGAACACGGTCACCCCGCTCCAGCTGGGCTGGGTGGGCAACCTGCACGCGGCCCGTTGGCTGCCGGACGGCCGGTTCGAGTTGAGCGGCTGGGCGTTCGAGCGGGGACACGGCTACACCGACACCCCTCCGACCGTCCGGGTGCGGTTGACCGCCCTCGGTGTGCCGCCGGTCGAGGCGGAGGTCGAGAACTACGACGAGCCGCTGGCCAACAGCCGGCTCAGCGCCGCCATGGACGACTACACCAAGTCGGGTTTCGTCGCCCGGTTCGATCCGGCCGCGCTGTGGGCGCTCGGCCGGCCCAAGCGCTGGACCGTTGAGATCCTGATCTCCTCTGAAGGCCATCGCGCGAAGGGCACGCTGACCCGCCGTACGTCGCTGTCGTCGGCGTACTACCTCTTCCCCCGGACGTTCGAGGACGGGGTGCAGGCACTTCCCGAGTGGGACGACCGGAACGGCCTGCAATTCCGCGTGGGCAGGCCCCGGGTACGGGTCGAGAACCCGCGCCTCGAGGGCCGCGAGGTCTCCCTCGAGGTGGTCTGCGCGGGCCCGGAGTTCGCAAGCGCAGAGCTCCGTTCGGTCCAGGGGGTGACCCCGCTGCGGGCCACCGCCGTCGCGCCCGGCCGGTACCGGCTCGCCGGGACGCTGCCGCCGGTGGATCCCGCCGGGCCCTCGGGGATCACCGAGGCCGGTGAGGACGAGGGGCGCTACACCCCCGAGGTCGGGGACGTGCTGCCGGTGATCAGCCATTTCGTGGTGGTCACGGACACCCGCGGTCACGAACACACCGCCCGGTCGACGATCGACCCGCTCGCGCCGGTCGCGTGGCCGGCGACGCCGCCGCTCGCCGACACCGGTGAGGGCGGGGTGTTCCGGCTGTGGGACACCGAGGCGATGCTCGTGGTCACCGCGGTCTCGATCGAGCACGAACCGGTGCCGGGGGTGAGGGTCTCCGGCGTGGTGCTGGGCGACCTCGCGGAGCCGCAGCTGACCCTCGTCGGGGGCAGGGCCCGGCGATCGATGAGCATCGAGGTGCGGCCGGACCGGACCTTCGAGGCGTACGGATCATGGCTCGCCTCCGCCTGGGGCCGGCGCGGTGTCCCGCCGATGTCCGGCCGGTACACGCTGCGCGGCCAGCGGCCCGACGGGACGTGGTTCCGGGTCGCAGCGGACGCCGGCGTGATCGCGCAGGCGCCGCAACGCGACGTGCTCGACCTGTTCACCTGCCACCTCGGCGTGGCGGAGGGCCGGCGCCTCGCCTGCACGCTGTCCGCGTCCCAGACCGCGTCGGAGTTCGGCAGCTTCAACCAGGGCCGGCTCCGCGAGCTCTACACGAGTTCGTCGATGCAGGGCAGGCACCAGTTCTACTTCGAGTCGTTCGGGGGCAAGCAGGCGAACTGCAATCCGTTCGCGCTCGACCGCGAGGTGGCGGCCCGGTTCCCCGACGTCCCGCGCTACTGGGGGGTGATCGACGCCGCGGTGGCTGTGCCCGAGGGTGCCATCCCGGTCGTCCGCGGCACGGAGGCCTGGTGGGAGGCCCGGCAGACCTCGAAGTACGTGATCACCAACGAGTGGCTCCAGCGGTCCTTCCAGCGGATGCCGTACCAGGTGGTGCTCCAGACCTGGCACGGGAGCATGTTCAAGCGGATCGGGCTGGATCGCCCCTCGACGGACATCGTGATGCGCCGGGCCCTGCTCAAGGAGCGGTCGAACTGGGACGTCCTGCTGTCCCAGAACCCGCACAGCTCGGAGATCTTCAAGAGCGCCTACGACTGGAAGCGGCCGATCTGGGAGGAGGGCTACCCGCGCAACGACCTGCTGCTGACCGCGCCGCGTGAACCGATGCGCCGTCAGCTCGGCATTCCGGAGGACAAGATCGCCGTCCTCTACGCGCCGACCTGGCGTGAGGACCGCGCGGAGATGGTGACGTTCCTCGACCTGGAGCGACTGGTGGCGGACCTCGGGGACGACTACGTGCTGCTGCTGCGTGGTCACTCCCGGACGATGGAGGCGGGCGCGGACGTGATCCTTCCCGGCATCATCGACGTGACCAGCTACCCCGACATCACCGACCTGTTCCTCGCCGCGGACGCGATGATCACCGACTACTCCTCGGTCATGTTCGACTTCTCGGTGACCGGCCGGCCGATGCTGTTCTTCGTCCCCGACATCGAGGAGTACCGGGACTCGCTGCGGGGGGTCTACTTCGACCTCGCCCCGGTCGCGCCCGGGCCGCTGCTGAGCACCCAGGACGAGGTGGGCGCTGCGATCCTGGCCATGCAGGCAGAGGCGCCGCGCTACGCCGAGGCGTACCGGGCCTGGCAGCAGCGCTTCAACCCCTACGACGACGGCCACTCCGCCGAGCGGGTGATCGACCGGCTCCTCGCCCGCGGCTGACCTCCCGGCCGCCACGGGCGGGGATGGCTCACGGCAGCGTCGTGGTCACCCGCAGCAGGTTGTGGTCGGACGGGATGGTCCCGATGAAGTTGCCGTCGGCGTCCACGTCCACGACCGTCTCCCACTCCGGCACCTCGATCCCGGGTGAGGTGAACACGTAGTCGATGTAGGTGCCGTTGATGTAGCTGAACGACGGCGCCTTCCGCTTGTAGTCGTTGTAGCTGGAGAAGTTGGTGCGGATCCGCTTCTGGACGATTGCGCCCGGCGCGGTCGTGGTCGAGCGGTAGGTGTTTCCGAGCGGGTCGATCAGTCCGGTGGCGCGCACCGCGTCGTAGGGCCCGTTCGCCGGCAGCGACCACTTGTTGGAGTTGAAGTCGCCGACGAAGTAGGTCGGCAGGCCCTGGTTGTGCGCCGCGATCTCGGCCAGGCCCTCCTTGGTCTGGGTGACCTTCAGGTCGTACCAGGTCGTCGACCCGGCGGTGTCGGCGATGTGCTCGAGGTGGGTGTCGGCGAAGAAGAACCGCTTGCCCGTCGCCTTGTGCTCGAAGATCGCCCAGGCGACGTAACGGTCGTTGTCCTTGGCCCGCAACTCGGTGAGCTTCTTCGAGCCCTGGGCCAGGAGGGTCAGCACGTCGCTGTTGTAGATGATCTTCGTGCCCTGCGATGCGCCCTGGTCCTTGTAGGTGCAGTTCGAGGGCGTGGTGGACTTCACGCAGTTGTTGCGGGCCGTGTTGGTGAGTTTGTAGGGCGCGCCCATGCGCTTGACCAGGTCCTCGAACTGGGAGAGGTTCACCTTGTTGCCGTCGGCGTCCTCGAGCCAGGCCTGGGAGGCCTCCTGGAAGCCGATCACGTCCGGCTTCTGGGCGAGGACGTTCGCCACGACCACGTCGCGCCGCTCGTACCACGTGCCCTCGTTCTCGTAGCCGCCGTAGCAGTTCGCGCACTTGATGTTGTAGGAGGCGACCACGAGCTTCGTCGGTTCGGCGTCGCTGGTGGAGGCTTCGACGACAGGGCGGTTGTACCAACTCAGGGCGGTGCCGGAGCTGGTGATCACGCGTACCCGCAGGTAGTAGGTGGTGGACGGGGTGAGCCCGCCGATCGAGACCCTGGTCGAGGTGGTCGAGGTGGTGAGGCCGTTCGCCATCCCCGGGTCGGTGCTGTACTGGACCTGGTAGGTCAGGCCCGAGCCCCGGGACTTCCAGGTCGCGGTGAGCTTCGCGGGTGCGTCCGCGATCACGGCAAGGCCGGACGGCGGGAGATAGGTCGAGCTCGTGCTGGTCGGAGTCTTCACGCTGATGGTGGACGAGTAGGGGCTGAGCGCCACCCCGTCCTTGCTGACCGCGCGGATCCGGAAGTAGTAGGTGACGCCCTTGGTGAGACCCGAGACCTCGGCGTCCCGGCCGGCGGCGGACGCGTGGGCGGAGCTGCTCATCGAGGAGTACCGGGAGTACTGGATGTCGAAGGTGGTGGCCTCGTCCGCTGCCGTCCAGGCGAGCGCGACCGCGGTCCGTGCCGCCTTGACCAGGGTGAGGTCCGCGGGGGCGGCCAGGTCGAGGTCGCTGCTGGTGGTGGCAGAGATCTTCGGCGAGTAGGCGCTGAGGTTCGAGCCGGACGTCGTGATGACCCGGACCTTGAGGTAGTACTTGGTGGCGGGGTCCAGCCCGGTGAGGGTGAGGCTCGTGCTGGTCTCGCGGATGTACTTCGCACCGCTGAACGTCGAGCTCTTGCTCCAGCTCACCCGATAGCGGATCCCCTCACCGCGGCTGTTCCAGCTCAGCGCGAGGCTGGTCGGGGTGGCGGCAGTCACGGCGAGGCCGGTCGGAGCAAGGTAGCTGTAGCCGTAGGATCTGGTCTTCACCGTCAGGGCTGCGGAGTACGAACTGAGCCCCGCCCCGTCCGCGCTGACCACACGCGTCTTGATGTAGTAGGTCTTGCCCGCGGAGAGGCCGGTCAGTTCGGCGGACGCCGTGTCCACCGTGAGGTACTTCGAGCCGCTCATCGAGGACGACTTCGAGTACTGCACCCGGTACAGCGGCGCTCCTTCGACCGGAGTCCAGGCGAGCCCGATCGCCGTGGTGCTGGTGCTCAGCGCCTTCAGTCCGGTCGGCTTCGGCAGGGCGGCTGCAGCGCTGTGCGCCGGGGCGAGGCCGATCAGCAGCAGGACGCTGACCAGCCAGCCGATGAGCGCGCGCGTGTTCGTCTTCAACGAGAACTCCCAGATCCGAGAATTGCGAGGGGGGCTTCGATCGTAAGCTCAGCTGCCCGGCCCGGACCATCCCGCGGGCAGGCACCCTCAAGCGGCCCTGAAGACTTCGGCCGGGGTCAGGGAAGGTAGACCGTGGCCCGAACCATGTTGTGGTCGGAGGGGATCGTGCCGATGTAGCGGCCGCTGCGGTCGATCTTCACCACGGTCTCCCACTCGGCCACCCGCATCTTCGTCACGAAGATGTAGTCGAGGTAGGTGCCGTTGATGTACGGCAGCTTGCGGGCCTTCCGCTCGTAGCCGTTCGTGCTGGAGTAGTTCGTGTTGATCCGGGACTCGACGAACGCGCCGGGAGCGGAGTGCCGGCTCTTGTAGGTGTTGCCGAGCGGGTCGAGGTAGCCGGCGGAAACCATCGCGTCGTAGGGCTTGTTGCCGCCGGAGATCCACTTGTGGGTGTTGAAGTCGCCCACCATGATCGTGGGCAGCTTGCCGCCGGAGATCCGCTTCAGCGTCTTGGTGATCAGTTTCACCTGACGCAACCGGAGGGACTTGACCTTCTTGCCGTTGTCGAGGTGGGTGTTGCCGAAGAGGAACACCTTTCCGGTGGAGTTCTGCCGGAACGTCGCCCAGACCAGGTAGCGCCGGATGTTCGCGCCCTTCCCGGTCGGCAGGAGCACCGACCCCTGCTTGATCAGGGTCAGCGCCTCGGTGTTGTAGATGATCCGGCTGTCGAGTCCTGCGCCGCGCCCCACGCGGGAGCGGTTGGTGACCGCGTACGGAGCGCCCAGCCCGTTGACCAGGTCGATGAACTGGGAGACGTTGCGTCCGCGCATCCGGCCCTGGGACGCCTCCTGCACGCCGAGCACGTCCGGCGTCTGGCCCAGGATCGTGGACACGACCGCCGACTTGCGCTGCGCCCAGCTCTTCTCCCCCTTCTCGCGGCAGCTGTAGCACTTGATGTTGAAGCTGCCCACCCGGAGCGGAAGCGCCTCCGGGGTCTCCAGAGGCACCGGTGCGGACCAGGCGGTGACCGGGTCGGCGGCTGCGTCGACCGCGCGCACGCTCACGTAGTAGGTGGTGGTCCGGTCGAGCCCGTCGAACGTGGCGGTCGGATCCTTGACGCTCACCGCGTCCCCCAGCGCATCGGGCTGTTTGCCGATCTTCGCCTGGTAGCGGGCGTCCTTTTCGACCGTCGACCAATCGGCCGTGATGGACGTGCTCGTCGCCGCGGAGAGTGTGACCACGGGCGGGGCCACGGCGAACTCACGCGGCCCGGTGGTGTAGCTGATCGCCAGGCTCCAGTCGCCGACGGCGTCGGTCTGCGGGTCCCAGCTGGCCACCCGGGCGAAGTAGGTGGTCTCCGGGGTGAGTCCGGAGACGACGATGACCGTGTCGGCCGTCGTCAGGCGCGTGGACGCGGGGAAGGCCGCGTCGGTGTCGTACTCGACGGCGTAGCCCTTTGCTCCATCGACGGCCGGCCAGGAGAGGATCGCGAGCGTGGAGCGCTGGCTGGCGCTCAGTGTCACCGGCGGGTCGGGCAGGACGGGGTTGGCGTCGGCCTTCAGCGCAGGTCCGATTCCGAGGAGCAGCGAGAGGGTGGCGAGCACCGCGAGCACACGGCTCAGCCGGCCCCACAACCGCGTCACGATCGCCCTCCGCTCGTGCGGACCTGCAGCCCCTCCGCTGAAAGCCCGGTCTTCTCTGAAATTTAGCATGCTCTCAGGATTCTGCCGAGGGTCTCCATCGCCGGATCGCGTCCGGCGGAGTGCCCCCAGGCGCGGATCTTACGCCGTCGCAGACCCCTCGGGCGGACGCGTCGCGCGGGTTCTCAGACCTCGGAGCGTACGAGTTCCGGTCGCGGCTGGGCGAGGACGGGGAGGGTCGTCACGCCGTGCGAAAATGGCGGCCATGCTGTCCCTGCCTTCGGTGTTGAGTGAACGCGTCCAGGCTGCGGCCGGGATCGACCCGGAACTGCGCCCGGCGACGCGTCCCCAATTCGGCCACTTCCAGACCAACGTCGCGCTCCGTCTGGCCAACGCCGAGGGTCGCCCGCCGCGGGAGGTGGCGTCCCGGCTCGTCGAGCAGATCGATCTCGCCGACCTGTGTGAGCCCCTCGAGGTCGCCGGTCCGGGCTTCATCAACCTGCGCATCCGGGCCGAGGTGCTGGCCGAGGCGGCCACCCAGGTGCTTACCGAACCGGGTGCGGGGATCAGCACCGTCGACGAACCGCTGAGGGTCGTCGTCGACTACTCATCGCCCAACGTGGCCAAGCAGATGCACGTCGGCCACCTGCGCTCGACGATCATCGGCGACTGCTTCACCCGGGTCCTGCGCGCGCAGGGCCACACGGTGATCCCGCAGAACCACATCGGCGACTGGGGGCGCCAGTTCGGAATGCTCGTGGAGCAGACCCTCGACGAGGGCCTGGACCTCAGCACGCTCGACCTCCCCGGCGCCGAGGCGCTGTACCAGCGCGCGAACGCCCACCTGAAGGAGTCGGAGGAGTTCGCTGACCGGGCTCGGGCCCGGGTCGTCAAGCTGCAGGCGGGGGACGAGGAGACCCGGCGCATCTGGCAGCAGTTGATCGATGTCTCCCTGGTCGGCTTCAACGCCACCTACCGGCGGATGAACGTGCTGCTCACCGACGCCGACCTGGCCGGAGAGTCGATCTACAACGCGGACCTGCCGGTGGTCGCGGCTGATCTCGAGGACCGGGGCATCGCCGTGGTGGACGCCGGTGCGCTGGCGGTGTTCACCGACGGCTTCCCGGCTCCGGCGATCATCCGTAACGCCCAGGGGGGCTTCGGCTACACGTGCACCGACCTCGCCGCGATTCGGCACCGGGTCGGCACGCTGCACGCGAACCGGCTGATCTACGTGGTCGGCGCGCCTCAGACCTACCACTTCGAGCAGGTGTTCGCGGTCGCGCGGAGGGCCGGCTACCTTCCGGACGAGGTGAGCGCGGAGTTCGTCGGGTTCGGCCAGGTTCTCGGTGCGGACGGCAAGAAGTTCTCCACCCGCGAGGGCACCGCGGTCACCCTGAACAGCCTGCTGGACGCGGCCGAACAGGAGGCTGCGCCCTCCATCGCGCTGGCGGCGATCAAGTACGCCGACCTGTCCAACGGCCTGCAGAAGGACTACACCTTCGACGCGGAACGAATGGTGGCCACCACCGGTGACACCGGGCCCTACCTGCAGTACGCGCACGCCCGGGTGAACCAGATCCTGCGCAAGGCGGAGGCGGAGGGGTTCGGCTACGACACGGTCACGGTGCTGACCGAGCCCGCAGAGCACACGCTGGCGCTGCTGCTGTCCCGGTTCGGTGAGGTCGTCGCCCAGGTGGGCGAGACGCTCCAGCCGCACCGGCTGTGCGGCTACCTCTACGAGCTCGCCGGCGCGCTCAGCTCCTTCTACGAGCAGTGCCCCGTGCTGAAGAGCGAGGGCGACCTGCGGGCGTCCCGGCTGGCGCTGTGCGCGGCCACTCGCCGGGTGCTCGCGCTCGGTCTCGACCTGCTCGGCATCGAGGCCCCCGAGCGTATGTGACCCGGCTGGACCAGGTTGGGGACGGTTCCTAACTCGGTCCATCCTCAGGCGGTGGACCGAGTTAGGAACCGTCCCCAATTCGGTCTGTCAGACCGCGCGTTCGGGGTGATTCGCCTTGTCCGCGGCCAGCCACGCGGCGCCGATGATGCCGGCGCGGTTGCGCAGGTGGGCGGGCACGATCGGGGTGTGCAGGTTCAGCTTCGGCAGGAACTTGTCGGACGCCTTCGAGACGCCGCCGCCGACCACGAACAGGTCCGGCCAGAACAGGGCCTCCACGGTCTCGTAGTAGCGCTGCAGCCGCGGCACGTACTCGTCGTAGGAGAGCCCGAGCGCCGTCTTGATGGACGCGGCCGCCTGGCTCTCGGCGTCGTGGCCGTCGATCTCGAGGTGGCCGAGTTCCGTGTTCGGCACCAGGACGCCGCGGTAGATCAGCGCGCTGCCGATGCCGGTGCCGAGCGTGGTGACCAGGACGAGGCCCTGGTGGCCCTTCGCCGCGCCGAACATCACCTCGGCGACGCCGGCCGCGTCCGCGTCGTTGACCAGGACGACCTCGCGACCCAGGTGCTCGGCGAAGATCTGCTCGGCGGGGGCGTCGATCCAGGACTTGTGGATGTTGGCCGCCGACCGGGTGATGCCGTGGGTGACCACTGCGGGGATCGTCACGCCGATCGGCCCGTCGCCCATCTGGTCGGCGAACTGGGCCACGATCTCGCCGACCACGTCGGCCACGTTCGCGGGGGTCGACGTCTCGGGGGTGGGGATGCGCACTCGCTCCGCCGCGAAGTCGCCGGCCTCCAGGTCAACCAGGGCGCCCTTGATCCCGGAGCCGCCGATGTCGATGCCCAGCACGGGTTGGTTTTGCATGGGTCAACACTAACCAGCGCAGGTTCGAGAGCGATCCCATTCCCATAGACTCGCTGGCGTGACGACGTGGCTGGTTACCGGCGGAGCCGGATACATCGGGGCGCATGTGGTGCGGGCCCTGCAGGCAAAGGGGCTGGCGCCGGTGGTGCTGGACGACCTCTCCTCGGGAATCGCGGCATTCGTGCCGCCGGACGTCCCGTTCATCCAGGCCGACTTCCTGGACACCGCGACCGTGACCGACGTGCTGCGGGACCACGGCTGCACCGGCGTGATCCACGTCGGCGGGTTCAAGTACGCGGGGGTCTCGGTGCAGCGACCACTGCACACCTACGCGCAGAACGTGACCGGGACGGCCAGCGTGCTCCAGGCGATGACGGACGCGGGAGTCGACCGGATCGTCTTCTCCTCCTCGGCCTCGGTCTACGGCACGCCCGACACCGAACTGGTCACCGAGGAATCACCGAACCACCCCGAGTCGCCCTACGGGGAGTCGAAGCTGATCGGCGAGTGGCTGATCAAGGATGTCGTCCGGGCCACGGAGGGCTTCCGCGGCGTGAGCCTGCGCTACTTCAACGTGGTGGGTTCGGCCACAGACGAGGTCTATGACGCGAGCCCGCACAACCTGTTCCCGCTGGTGATCGAGGCCCTGCTGGCCGGACGCACTCCGCGGATCAACGGCGAGGACTACCCGACCCCCGACGGCACCTGCGTGCGCGACTACGTGCACGTGGGCGACCTCGCCGACTGCCACGTCGCGGCGGCACTGGCTCTCGCCGAGGGACGGCCGCTGCGTCCGGCGTACAACCTGGGAAGTGGGGACGGGCTGAGCATCCGGCAGATCATGGACGCGATGGCGCGGGTCACCGGGATCGAGTTCACGCCCGAGATCGCGTCGCGGCGTCCGGGCGACCCGGCGCGGATCGTCGCCGACGGGTCGGCGGCTGCGGCCGACCTGGGCTGGAGGATGAGCTACTCGCTCGACGAGATGGTGTCCTCGGCGTGGTCGGCGCGCAGGGCTTCCGGCCCGGCGTCCGCCTGACCGGGATCAGCGTCGCTGACGTCCACCTCCGCGGGATGGTGGACGAGGCGCAGCAGTTCTGACTGCCGCTCCAGGACGTGCGCCGCGTCCAGACCGGGCGCGTGGGGCATGATCTGGCCGCCGGCGGTGTGGAACTCCAGACCTGCCAGGCCGAGCTTCCGGGACACCATGCCCTGGGTGATCCGGACGGACTGGATCCGGGCGTGCGGCACCACCTGCCAGCGCCGCACCAGCCACCCGTGGCGGGAAACGACCAGCGCATCGTCGTGCCCCCAGCGCAGGAACGGCTGGGCCAGCGGATGCAGCCAGCGGGCGCGGGCCGGTGGCTGGTGGAGCTCGACGGACTCGAAGTCGGCCCGTGGCCAGAGGGCAGCGAGCGCCACCCGCACCTGCGCGATGGTGCCGGCGGGCAGCAGGATGGTCGAGACGCCGGTCTTGTTCTCGTTGTCGGTGACGTGGCCCCAGCCGATCACCTCGAGGTCGATCCGGTACAGGCCCAGCCGGCGCCACACCGGCGACTGGCTGATCTGCACGGCCTGCACGCGCCGCGGCGGCAGCGACTGGCTGGTCAGGCTGGTCAGGCCGCGGGAGATCCTCAGGCCGTGGGCGCGCCGGGAGAGCGTGTAGTTGAACTGGCTGGTCACCCGGCGTCCGACGAACCCGATCAGGGTGCTGGCGGTGGGAATGGCGATCACCAGTACCAGCCAGGGTTGGTTGAAGGTGATCCCGATGACGGCGGCGACCACGCCGGTGGCCATGATCGACCAGAACTCGTGGGAGGTGGCGGCGGCGAGCAGCAGGACCTGCGGGGGGACGCGGACCAGCACCTCGTCCTGGGCGCCGAGGTCGACCAGGACGGAGGTGGAGTCGCTGGCGGCGTCCGCCTCTGCCTGGACGCCCTTCGCGCGGGCCAGCAGGTAGTCGCGCAGCGCGTACGCCCTGGCCCGGCTCAGGTAGCGCAGCTTGGGCCGCTCGTGCGAACCGACATCGATCTGCAGTTCGGCGAGCCCGAACAGCCGCGCGGCAAGGGGTTGGACGACGTCGATGGACTGCACCTTGTCGAACGCGACCCGCTGGGATCGCCGGAACAGCACGCCGGAGTCGATCCGGAGCTTCTCGGCGTCGATCACGAACCGGGTGAATCGCCAGGAGAAGTAGCCGGCGATGCCGCTGGCCGCCGCGACCACCCCGACGGCGCCGAGCAGAAACTGCAGCGGCGGGAGCGGCTGCGGCTCGCGCCCGATCGGCAGGTAGTCACGGCCGAAGGCGATGATGACCGCGAGCAGGACGACCCAGCCCCGGATCAGCGGGGTGAGCGGGTGCGGCCGCTCGGTGACCTCGGCCGGAGGGCTCGCGTCTGGCCGGTCGGGTGGCGGCGCGACGGGCTCGGTCATAGCGGCAGGGCCTGGGCCTCGCCGGCGACGATCAGCCGGTCCCGCAGGGCCGCGGCGTCGGCCTGCGAAAGGCCGGGGATGTGTCCGGCCGAGTGGATGCTGGCCGTGACCAGTTGTACCTTCGCCAAGCCCCAGGCCCGCTCGATCGGGCCGGATTCGACATTGACCGACAGCATCCGGCCGTAGGGGATCGCGGTGAGCTCCTTGTTCCACAGGCCGCGGGTGATCAGGAGGTCCTCGGCGCGTTCGGCGTAGCCGAAGCTGCGCACCCAGCGCCCGGCGCGGATCACTCGCCACAGCGTCCAGCTCAGCCCGGCGACCGCCGCCGCCACTACCCAGCGCCAGTCGAGGAAGAAGGAGGTGCCGAGGCAGACGATCCCGGTGGCGACGAGGTTGTAGACGAGCGCCCCGAGGCGCCGGACTGTCGCGTAGGCCGGCGACAACCGTTGCCAGTCCGCGGTCGGGGTGAACAGGTCGCTCATGACGGCCAATCTAGCCAAGCGCCCCGGTCGCGTCAGCGGCCGGGAGGCGCGAGGTTGTTGTGGACGGTGAAACGGGCACCACGAGGGTCAACTCCGCTTGCGGTCCTTCGGGTTGCGCACCTCCACGCCGCCGAAGCCGCAGAAGCCCTTGACCACGATCCGTGGTGCGACGCCGTCCGGCGGGGCGAGCTTGCGAACCTCGGTGCCGCCGAACACCGCGATCACACTGCTGTCCACGTCGGTGCCCGGCGGCACGGTGACCTCCACGCCGCCGAAGAGGCAGAACACGTTGAAGGTCAGCTCGTGGGCCTCGAATGTGGCCTCGGTGAGGTCGAGTTCGACGCCGCCGAACATCGCGAGGATCGAGGTGTTCCGCCGCACCTTCCAGCGGTGCTTGCGGGTGGCGCCTCCGAAGATGGCGACGATCTGGTCCGCCTCTTCGCTTCCGTGGCTCTCGTCGTAGTTCATGACCGGACGGGCAGCTGGGCCGGTCGGGCTGACCAGGTCGCGGGTGAGCGGCACCAGGTCGTCGAAGGTTTCGGCCGTCCGCGCTGCCGCGATGCGCTGGTCGCGTTCTGCCGCGGTCAGGCGTCCTTCGGCCTGGGCGGCGGTGAGCAGGGCGATCACGTGGTCGCGATCGGTATCCGAAGCGGTCAGGTCGCCGCCGGCGGCGGGGCCCACGTCCGAGGGTTCCAGGGGATTCGACATGTCTCGAACCTAAGCCCGGCAGGACCGCGCCGGAACCCCGGCGAGGGTGCTTTGGGGGTGCGTTGGGGGCCATCCCCGAGCAGTGGGGGACGGGTGCCGGGCGAGCCGTCTCGATAAGGGTCTGGGCGGGCTACTGTGCGCTCATGCGGAAAATCCTGATCCTGGCCGTGATCTTCTTCGGATCGTCCGTTTTGGGCCTGTTGGTCGCCGGCTGGCTGGTGCCCGGCATGGTCGTCGGCGTCAGCGGTTTTCTCGTGGCCGTGGTGGTGTTCACCGTGGCGCAGAGCCTGCTCACGCCGGTGGTCACGAAGCTCGCCGCGAAGTTCTCGCCGCCGCTGGTGGGTGGCGTGGGCCTGATCTCGACCGGGATCGCGCTGGCGATCGCCCATTCTCTCGAGGGTGGAATCACGTTCGATGGGCCGATGGCGTGGCTGCTGGGGACGCTCGTGGTGTGGCTGGTCACTGCGCTGGGTGCGTGGCTGCTGCCGCTGTGGCTGCTGAAGAAGACCGTGCGCAAGGCCCGCGGCCGGTAGCGCCCGTCCGCTCAGGCGGCGATCAGGCCCTGTGCGCGGGCGATGCTCACGGCCACGAGCCGGTCGTGTACGCCGAGCTTGCTGTAGACGTTGCTGAGGTGCTTGTGCACCGTGCGGGGGGAGAGCCCGAGCCGTGCGGCGATCGTCCTGGCGAGAAGGCCCTCGGAGAGGAGCTGGAGGACCTCCACTTCGCGCGCCGTGAGGTTCAGGGCCGCGGCCGCGTCCGCCGCCGTCCGGGTGCGCTGTTCCTTGTTGCACGCTTCCGCGACGTGGGGCATGAGGAGCATCACCGGAGCGACAGCCTCGGCGAAAAGCGCCTGCGCCTCGGGGCTGAACCCGCCGCGACGGGACAGCGCGAGCAGCCGGGCCCGCTCCTGCGGCTGGCTCTGGTCGAGATCAGGACCCATGGTGATGATCTCGCCGAGAGCCGGGTGCTGGCCGAGGTGCAGGTTGCCCTCGGAGCGGCGTCCACCGTGGCCGATGACCTCCACCAACGCAGCGACCCTGCGCTGGTCGGGCCAGGCCGCGTGGACGTGCAGCTTCCGTCCGACGTCGAGGCCGACAAGGACGGCGATCTCCGCGTGCGCAGCCTTGGCCAGCGTGCTGCACACCATCTGCTCGGCCTGTTCGCCGTTGTCGATCGCTGCGAGGGCGCGCGTGATCAGATCGACGATCGTGATGGCCCGGTCTTCTCTGGTCACCCGCCTCGCTCCCTGGTCTGCGCAGTCGCCAGCTGCGCGTGAGTCGTTGTCAGAAGCAGTCTGGCAGACGTTGTGCCCCGACCTGCGCGGTTTCGTCCCATTGTCGCGCGCGTCGGCGTAATCCGCGGGGAGTTCGCGGGGCGCGTCCGGCTCCGGCTAGACTGCTCCTCGCGCATCGGCCCGTGGGCGGGGCGCATGCGGATGTAGTTCAATGGCAGAACATCAGCTTCCCAAGCTGACAGTGCGGGTTCGATTCCCGTCATCCGCTCCATGCAAAAGGCCTTGTCAAAGGCACCTTCGAGGTCCAGCAAGCACGGCTCTCGCCGACCGCGTTACCTGAAGTTGTCACCTGGCAAGGTCACATTCGAGGTAACACGGTCACTTCGGCCGGGCGGCGTCGAGCAGCGCAAGTACCGTCTGGCTACGCTGGACACTCTCGACGGTGCCTGTCTTGAGCCCGGCGGAACATCAGCTCGAAAACTGAGGCTTTGATGTCGCCTAGCCCGTTCCTGGCGGAGCGCGCCCCTTTCCGGTTCGGTGTACTGGCCGGATGCGGCGGGCGAGCGATGGGCACCTCGAAACGACCGGATCTGCCGATGACAGCGACGGGACCGTCACCCTCGACGACATCCGGTGCCGAGACCCAGAATGAGCCTGGGGACTCGTGCCAGCGCGGCGGCCCGTCGGGCGGCGTGTCGAGCTCTTCTACTCAAATCAGCTCGGTTCTGCGAGTGGAGCGCTGAACCGGTTGGTCTCATCAATGGGCCGCTCATCGCGTGGACGTGCTGGCAGAGTTCTCTCGACCTGAAGCACGCGTCGAAGAGAGCCAAACGCTTCTCGGACTTCCGCCAGCCCGCTGCGACTTAGAACTACCTGCCAGCCCTCCGCACAGTATGTGTGTGCATACGCTTGGTGGCTCAGTTGCCCGCGGGCTCGCACAACCGACCGCGCTCGCCACACGTCGTCAGCACCCACCCAGGCGAATAGCTGCTCCGGGTCGGGTCTCCAGTCCAATGATCTTGCAACAGCCGGATGCAACGCGAGCCACCGACTCCATGGGGGGTCGCTGCTCATCTCCCATCCCTCCACGATTAGTTCTCGATGGGCCCACAGGAGATCATGGCCCTCAAGGTAGTCATTGGCGGGGGCATAGCTGCTTTCCCAGCGGGCTCGTCGCGGAAGCAGGATGCCACCGGCCGAGCTCGGACCGTGCGATGTCTTGATCGTGCGGCGCTCTTCGGGCTTTTCCCACTCGAGTCGGACCCAAGCGGTCGCTTCAGCTATTACGTACGTCGATGCAGTCCCGGCTACCGCCACATAGTGCTGGGTCGCACCCTCCGTCTGGGCGCACCAGGCGCGAGCATCGAACCCGAACTCGGAACGTGCGCGCCACGGAGCAGGAGTCGTGTCGTCGAGCGGCTCCGGTGAGACGGTTGTCAGGACTTCGTCGATCAGCCCAAGCGCGTAGGCGGGTGCTTGAGCAATATCTGCGTCGAGGGAGCGAGCGTCGGTAAGCTCGGCCAGGACGATTCCAAGAGCGCGGCGTCCAGCCATAAACGCCCAAGGCCGGTATGCGTGGAGCTCTCCTCTCTGCGTGAGTCGGGTCGCCTGCGCTTGATGCCCGCCGCGCAACCAGGGCGTCTCGATCGCGCGTGCGATCGCCGCTGCGTGGTATAACACCGACTCCTCGTCAATTCCCGCAGCGGTTGCCGCGAAGCGGAGGGGGACGTCGAACGGTGCCACGACTTGTTGCGGATCGTTGTGGTCGATCATCGGGACGCCGCGATCATCCAGGGGAGACGCCGTACGTTCACGGAGATCAGGCAACGCGAGGCGGTACACCGCCGGGAGACGTCGGTAGGTTGGTTCATTCCATCGGATGCCATGGCGGAGGCAAAGCTTGCGGGCCAAGTCGCGACAAATCGCGTCAATGCTGACGGCGGCTTCCGCAAGACTTCGGGTGGCCCCGCTGGATAGCGGCGGCAATGCGTCGTCACACGCGAGCAACACGTGCAGCGCCGCTTCGGTCATCCAGCCCCCATCATTAAGCGACTCAGTGAGAACACCCTCCGCCTCAGGTCGCGCTAGTTCGAGAGCGGCTTGCAGAACCTTACGGGCACCGAAATCACGCTGCCGAACGGGGTGCCCAAAGTATCCCGCGACCCAGCGCAACAGCGCCTTGGCCGGACTACCTGTCGGCTCGACTTCGCCGGCCAGTTCGGGCAGGAGTTCAACAGCGGGGGCAAATACCTCCAAATGCTCTTCCACCTGTGGCCATGCGAGAGCCACCCCATCATCACCGTTGATCACCTCGATGATTCGGCGTAGGTCATTGGGGAAGACCTGGCTCGATATTGCTCCTGTAGAGACAGCACCCGCCAAGTCGCGTGCCGCCAGGCGCACAAGAGTCTGGTGGCGGTTTCTCAGTGCAGCAACGAACAACCTGAGGCGGCTGCCGCCGTCATAATGCCGGATCCATCCGTACGCGGGGATTCGGCCGAGAGCGTCCGCGACCACCGATGCTGCCTCGTCCGCTAGCCCCGAACGAGCAGCTACGTCTGCAATCCAACCCAAGGGCTCACCGTCAAGGTGCAACCGGCTTGCCTCTGCCAGCAACGACCGCCCGACTGCAGGCGTTACGCCGTCATTGGTTAGGACCTCGACAGAGGACCGCCAGGCGTGTGCATCGGCCCCGCCGTTAGTATCGCGCCGCATTTCTACTAGAAGCGCCGTGACGCTTGCTGGGGGCGCACTTGGCTGCGGCGCGCTTGCCGGGGTGGCGCGATTCGGTGTGATGGTTTCGGCCGAGTCGGCGGCAGAAGCGTCGATGTCCTCGGGGGCCGCCCAGAGGTCAATAGCAGCGTCGATGACCTCCAGCGCGCGGGACCCTGACGCACCGCTCCGCTGCTCGATCAGCGCACGCAACTCATCAGGCGGCTGTCTACGGAGCGGGATTAGCAGGTGCGCTGCAGTGATGGCTGTCAGCTCGTCCGAGATTTGCGAATCTTGTGCCGCTCCGAGCAAGACAGCCTCCACTGCATCGCTCTCCTCCACGATGCCGTGATCGCAAAGCGCTTCTGCCAACAACGTGCTTAGGTCTGGATCGACCGCCCAGACCATCCGGATCAACAGAGCCGCAGCCTCTGCAGCGTCGTGGTCCGCGTCCTTCGCGGCAACCAGCCGTTTCGCATACCGGCGAGCCGCACTCAAGAACTCCCCGCGCTCAATCGTCCCCGCCTGCAGGGCAGCGTTCAACCAGTCCAGCCAGTCCCGCAATTGTCGATCGTCGCCGTGGAGACCGGGCCCCCAGGAGGTCTGAACTGCTCTCTTGAGCGCTGCCTCGGCTCGAATCGGCTCACGCGCCTCAATCCAAGCCCGTGACAGCTCAAGCCATATCTCGCCGAACTCTTGTGGCCCCGCGTCCAACTCCGCTATCGCGGTACCAAGCCTGTCAAGGTGTACACCTACGGCGTGGAGTACCTCAGTCGGTGCAGACGGCAAAGAAGCACGCAGGACACCGCGCAAGACATGGAGTTGTCGCGACGGAGACCAATAAGCTGCACGGTTTGGGTCCTCCCAGCCAGCCGCGAATCGCTCTAGTAGCGCAATTGTCGAAGCCGTCCCGCCTTTCGCAGCCAGACGCGCAAGACGCCGGAACAGGCTAGGTGCGGCGTTTGTCACCTGGTACCAGCTCGTCCAGTCCCTTGTTTGCCGAGAAGGAACCTCCAGTACGCGGATCACCTGAGCTGCTTCGGCAGCTATGTTCGGAGCGTCACCGCGGCCCACGCTGAAAAGGAGATGCCGGCCCTCCAGCGATGCCAGCTCTCGGAGCGCTCGCTTGAACCGCTCCGTCCCCGCGCTTCGTCGGTTGGGATGGTCAGACGCAGCTGGACCAGAGGGGCGAATGCCGTCCTCTGGACGTACAACGCGTAACCGCGCTAGGTCGATGAAGGACGTGAACGGCGCCAACCCGTCTTCGCCAACCACGATTGAGGGCCACGCAGCCCGAGTCCCCGGCGGCACCAAGAGATCGAGTTCCGCCGCGTCCACCATGCCGCTGGAGACGATGGCGTCCGCGGCTCTGAGGCGAAGACTGAGCGGAATGCGCTGCAAGGGGCTGCCCGATGGATCGCCTTCTTCTTCCTCATCATCTTCGGGCTCTGCGAACTCAGCACCGAGATCGATCACTGCACGGGCCCACGCCACCACCGAGCCTGTGTCGCCATCCTCGCTGGCAGCCACCGCACGGGCCACTCGAGCACGCGCGTGCCACCCAACCGCGGGTTCGCGATCAATCCTGGCGAGAAGGAGCTCCAGACTGCTCTCATCGCGTACCTCTAGGACGAGATCGAAGCACCGGGCTAGCAGGAAGTTGCGGGCGGTTGCGATCTGGCGGGAAGCATGCTCTCGCTCGCGTCGCCGTCGTTCAGCAGCCCATGCCTCGTCCCCATCAGCTGCATGTGCGCCTACACCTCGGTCCAGCGTCTCGCCCATTGGGGCCAGTTGAGCGTCAAATTGGGCCAGGACTTCAGAAAGGCCCGACATGTGGAGAACCGCCTCAGCCCAGTCGGCCGCGGACTGCGGATGCTCCCGCGCGACCTCGCGCAAGCCACCGCATGCGCGAATGATGTCGGCCGACCCTTCGAAGCTCCCCAGGCGGGACAAGCGGGCAGCCACCCTTAGCGCCGCCTCAACCGGGACCCGTAGGTGTCCCGCCGCAACCACATGCTCCAATGCGCGTAGCGGCTCAAGGTCGACTATCACCTCTGCGAGAGTCTCGGCGCTCAGCATCAGATCTCGCTGGAACAGCTCGTTGTGGAAGAGGAGCATCCGAACAAAAGCTTGGAGATCGCCCGAGTCAGCGGCCGCTCGTAGGGCGATTCGCGCCTGATCTTTCACTACAACTAAAGGGCGTAGCGCGAACAGCTTCTCACGGAGCTTGGTGGGAGTGGCCAGTTCAATCACACGCGCGTAGTCACCAGCTAGGTATCGATGGGCCAACTCCTCATCCCTATAGAGGACCCAACGATCGTTGGTTTGACCGCAGATGTCTGCCAACGCGACATGTAATGCTCGGTCCCGATCGGCATCGAAAACGCCGGCCACTGCAGCGCTCTCCTCCACCAAAAAACGTCGAAAGCTGTTGTGAATGAAGCGCCACGTCGTGCCCTCGCGTCGAAAGAACGTTGCGGTTCTCCTGACAAATTCGTCCAAGACAGGCGGCGGCGTCCAGCTCTTGAGCCAGTCAAGGTCAACTGGAGCGCGAAGGCGCGCTACAGAAGCGAGAAGGCCCCGAAGGTCAGGATCATCGCCGACGGCGCGGAGATATCCGCGATAACGCGTCGCAACCTCGCGGCCGTAGGTCGAAGCGTCGCTCAACACAGCGCGAGCAACAACTCGTCGAAGCTCGGGATCAGGTTCGCTCGCCTCCAGTGCCGCGAGGTCCTGCAAGAGGTAGGACAACGCCAGCGGGTGGCCCTCGCTGGCCGTCACGAGCTCGTCCCGCTGACCGGGGAGAAGCCACGTGCCTGGGCCTGCGGCATCGGCAATCCGAAGTATCTCCGCTGGCGCGAGTGCAGGCAGTTCGATTACTCGATGGTCCAGATTAAGCGCTTCGGCGATAGGCGGCGGAAGGATGCTAATCGTCTGCGTCCCGAGGACGACGAACACCCCACCGGGAATCGCCGCCGGTGGTGGCAGCTCTTCCAGTAGGGAGCGTGACGGGCTCTGCTCTCGCGGGACATGGTCAAGCCCGTCGACGACGATTACGGTGGTCTCGCCGGAATCGCGCCAGCGCTCACCAGCGATAATCAGTTGGGCGTGGAGCACACTTCGCTGGCTACGCAGATCGTTCCCGTAGCCCCCACGCGGAATCCCAACATCCTCGAGCGCAAGACTCACATCGTGAAAGAAGCTTTCCGCCTCACCCCGTCCACTGAGGGGGTCTGGCGAATCAGGAACGAATGCGTAGTACCGCACGACACGTCGCTCGGGCCAAGTCAGACTGGCAAGTAGTGTCGACTTGCCCGATCCTGCCGGGCCCACAAGCGCCACGTAGCCGCCATCCAACTCAGCTAGTCGTACCTGCAATTGTCTCCGTGCTGCCTCGTTCGCCGCGTACACGGCGGGCACCGGAAATGCATGTGGATTGCGGAAGCGAAGCCGGTCCTCCCATCCGAGACGCTCCAGGAGCGCCCTCCGGCTGAGCTCGAGTGGCCGAGCCGGGTCAGCAACTAACGCCTGAAGGGTCGCGGCGAGATGCTCCAGGTCCGCCTCGTGAGGTGCCTCGTCCGGGCGCAACAACCGGTCATCGACCACTGGGCCGAAATGTAGATCTAGATCGCTGACAAACCTCGCGAACGAGTCTTCGTCAAGCCCGGATGCCACTCGGAGCGCGTCCCACGCCGGCTGCCATTCGGACACTTCCAGCCGTGCGGAAACCTGGGCCCAGTCGCGACTGGACGCGCGTAGAGAGCGCCGGATTGGCGTCCACGAGCGGGCCAGAAATGCGGCGAAGTGATTCGGAAGGGCAACCGAGCAGGACGCCAGCACGGAGCCCGCCCTAGGGGCAGCCGTCGACGGATACTCGTTACTCCAGAGCCGTATCTCCAAGGGTCCCGACCAGTCTCGACTGATCCGCAGCCAAGCCTCCGCGAGCCGCCCGAGAAGGGGTGCCGTGCCGTTTGATCCGTTGACAAGTTCAGCCCAACCGAAGCTGCCCGGATACTGGGCCCACTTGACCTGCATCGCATACCGAGTCCCGCCAGCCTGGAACTGGAAGTCATCCGCGACGCCCGCATTGGGGTCGGCGACGCGAATCCACTCCAGAGACGCGATCTTCGCAAGAACCGCACGCGCCGCCAAGCCGTACTGTCCGCTGAACCCGACCACGGCGGAACGCTCCCCTTCGGCCGGACGCACGCTCGACTCGCTTCCGGTGCTTGGGCGGTCCATCGGCATGACGCCATTATTGCGTGGCCAAGTCGCGCAGCTATCGGCGACCGTGGAAGACGGGGTGTGGCTGAGAGTGGAGATTCATGGAGCTTTGCTAGAAACGTCAGCGTTCGAGTTCGGACCCGGCGAACCGAACAAGCAGGTACGCGAGTGAAGGCCGTCCACGTCCGTTGTAAGGCCTTGGACCTCGACGACGCCGCTCGCTGTGTTGAGCACGTCGCGATATCGGATGTGGATGGTAACAGTGGAAGAGACGTCCGGCGCCAACGCCCTCGACCGGCCAGTGGCCGGGCGATTCCAGGCCGCGGTGTCGAACATCCGGTTCTGCCGCGAGGCGCCGTCTTCATCGGGTCAGTCGGTCAGCCTCGGCGAGCAGCAGGTCGCCGAACGGTTGGAGTCCGATCTTGCGGCTGTACAGGCCGCTGATCACGCGGTGGATCGTTCCCCACTCCCAGATAGCGACGGCGTCTACACCGGTGAGGGCCGCCAGCCGCTCCGCCCTGGCGTGCAGGTCGTCGCCGGCGTCGGGATTGCAGCGAATGATGGTGCCAAGATCGCAAGCCGGTTCAGCGCGCAGACCAACGGGATCTATCAGCTTGAAGCTGCCATCTGCCGCGTGGAGGACGTTGAGGTCGTGGACGTCGCCGTGGACGAGCACGGCATCTCGATCATCGTGGGCGCGGCGACGACGCTCGATGCACGCTAGAGCATCCTCGACGGTGGCCCTGGAACACGCCCTATCCGTTTCCTCCCACAGCCGCGGAAGCAACTCGGAATACTCACGTGCCTTGTCCGCGCCCGTCGGAAGGTCAGCATCGGGGCCGACCGGGCGCCAGAACCGGACAGCGACGTCGCACAAGATGTTGTGCCGCGTTGCGGGATCCGGAACGACGTTGTACAGGGCAGTGCCGAGCCGCTCGAGTAGAAGCGCGTCGCGGTCGAGATCGACGCCTAGCAGGCTCGCGCAGCCATTGCCGTCGGCAAGACGCAGCGCGGTGGCTTCGAAGGTGAGATCGCGCCGAGTCCCCGGAACGCCGACCTTGAGGACAGCCGCCGTCCCGTCGGCGAGCGTCGCCTCGACGACGAGCGCCGCATGGCCGCCGCGCAACGTGGCACCGATGGTCAACGACCACTCCTGCGCCAAGGACTCCACGACCAAGGGCAGCTCGTCGAGCCACGGGGTGTTCCCGTCGGCGATGACCTTGTTCCGCACCTGATCGGGGATGTCGAGCATCACGCGGCTCCAATCACTCGACGAGACTAGAACACCACGACCTTGCGTCGCCTTCAGGCTTGGGCAGCATGACCGCTGGAACCGGCCGAAGAGGTCACCATGCCCACAAGGCCACGCCTCTATGCGCTGGACCACCCTGGATGTCGCGGCACTGGTGGCAAGCAGCACGATGCCGTCGAAACACCCACGCTCATGCCGCGGTGTGCGAGGGTAGCCTTCGGCTGGCTGCCACCCGAGCACGACCGCCCTCAATTGCCGCCGATCGCTAGCCTGGCCCGCAGACCTGCGCACCCGAGCGCAACCGCCCTCGCGGGGCGCTGAGAGCCGGGTGTCTGGGCGGCTGGGTAGCCTGATTGGCATGCGTTCAGGAAGAACTGCGTCGAGCGATCTACCTCGCCCACCCGGGCGGGAGTGGTCCTGGGAAGGAAGCCCATGGCTTCACGCACGTTCTATCGTCGACGCTTTCTGAATCGTCGGGGGCATCATGGGGGTGCCTTCGTACTCGCCGATATCCACCCCGAGAAGTACCTGTCCGATGGACGCGAGGTGCACGACATCTCGGCCTTCATCGCCATCGCTGACTGCAGCCGGGTTGCCACCATCGACTTCGACGTCCACACCGCCGCAGACGCTCGCAACGCCCTCCACAAGGCTCACCTGCTGCTCCGGGTCATTACGGACTTCGTCGACGCTCTCGAACAGGCCGCCATCGACCGCGAAGAGACGCACAGCAGCCCCGCAGCTCCTCCTGCCAAGGCGCGCAGGTAGCCGCGCGGGCTGCCTGAGAAGTTCGCCCGCTTGCCGTAATCAATGAAGTCGAAGTTCGGCGAGGCTGCTTGAGCTCTCGGCGGACGAGACCCGGTCCAAGTCAGATCGCTGTGCTAGGTACTCGCGCTGCACGATGGGATCGATCGCGTCAACCTCAAGTGGCCGATAGGACCTGTCCGACCGGTCCAGGAGCTCGAATGCATGGTCGGTGCCGCGTTGCCCCGCCCATGCCGCCGTTTCGGCACCACCGCGGGCGGCAGTCGCCAGCGCATAGAAACTGGCCGCGAGCGCGTCCTGATCGAGCTCTTCCCCGAGAGCTTCCAGCTCGTCCAGCACCGGCTCGGGATCTTCCGTGGAATCACCCAAGGCCAAATCCCAAGCAAGCCGCACTGCCCTTTGTGCCAAAGGGTGATCCCCGCCGGCATCCTTCGCGTCGAGAAGACGCTGTGCACAGCAGCACGCGAAGACTGCACGCTGAAAAGGCAGCAAACGCGCGAGCTCCTGCGATCGCACGCCGTCGACTGCGATGAACTCCAGGACCTCGTCGGCGGTGGCCATGGCGAAACTGTCTCACGCTTCGCGCTGTTGATGACGCGGAGGCAAAGGTGCCGAGACATCCGGAACTGCCGCATCTGGCGCGGGTGATCGTACCGATGATCGCTCGTTTGCGATGTTGCCTCGGAGCAACTCTGGGAGTGAGGAAGGCCGATGCGTCCGATTGAACGCGTGAGCTTCTCTCATAGGCTGAGGTCGTCCAGAACGATGACGCTGCTCGGGATCATGAACGGCTATTCCGGCCTGGCGATGCTGGGGCTTCTCCTTGGTGTTGTGGCGATGGCCGTCGAGTACCGGCTTTCTGGGACCGTCTGGATAGGGATAGGTCTTGGCGTCCTTGCTGCAGTTGGTTTGGTGTTGAGCATGGTCCAGGCCACTCGTGATGAGAACGTGGAGAAGGCCGGGTGGTGGTGGTCGGACGAAGATCGCGGGTCAGCCGGGCGCACGGAGGAATGAGTGCACGAGGCGATCCGAGCCCTGAGTGGTAGTAAGGCTCCGCCGCATGAGGTCGATGGTGACTAATTGCTGGGTGCACGACTGCCTCTGCCGCAGTCGGGCTGCTCACTCGTGGGAGGTCGGTCGCGGCTAGATCGCACGCGCCCTTCTGGTTTGATGCCGCTTGCGGGCGGCGAGACCGATCCAGACGAGGCTGAGTAGAGCCACAACGATCATCAGGTCGTAGTGAAGGCTCACGGCGATGTAGTCGTTGTCCATTCCCTCGACTCCGCTGACGGCCGGGTTTCCGAGGCCACGGTTGAGCCACCAGTCGGCAAGGCCGAACGGGACAAGAAGGATCGGCAGGATCAGCGGGAGAAGCCAGGTCCGCTCTCCGATGTTCGCTAGAGCCGGCGGTAGACGCCCGGCCCCAGTCGTTCAAGGTCGTTGTAGGTGACCGCATGATTCCCTGGAGAGTTCGCGCACATTCGACTGATCACATGAGTACGAATGGTCGACTCTGCATAGCTAGAGCCGCGCCGGCGAAGTTCACGGGCGATTGCCTCGACAGTGAACGTGCCGTCCGAGCGTGCGACCGCCGGAATCGCTTCGAGGATCTCGTCCCGAGCTGTCATACGCTCAGGATGGTCGCCCTGATCCCCCAATCAAGAGCACCCGAGGGGCACGCAAGTCACGCTGATGCCGCCGCGGGACAGGGCTGGTCAGAAGTCGTCCTCGGCCAAGCCGAGTTCTGACCACTTGACGCGGGCCTCGTCGGGCGTAAGCCAACTGAACTCGTACACCTCGGCCCCGCCACTGTCTGGGTAGTGCTCGAAGTACCCCGCGTCGAGTTCGCGAACGGTGAGCCATTTGGGACCGTAGTCCTCGAAGGCGCGGTCCTTGCCTTTGTCAGTCCAGACGATGACGAACCAAGGCCACCACTGCCGAGCAGGGAACGACATCTCCAGGCGCACGCTGGCCAGGTAGCCCTTCAGCTCGCCATTGAGGCGGAGCTCGCCCAAACCGTGATCGTAGGCTGCCAAGGCTGGGTCCGGCAGATCGTAGTCCGGAGGCTCATCGTCGCCGAACCACCGCTGGAACCAGCCCCGGAACCAATCGACCACAGCAGGAATCGTCGCACACCCTTCCGCGGACAGTGGGCAACCAGGACTCAGACCTGTGGCGCTGACATCCGGTTCTGGCCGCGGTGTGCGAGGGTAGCCTTTCGGCTGGCCGGCGCCCGAGCACGACCGCCCTAAATGCCGCAGAGATCGAGGTAGATCGCGCTGAGCCGTGGATGGTCGGGCACGCACCGGCCCGGCGGTCCTAGACCACGTAGCCGTAGATCTCGACGGCGGAGGATGGAACGTCGAGTTGGACCCACGCCCCCTCTGCCACGAACCCATCTGTTTCGATCATGGAAAGGGAGTCAGCAGCCAGGCGGAGGAACCCCATGCCGTCTGCGTCGACCTGCTCGATACGGCCAACGACCCGGTTGATGGCCGGGTCCCAACGGAGAGAAGCACCAGCCCCGGCGCCGACGATGGCGTCCTCCGCACGAACGATCCAATTGATAGTGAACTCCACATCGATGGCTTGGCCCACCAGCGGCCGGAGCGAGTCATCGCGCCACCTACCCGCCAACTGTCCAACCGGAGACTCCACAATGAGCTCCGCCGTCGTCGACGATCGAACAACCACACGCATCTGGAACCCCTGGACCCTCTGTGTTCGGCCAAAGCGAAGACTAGGACACAGGCACCCCGGCCAGAAACGACTGCGCCCCTCCTGACGTGGGCCAGGTTAGGTCAACTACCGAGTGCGCGTGCCTGTCCTGGCTTGAGAGCCTCGGCGCCGATGGCCGTGGGCCCGACGCCGTACATCCGGTCATGCCGCGAGTTCTGTGGCTGTTCTTCAGATCGAGATAGAGATCACAAGGACCTTTGCGTCGTCGAAAGACCCGGTGATGCCGATCGAGCTCAGCCGACCCTCCATCTGCTTCCAGCCGATCACGTTCGCAGGCTCCTCCATCTTCCATCCGCTGAGCTGAGCGGCGCGTCTGGCAGCGGCCTGGGCGGTCAGGGCCGCGTTCTCGTCGGCGAAGGTGAGTGAGCGCACAATGACCGCCTCGCTGCTCGGAATAACGCCATAGGGGCGTGCCGGGGTCTCGCTTCGTGTCTCTGCTATCACACCGGGACTAGTCCATGTAGCCATCGGGTCCTTGCGCAACAAGTTGAGATCCTGGTCAAGCGCGCTGCAACCCGAGATCAGGGTGGCAACGGCGATGCACAGCACGGGGAGCCAAACCAGTGGCCTGAGGGTGGGCACCGGATGAGTCTAGATCTGGGTCGGGCCGTGACGACTCAAGTGCCGCGCAGAGTGTGTGAAGGTGGCCTGCGGCGCGGCGTTCCCGAGCATACGACCGCTTCTGCCGCGGTGTGCGAGGGTAGCCTTCGGCTTCGGCCTCCCGAGCACGACCGCCCTCAATTGCCGCCGCCGGCGCGGTCGAACCCGCTTGTTAGTGGGCGATGAGTGCAATGTCCGAGGAACGGATGTCTGCCGCGAGTGCTCTTGCGCGGGGACGCACGCCGGGTCGTTGTGGCGAGTAGCCTTCGCTGGGTGGTACTAGAGATTGTCGCAGGATTCGTCGCGCTGTGAGTGGCAAGAGAACCGCGCCCGGGCCCTTGAGGCGTCTGGGCCAGCGCAGATACAAGGGGATGCTCGGCGGGTTTCACAGCGGCATCGGATGGTTCTTTGCGGCGCTAGCAACCATCTGTATGTTTCTTGGACTCATGAACTTGTCGAACACATGGGTGATCGTGTCGTATCTCGGCGCCTGGGTGGGATTAGTTGGATTTGTGGTGGACCTGGTGGTCACAACTCGCCAAGAGCGACGTCCCTAGCTCGTGGGCTGGGATTCTGGGACAATTTCCGGTCATGCCGCGGAGTTGATGGGCGTCGAACGGCCACGCTCGGCACTGCGAGGTCGTGGGACTAGGCAGGACCTCCAGGGCGCTCAGGGCCTTGTGACTTCAAGTGCGACCCAGAGGAAGGGGATAAGCGCAAGTGCTCCGACAACGAAGGCCGCCTGTCGCTTCTTGAACAGGAACCACGCCATCGCGATCCCAGCTACGACGCCCTCGGCGATCAGGATCGGGCCGATCACAGGGCCAACGCTCCACGGGGTTGAGTCAATACTGGCCTTCGAGCCGAAGAGCACAAGGATCAGCGCCAGCCCTACTCCTAGCCAGGCTGCGATGACCGCCGAGAGCGGGCGCCACGGCTGGCGAGGCGCCGGTGTCTCACGCATGCGAGAAGCTTCTCAGCTCGCGCCGCCGCGCACTGTCATGCCGCCACCAGGGACTTGCGCGAGTACCACGACCACGGTCAGTTGATAGGAGAGACTTGATGCATGAGCGATGCGCCCCGACCGACGACGACGCTGTGGCGGCCCTGCGGTCAAGTCCTCCGGGGTGGTGTACGGCTGATCCTTCGGGTTCAGGCCGTGAGGGCCTGGAGGATGGGTTGGTCGGTCGCCTCCTGTTCGGTGGTGGTG
>PHEV01000183.1 GCA_002843035.1 Actinobacteria bacterium HGW-Actinobacteria-5 | reverse complement strand
CTGGCGGTGCGATGCCTCGTGTCCGAGGAACGCGAACTGGGTGAAGATCACGCCGAGAGCCGCCGCGATCAGCAGCTGGAACCACGAGTCCCGCAGCAGAACCAGCCCGGTGAAGGCTCCGGCGAGCGCAGTCACCAGCGCGCCGAACAGCGCCACGTAGAACCAGCGCGTGCGGTCGTTGAGCCCGGCCGTTCGCACAGCCTGGGCGAGGTCGGTGAAACTTCGAGTCCGCCTGCTCAGTTCTGCTCGGACGGCAGCCGCCTTGGACGCGCGCGAAGTGTTCGTGGACAGGTTGTCGATTGCCGTCATGGCGTCGCCGTTTCCTACCGGCTCTACAAAGAAACCCCAACGGCGACCCTCAGAACAGGTAAGGCCCAGAGTACCCGGGCCTGCGACATCGCCGACATCCCCTCCCCGCGGGTTTGGACTGTACTGGTATTGTCTAGACAAAGTCGCTCATTGCTCGGATGCCGGGTTCTGGGCGGCAACCGGATCGCGGCACGCGATTCCGCGGGGGGTGCCGATCGGCAGACGTCTCGCCCGCAGGTGGCGAGGCTTGGCCCACCACCCTCAGGAACGGACGGGCCGATGGCGCGATTCGGGTTTCTCAGCACCTACCCACCCACCCGCTGCGGGCTGGCAACCTTCACCGACGCACTGGCAAGGGCCTTGGTGGCAGACGGGCGTGACCAGGCCTTGATCGTACGGGTGGACGATCTCGTTCCCACCGGCCCATCGACCCCCGCTCCGGGGATTCAGGTGGCCGGCGACCTGCACCCGGACGACGGGATCGGACGTTCGCACGCTGCGGCACTGCTCAACGAGACTGACCTGGTGATCGTCCAGCATGAGTTCGGGATCTACGGCGGACCGGATGGGGACGAGATCATCGACGTTCTCGAACGGATCCTCCCCACCCGCGTCATCGTCCTGCATACGGTGCCAACGGATCCGACTCCGCACCAGCGTGCCGTCCTGAGCAGGATCCTGGACCTCGCCGACCGCGTGGTGGTGATGACCCGTGCAGCCGAGGCGATTCTCGCTACGCAGTACGCCGCTCCCTCGACCAAGGTGACGTTGATCCCCCATGGTGTCCAGGCCCGCCCGGTGGCCGCTCCCCCGCCGCAATCGGGGCGGCCGTTGATGCTCACCTGGGGCCTGATCGGCCCGGGCAAGGGGATCGAGTGGGGAATCCGGGCGATCGGCTGCCTGCAACCCGACCAGAGACCGCTGTATCGGGTGCTCGGACAGACTCACCCCAAGGTCGTGCAGCAGCAAGGAGAGCAGTACCGCAGGGATCTGCTGAACCTGGCGGACACACTGGGCGTCGCCGGCGACGTGGTGCTGGATGGGCGATATCAGGAGCCGGGCGACCTCGCCACCGAGATCGCCGCCGCTGCCCTCGTCCTGCTGCCTTACGACTCCCACGAGCAGGTCACCTCGGGTGTGCTGGCCGAGGCTGTTGCCGCAGGAAGGATCGTGGTCGCCACGCGGTTCCCACACGCGGTGGAGCTGCTCTCCGGCGGAGGGGGGCTCCTGGTCGACCACAAGCGTCCGCTGGATATGGCCAAGGCCATCCGCGTCGCTCTCACCGACCCCGGTTACGCCTCCAGCGCGCGCAGGATGGCCGACGAGCTCGCCCATGCCAACAGCTGGGAGAACGTCGCCGGAAGGTTCCGGGAGCTCTTGACCGGCGGGCGTCTGGAGCGGGTCGGTCCGTGAGCGCACGGGCGAGCACTGTCGCTCCGGTGCCGGTGTTCAGCCACCTCCTGCGGATGACCGACCGGGTCGGCCTCTTCGAACACGCGCTCTTCGTTGAGCCCCGACGCGAGCACGGCTACTGTGCCGACGACGTGTCTCGGGCACTGGTCGTCGTCCTCCGCGAGCCAGCCAGGACTCGCGCCCTGGACCTCGCCGCGGAGACCTATCTCAGTTATCTCGAGGCCGCGGTCGAGGCGGACGGATCCGTGCGCAATCGCCGCTCGGCGGCCGGGAACTGGGAGCCGGATGCGAGCACTGGCGACTGTTGGGGGCGCACGATCAACGCACTCGGCTTCGCCGCTCGATCCGGCACGACCCGATCGATCCGGCTTCGCGCCACTCGGGCCTTCCTCCGGGCGGCCCGGGCTCGGTCGGACGATGTTCGCGCAGCAGCGTTCGCGGTCCTCGGAGCCGCTGAGTTCCTGCGTGGCAGACCCGACCTGCCGGGACCGGCGGAGTTGTTGCTGCGGGATTGTCTGGCCCAGATTCCCCGCGGTGCCCACTCTGGATGGCAGTGGCCCGAGCCTCGATTGCGATACGCCAACGCGGCCTTGTGCGACGCCCTCGTCTTCGGAGGCGCTGTACTGCGCCGACGCGATGACGTCCGTGAAGGCCTCCGGATGCTCGAGGCACTCCTCGAGATCGAAACGGGTGGCCGCGGTCACTTGTCGGTGACTGGCACGGACGGCCGCGGGCCCGACGACCCGGGCCCCCTGTGGGACCAGCAGCCGATCGAGCCGGCGGTGATCGCCGACGCCTGCGTCCATGCCGCACAGGTCACCCGCGACCCCCTGTGGCACAGGGGTGTCGATCTGGCCTGCGCCTGGTTCCTCGGCGCGAACGACGCCGACGTCATGGTCTACGACACCACGACCGGAGCAGGCCACGACGGGCTTGAGCCTCACGGACGTAATCAGAACTGCGGAGCCGAGTCCACGATCGCCGCGCTGAGCACGATCCAGCACGCCCGCGCGATGGCGGTACCCCGGTGATGACTCTGAGCCTCACTGATGCGGGCGTCGAACTGCGCTCCGACCCGGAACGCGTGTTCCTCCGCCTCTTCCTGCCCGGCGACGCCACTCCCGGCTCGAGTTCGAGAACCCAGGCCGTCCTGGACCGAGTGCTCGCCCTGCCCGCGGCGGACGTTGCCCAGATCGCCAACGAAGCGCTCAGCCGTCTGGGAGAGCGCCACGCCGACCTCGGGCAGGTGCTCCGACGCCACGCGCTCACCGTCTGGCGCACGCCCGAGGTGGGACTCGACCATGACCTGGGTGTCGCGATCGGCGCTGTGTTCAGCGCAGAGGTCTCGCCGGAGGGCGCCGCGTTGTGCAACCCGAGTGTTGTCGCCCACCCTGACCAGACCGGACTCCGGCCGGGCCAGTTGCGGGTTGCGTTGTCGTTGCGTCTGATCGGGGAGGGCCATCGGTCTTCGATCGGCTTCTGCGAGGCGATCGTTGGTCCCGGACAGCGGTGGCGGTTCATGCCTCGCGATCAGCCGCTCCACCTCGCCCGGATCAGCGGTGGACACTGGAACCGGGACCACTTGAGCCGCGCCCTGGAACACCGGGGGCGGACCGACGAGCTCGCCCGAACGGTCGCACAGGCGCTTCCCGCGGACTTCGACAGCGAGGCCGTGGAACACGCGGTGCAGCAGCTGCCGCCCGCGCTGCTGCATCAGCTCGACGCCCGCGCCCAGCAGCAGCTGATCCGCGTCATTGCCGGCTCTGCCTACCAGGCGACCTTCAGCGAGTCCAGCACACTCAGTCAACGGACGCTCGTTCCCGCCGCGGACGAGGAGAACCAGGGCATGGAGGACCTCCGCCTGGTCGGGTTCACGGACGCGGCCGGGCACACCGAGTACCGCGGCACCTACACCGCCTACGACGGACAGGCGATCGCCACCCGACTGCTCACCACCGACGACTTCCGGTCCTTCAGCGTGCAACGGCTCACCGGCCCCTGCTCCGACTCCAAGGGCGTCGCGCTCTTCCCGCGTCCGGTGGGCGGGGTTCAGGTGGCCCTCGCGCGAAGTGATGGCGAGTCGATCACCCTCACCACCTCGCCGGACGGACTCGACTGGGCCCCGGAGACCCCCCTGCGGTACCCGCGTCCGCACTGGGCCATCGTCCAGAGCGGCGTCTGCGCGCCCCCGATCGAGACCGACAGCGGATGGCTCGTGATCACGCACGGCGTGGGCCCGACTCGCGAGTACAGCCTGGGTGCACTCCTTCTCGACCGTGAGGACCCCACCGTTGTGCGGGCCACCTTGGCCGAGC
The DNA here is from genome assembly GCA_002843035.1 of Actinobacteria bacterium HGW-Actinobacteria-5. GTDB lineage: Bacteria > Actinomycetota > Actinomycetes > Propionibacteriales > Propionibacteriaceae > Propionicimonas. Next base: position 1,445 of record PHEV01000183.1, on the reverse strand, counting down.
CGCTCCTCAGACCCGCCCCGGGAACCTCCGGCTACGTGCCCAACGTCGTATACAGCTGCGGCGCCACCCTTCACGACGGCACGATCTGGGTGCCGTACGCCTTGGCCGACCAGCGGATCCGGGTCGGATCGGTCCCTCTGCACGCCCTCCTCTCCGGCATGCGGCCCACACACTCGAACGCCAGCTACAACGTGCAGGCGGGATTAGGCGCAAGCAACCGAAAGTGAGTCAATGAACCATGACTGATCTGTACACGAAGAGTGGGCGCCTCCTCCAGCGAATCGACAACCACCTGTACTCCCGCTCGGGCCACTACCTCGGCCAGGTTGAGAATCTGAAGATCTACGACCCGAACGGACGCTACTGCGGCACCATCGTGGGCGACCGCGTCGTGTATCGAACGATCGACAGCGCAGCCACCGGCGCAGCCTCCCTCGCTGGGGCTCGCCCGGCCAGTACCAGCGCGAATCGCAAGGGCTCGCCCTTGTGGGGCATCGAGCCTCCGTTCACGGACTGAGCTACCCGGGGCTCGAGCGGGACGGTCGCGGGAAACGAGCCGGGCCCTGCGCTGGTCGTGGCAGGATTCGACCATGGCGGGACTCCTGGTGGCGGGCACGTCCTCGGACGCCGGGAAGTCGCTGATCACGGCGGGGCTGTGCCGGGCGTGGGCACGACAGGGCGTGCGGGTGGCGCCGTTCAAGGCCCAGAACATGTCCAACAACTCGATGGTCTGCCCGGACGGCTCCGAGATCGGCCGGGCCCAGTACCTGCAGGCGATCGCGGCCGGGGTGGAACCGTCGTCGATCCACAACCCTGTGTTGCTGAAGCCGGGCACGGACCGCCGCGCGTTCATCGTGCTGCGCGGCCAGCCGGGCGGAACGCTGGAGGCCGGCGAGTACGTGGGTGGGCGGACGCGACTGGCTGAGGCGGCCTACGCTGCGTTCGCCGAACTCGAGGCCGGCTACGACCTGGTCGTGGCCGAAGGAGCCGGCTCACCGGCGGAGATCAACTTGCGCGCCGGCGACTACGTGAATTTCGGCCTCGCCCGACGGTTCGGGCTACCGGTGCTGCTCGTCGGGGACATCGACCGCGGCGGCCTGCTGGCATCCCTGTTCGGGCACTGGGCGATCGTGGACGACGCCGACCGGGCCACTCTCGCCGGCTACCTGGTGAACAAGTTCCGTGGTGACCAGTCCGTGCTCGATCCCGGTCTGGAAGAGGTGACCCGCCGCACCGGGCTGCACTGTTTCGGCGTGCTGCCCTGGCTCGACGAGGTGTGGCTGGACAGCGAGGACGCGCTCGCGTTTGCGAAGTGGCCGCGACTGCCCGGACGGGCCGGCACGCTCCGGGTGGCCGCGATCCGGTTCCCGCGCATCTCCAACGCCACCGACCTGGATGCGCTGGCCGCCGAGCCCGGGCTGGACGTGTTCGCGACCGCCAGCCCG
>PHEV01000182.1:1193-6688 GCA_002843035.1 Actinobacteria bacterium HGW-Actinobacteria-5 | reverse complement strand
CTACGGGAAGCTCGACATCCACAAGCGCTCCGAGCTGATCGGCTACCTGCACCGGGGTGGGTGAGCGCACGCGCGTCAGACCCGGGAGCTACCGTGCCCGTATGGAGCAACGACTCAGCCTGATCACGCTCGGCGTCGCCGACCTGCGCCGGGCCCGCGCCTTCTACGAGGACGGTCTGGGGTTTACCAAGGGCACCGACGAAACCGAGATCGCCTTCTACCAACTGCCCGGCATCGTCCTGGCGCTGTTTGACCGCGCAGCACTGGCCGCGGACGCTGGGCTGCCGAACACGCCATCCGGCTTCAGCGGCGTCACGCTGTCGCACAACGTCGCTTCTCCGGCCGAGGTCGATGCCGTGCTGGCCCACGCCGTCGCAGCGGGCGCCACCCTGACCCGACCCGCCGCGGAAACCGACTGGGGCGGCTACTCCGGCTACTTCACCGACCCGGACGGGCACCCGTGGGAGGTCGCACACAACCCGTTCTGGGTCGTCCAGGCGGACGGGCGCACCACGCTCGGCTGACCGGTCAGGCCTCGACGACCCCGTCCGCCGCCCTGCGGCTCGCCCGCCCCACGGCCAGCGCTCCTGCCAGGCCGAGCGCGAGGAAGACCGCGGCGGCCCACAGCGCGGCACCGGCCGACTGGGCGAACGCGATCGACAGCTGATCGGCCACCTGGGGTCCCAGCGCACCGAAGTACCCGTCCGTGCCCTTCGCGTGGATCCAGGAGATCACCGCGCCCGCGGTGCCGGTCATGTAGTCGATCATCACCAGGGCGTCGTCGTGACTCACGCCGTCCACGAGGGCGAGGCGCTGCGGCACGGTGATCGCGAAGCCGACGGCGAGGACCGTCCCCGCCAGCGCCGCACCGAACGCCGAGCCGAGTTGGCGGACGGTGCTCTGGGTCGCGGCCGCCGCGCCCGAGCGCTCGACCGGCACGTCCCGCAGGACCGTCGAGGTCAACTGGGCCGACGCCAGCCCCAGTCCCAGGCCGTACCCCGCCAGCAGCACGGCGACCAGCCACACCGGCGCGCCGGAGGGCAGGGTCCACGCCGCCGCGACGGTGGCGACCAGTTCCAGCCCGAGCCCCAGCGCGACCACCCGCGGCGGGCCCAGCCGGCGGGCCAGCGACCGCGCCCTTGCGCCGGCAACGAAGGCCCCGCCGGCCATCGCCGCGAGCACCCCACCGGCCTGCAGCACCGAGAGCCGCCCGGCGTAGACGAGGTAAAGCGGAAGCACGAACAGCAGCGCGAACTCCCCCACGGCGACCATCGCGGCGGTCAGGTTGCCCCAGGCGAACGTGGGCACGGCGAACAGGGAGAGGTCGAGCACCACCGCGCGCCCCTTGCGCCCCCGGTGGCGCTCGACGACGAACAACAGCGCGGTGGCCAACGCGCCGACCACGAGCGCGACGAAGGCCGCCGAGACGCTCGCCGTCTGCGGCCAGGTCATGCCGAGGAGGTCGAAATCCTGGCGCGGACGGAACCAACCGATCACCGGCGCCTCGATCAGGCCGAAGACGAGGGCCCCCAGCCCGCCCGCACTGAGCACGAGCCCGGCCGCGTCGAAGCCTGCGACCCTCTCGCCCCTGGTCTCGGGGACGAAGCGGATCGCCAGGCCGAGCACCACGGCCGCCACCGGCAGGTTGATCAGGAAGACCCAGCGCCAGGAGAAGTCGGTGGCGAACCAGCCGCCGAGCAAGGGGCCGATCGCCGCCGCACCGGCCATCACGGCTCCCCACAGGCCGAACGCGACCGCGCGGTCACGGCCGCGGAAGGTGGCGTTCAGCGTGGACAGGGTCGAGGGCAGCACCAGCGCCCCGCCGACGCCCTGGACCATCCGGGCGCCGATCAGGCTCGCGGGATCCTGGGCCGCGGCCACCAGCAGGCTGGCTGCGGCGAAGGTCGCCACCCCGATGGTGAACAGCAGCCGGCGTCCATGGCGGTCTCCGAGCCGTCCCGTGGTGAGCAGCAGGGCCGCGAACACGACCGCGTAGCCACTGCTCACCCACTGGGCGTCGGACAGGGTCAGCCCGATGTCGTCGACCATCGCGGGGGTGGTCACGGAGACCACGGTGCCGTCGAGGACGATCATCGCCAGGCCGCCGGCGAGCGCCGCGAACCCGGCCCAGCGTCCGCGGGCCGCCTCGGGGGCGTCCGGGAGCGGCAGGGACCCGGGCGTGCTTCCACCCGGAGCGGGCGGCGCGCCCGGCGTCCGGGTGGCGGCGCTCACGCGAGCGGACCCAGCTTGTAGCCGGCCAGGACCTGGTTCGGCTGCTTCTCCTTGCCGTGCTCGGCACGGAACGCCGCGGTGCCGTCCTTGCCGCACAGGCTGAGGATCCGGGCGCGCCCGCCCGGATGGCGGTTGACCCACTTGGTGAGGTCGTAGACGTTGCCGCTGATCACCGTCCAGCAGGAGGCGGCGTTGGCGTGCTTGCGGACCTGGGCCATCGTGTAGCCGCTCGCGGACGCCTTCGGGGCCGGCGTCGGAGTCGGGGACGCCGAGGTGGCGCTCGGGGTCGGGGTCGGGGTGGCGGACGCAGTGGTCGCCTCGCTGGAGACTGGCGCCGCGACCGGGGCGGGTGCGAGCGTCGGCGGCGTCGTCGCGCAGGCGGTCAACGGCAACGCGAGTCCGGCCACCAGCAGGGCGGCGGTACGCAGGGACAGGGGCAGCACTGAGTGGGGAGTCATGCCTGGCACGCTACGGAAGTTGCTGATTCGGGCTCGCTAAGCAGACGTAAAGCCTTCCTCAAGTCCTCGCGGCTTCCCTCGACGGGCCGGCCTGCCTAACGTGGGCGGGGGTGTCGATCCGGCCGCGTCCCGTTCGTCGCAGCGGTAGAGAGGAGCAATCATGGAATACCTGTTGCTGTATGCCGAGGGGATCGACGCGCAGCCCTACGATCCCGCCGAGGACAACATCGCCGAGTGGGTGGCCGACGTCCAGACCCGCGGGATCTCCGAGTACGGGGAGCGCCTGCGGCCCGGTCAGGACGCCACCAGCGTGCGGGTTCGCAACACCCGGGTGCTGGTCACCGAGGGACCGTTCACCGAGGCCAGGGAGTGGGTCGGCGGGTTCGACATCGTCGACTGCCGCGATCTCGACGAGGCCATCGACGTCGCGTCCAGGCACCCGGCGGCGCGGTTCGGCGCCGTGGAGGTGCGTCCGTTCATGACCTGGCCGGACGCGGTGCCGGGGCAGCGGGTGGTGCCGGCCGACCTGCCCGGACGCGCTGCGAAGGGCGTCCGCTACCTGATGCTGGTGTGCGTCGACCCGACCGGGGAGAAGGACGGTCCGGACGACCCGAACGCGTGGGTGCACGAGATGGACGGCCGGGGCGTGCGACTGTTCGGAGAGGTCCTGCGGCCCCCCGCGGACGCGACGCTGGTGCGCTCGCGAGGCGGGAAGGTGCTGGTCACGGACGGCCCGTTCGCCGAGGCGAAGGAATGGATCGCCGGGCTCGACCTGCTCGAGGTGAGCGGCCTCGACGAGGCGATCGAGGTGGCTGCCGCGCACCCGATGGCACGCGCCGGGCTGATGGTGCTCAGCCCGCTGTGGCCGTTCGACGTGGCCGACGACCACGTGGCCCGAGCCGAGCGGGAGGCGCCGGAGCGGGGCATCCGCACCGAGCCGAAGGTGTCACGCTGAGCGCGGCCGGGGTCGATGCCGCCGTTCGCGAGGCATTCACGGCCGAGTGGGCGCGGGTCGTCGCGACCCTGATCCGGCTCACCGGCGACTGGGACCTGGCCGAGGAGGCGTCATCCGGGGCGTTCGAGCGGGCTCTCGCCACCTGGCCGCGGGACGGCGTCCCTCGCAACCCGGGCGCCTGGCTCACGACGGCCGCCCGCAACCTCGCCCTGGACCGGCTGCGCCGGCGCGGGGTCGAGCACGACAAGCTGCGGGAGTGGACCGTGCAGGAGCGCGCGCGGGGCGGGCCGGTCGATCCGGCCGAGGCGGTCGGCGAGCCCGAATGGGACGACCGGCTGAGGCTGGTCTTCACCTGCGCGCACCCGGCGCTGCCGCTGGAGGCGCGGGTGGCGCTCACCCTGCGCACGGTCGGCGGCCTGAGCACGGCGGAGGTGGCGCGGGCGTTCTTCGTCAGCGAGTCGACGATGGGCCAGCGGATCGTGCGGGCGAAGGCGAAGATCGCGCACGCCGGGATCCCGTACCGGGTGCCGCCCGCCGACGCGCTGCCCGAGCGGCTGGACGGAGTGCTGGCGGTGCTGTACCTGATCCACAACGAGGGCTACGCGGCGACGTCGGGGGCCGACCTGCAGCGTCCCGATCTCGCCGCGGAGGCGATCCGGCTCGGCCGCCTGCTGGTGGGGTTGCTGCCCGAGCCGGAGGCTCGGGGGTTGCTGGCACTGATGCTGCTGCAGCACGCCCGCTCGGCGGCCAGGGTGGACGCGGCGGGAGACCTGGTGCCCCTGGAGGAGCAGGACCGGACCCGCTGGGATGCGGCCGAGATCGTCGAGGGCCTCGGGTCGCTGGCGGCGCCGGAGTCCGGGCGGGGACCGTACCGGGTGCAGGCGGAGATCCAGGCGGTGCACGCGCGGGCCGCGTCCGCGGGCGAGACGGACTGGCACGCGATCCTCGCCCGCTACGACGAGCTGCCGTCCAGCCCGTTCGTGGCGCTGAACCGGGCGATCGCGCTGGGCATGGCGGAACGGCCGGAGGCGGGCCTGGCGGCGCTGGCGCGACTCGCTGCGTCCGGCGCGCTCGAGGGCTACCACCTGCTCCCGGCAGCACGTGCGGACCTGAGCAGGAGGGCCGGACGGCTCACGGACGCGGCGGAGTCCTACCGCGCAGCGCTGGAACTGGCGCCGACCGAGCCGGAGCGCCGCTACCTGCAGCGACGCCTGGGCGAACTGGGCGGCTGACCTCAGCCCATCGCGTCGACGTTGAGGATGTTGCCGTCCGGGTCGGTGAACCACACCCCCTTCACGCCGTTCCCGAAGTCGGCGACGCCGTCCGCCCAGCTGCCGACGGGCAGGTCGAAGCTGAGGAACGCCACTCCCCTTCCGCGGAGGTCGGCGACGACCCCATCGAACTCGTCGGTGGACACGGTGAAGGACATCGCCGTGGCCTTGTTCGTGCCGGCGAAGCCGGAAGGGTAGACCAGGAAGCTGCTGCTCCCGGCCTGGTAGAGCACCCCTTCGGGTGCGTCCGGGCCGGGCGTGAAGCCCAGCGTGCCCTCGTAGAACTCCCGTGCGCGCGGCAGGTCGGCGGTGCCGAGCGTGGGAATCGGGGTGTGGTCGGCGAGCATGAGACACCTCCCGTGGCCCGGCACCCCCGGCCAGGCCCTTCCCAGCAGGCTAGGCCGATCGGGCGGCGTCGGCGCTGGTCACTTGTGCGCACTTCGGCTCGCCGAGCCTCGTCCAGTCCGGTCGAGGCCGGTCGAGGCCGACAAGGCCGACGAGTGGTCGATTCGCTCACCCGTTCGAAAAACTGTCAGTGGCTTGTGTTTTGCTGGTCACATGGCACCGACGAGCAACCCG
>PHEV01000182.1:0-1186 GCA_002843035.1 Actinobacteria bacterium HGW-Actinobacteria-5 | reverse complement strand
GGGCCGGACTGGACGACCGCACCCGCCTGGCCTGGGTACGCGCCGCGCGCCGGGTCCGGAGCCGGGTGGAGGCGTTGGCAGGGCTGCTGGTTGCCGAAGCGGATCGCGCGGGGGCGTCGGAGCGTGCGACCGGAACACCGATGACCTCCTGGCTCGGCATGGGTGAGAACCTGTCGAGGCGCGAAGCCGCGGGAGCGGTGTACCGGGCCCGAGCGCTCGGTGAGCACCCGGCGGTGGGTGCGGCTGCGGCGTCCGGAGAGTTGGGCACAGGGCAGAGGCGCGCGATCACCCGGGTACTGGACGGGCTGAGCGGTCAGCTCGACAGCGCGCAGCAGGTTCAGGCGGAGCAGGTACTGGTGGAACTGGCCGGGCAGTTGGACGCGGACCAGCTGTCGCGTTCGGCGTCGCGGGTCCTCGAGCGGATCGTGCCGGCCCGTGCCGGCGAACTGCTCGAGCGACGGCTGCAGGGCGAAGCCGAGGCGGCCTACCGGCAACGCAGCCTGCGGTTCTTCCGCGACGGCGCCGGTGTGCGGTTCGACGGGTCCCTGCCACGGGTGGAGGCCGAGCAGTGGATCGCCCTGCTCGACGCCCACGGCGAGGCGCTGCGGCGTTCGGCGATCGAAGCCCGCGACCCCTTGGCGGTCCCGCCCGGGCCCGAACAACGCCAGGCTGACGCCCTGATCGCCCTCATCCGTTCTGCCGGCAAGGCGAAGCCCGTCCCCGGTGCAGGCACGCCCACCGTGATCGTGAGGCTCGACTACCACCGGCTGCAGGAACAGGCGGCCGGCGCCGGACTGATCGGCGATGGTGAGCGGCTCTCCGCCGGGGAGTTGCGCCGCATCTGCTGCGACGCCGGGCTGGTGCCGGCCGTGCTCGGTGCGGCATCCGAGGTGCTGGACGTGGGCCGCGAGGCCCGGCTGGTCACGAGAGCGATCCGCACCGCACTCATCCAGCGGGACAGCGGCTGCACCTTCCCCGGGTGCGATGCGCGGCCCGCAGTGTGCGAGGCGCACCACCTCGTGCCCTGGTGGGCCGGCGGCAGCACGGCGCTCTCGAACCTCGCGTTGTTGTGTCACCACCACCACGCACTCGTCGAACCCGCCCGCTACGCGACCCGCGACCAATGGCAGGTCCGGATCGCCGAAGACGGGCTCCCCGAGTACACCCCACCCGCTCGACAAGACCC
>PHEV01000017.1 GCA_002843035.1 Actinobacteria bacterium HGW-Actinobacteria-5 | reverse complement strand
AGAAGGTGTCCCGCACCAGCTACCAGGTGATCGACGTCACCGGCGCCTCCAAAGCGGTCACGGTGACCGTTCCGCAAGCGCTGGGAGGGTCGCTCGACGACGCCCAGCTGTGGGGTGACTGGATCCTGGCCGGCACCGATTCCGACGGCTCGGTGGCGTTCGACTACCGCACCAACCAGACCATCACCGCGACCGGCTACCCGATCGCACTGGGTGACGGCTTCGCCCTGCTGGAGCAGTACGGGGACGAGGACGACACGATCGTGCTGTGGGACTTCACGAACCCCGCTGCCCCGACGACGTCGGTCCTCGGGACCTGGTCCGACCTCCCGTGGATCACCACCGACGGGTCTCACCGGATCGCTTACAGCCCCGATGACGCCGGCGAGGTCGTGATCCACGAGCTGCCCGGAGTCGGGACGTCCAAGCCCCGCCTGCTCGGCCTGATCGCACCGACGTCGCTGAACAACGCGCCGAGCTCGGCGTCCTGGAAGCCCGAGATCGACGCGACCAAGGCACTCGAGGCCGGCACGCTCACGATCACGGACAGCAACAACAACCTCGTTCGCACCATCCCGGTGGACGCCGCCCCGAACGGGTCCATCCGGGATCTCTCCTGGAACGGCAGGGGCGAGGACGACGTCCGGGTCAAGCCCGGCACCTACACCTGGACGCTGAATGTCGGCGCAGCGGACGGGAGCGGCGATCTCGTCCAGGTCGACGGCACCGCGTCCGCGATCACCGGCAAGGTCAAGGTGGTCACGAAGTCGCTCGGCACGGTCTCGCTGTCGACGCCGAAGATCGACGACAACACTCCCGTCGTGGGTCAGAAGATCTCGGTCAAGAAGCAGACCACCAAGCCCGCCACCGGCACCGACCTCGCCTACCAGTGGTACCGCGGGAAGACCCCGATCACGGACGCCACCTCGGCCTCCTACGTGGTCACCCCCGATGACCTGGGGCAACTCCTGATGGTCAAGGTGACCGGCACCGCCGACGGCTGGAAGACGACCGTCAAGTCCTCCGCCTACACGGTGAAGGTCGCCAAGGGGACGCTCACTGCCGGGACGGTGAGCATTGACAAGACCGATCCGGCAGTCGGCGACACGCTGACCGCCGACCCCGGCACCTGGTCTCCGGAGATCACGGCCAGCTACCAGTGGTACCTGGTCGCCGGCGGCAAGGCGACGGCGATCCCGAACGCGACCGAGAGCACCTACGAGGTCCAGGCCTCGGACGCCGGGAGCCAGGTGCAGGTACGGGTGACCGGGCACGCCGCAGGCTACGCCGACAAGGCGATCAGCTCCGCACCGACCGCGGCGGTCACCGCCTAGCAATGGTCAGGGGCGACGGCCGCAGCCGTCGCCCCTGATCATTCGTCGGCAAGCGAACTCATCGTGGAGGTATCGGCACTGCGTGCCTACTGCCTCCGCTCCTCACTCGGAAATGAGCAAGCTCATTTCGCTCGCTTCGTCGTGGAGGTGGCGGGAATCGAACCCGCGTCCTCGAGAGGTGAACCAGGACTTCTCCGGGCGCAGCTGACTAGTCGTTCTACTCGGCTCTCACCCTCGCGTCAGCGCGTGGTGAACAAGCCCAGTTCCAGTGAAGTCCCGCACCAACCCTGGAACCCAGTCGGTGCAGCAAGCCTTCTAGATGAGGCCAGGAACCGGACGGAAGGCTACGCCCGGGCTGACCCTTCGATCACTGCTCAGGCAGCGAGAGCGAAGTCAGTGCGATTGGAATCGGCACTTATTGGTTTCCGGGAGTCGTTAACGAGATGTCCCCGGATCCTCGGCCCGCTTCTCCTGGAACTACCGTCCCAAGTCGAAACCAGTCACCCCCTGTTGAGTTGTGCACCGGGCCGGCTCGCCGCCCCAGCCCACCAAGTATACGCGGGGCGGGTTGGGCGGGCGAATCGCCGGGTACCGGTAGGGTGCCGCGCATGGAGAAACCGTTCGTCGACCCGCCCGAGGGTCCTGCGCCGTCCGATCTGCAGATCATCGACCTCGATGAGGGCACCGGCCCGGAAGCCGTACCCGGCAGGACCGTTGCCGTGCACTACGTCGGCGTCGCCTTCTCCTCCGGGGAGGAGTTCGACTCCAGCTACGACCGCGGCCAGCCGCTGGTGTTCCCGCTGGGCGCCCGCCGGGTCATCGTCGGCTGGGACACCGGCCTGGTCGGCATGAAGGTCGGCGGACGCCGCCGGCTGGTGATCCCGCCGCACCTGGCCTACGGGGATCGCGGCGCCGGCGGAGTGATCGGCCCCGGCGAGACCCTGATCTTCGTCTGCGACCTGGTCGGAGTGAAGTAGGCGGGGCGCCTCCCGGCTGTGTGCGGGCCGGTCGGCTACCAGCTGCCGCCGCCCCCGCCGCCCCCGCCGCCGCCGGAGAAGCCCCCGCCGGAGAAGCCGCCACCACCCCCGAACGCCGACCCGCCACTCCCGAAGCCGGATTCGCTGAAGGACGGCGCGGGTGTGGCGATCGAGGACGCCACCGAGGTGTCGAAGCTGCTCAGCTGCCAGCTCAGGTTGTTCATGCTCCAACTGGTGCCGTAGTACCAGGTCGGCGGCACGTCCGAGAGCCGGCCGTGTGCCACCAGCTGCTGGCACACCTGCGTCCACCGCTCGGTGAGGTCGAACATGATCGCCCACGGCAGGTAGCGGCTGAAGATGTCCTCGCCCTCCTCGAACCGCAGCTGCTCGGCCTCCGCGGTGGCAATGTAGGTGCGGAATCCCTCAATCTGGTCGGTCAGCGCCCGCCCGTAGGCGCTGCGCTGACCCCGCTTCAGCCGTGAGCGCGCAACCCAGCTCGTGACCGCGATCGAGAGCAGCAGCGGCACCGCGAGCAGGAGAATCGGACCGAGGAACGTGATCCCGATGATGCCCACCACGAGCACCGGGAAGAACAGTCCGCCGATCCCGCAGCCCAGTCCGCCGGTGGCGCCCGGCGGGCGCACAAACCAGCCCTCCCGCTTCGACCGGGCCAGCACGGTCCGCTGCACGTTCTCGTGCGCGTCCGAGAGCGTGCCCGGTGTGCCCAGGTCGACGACCCGGCCCAGCTCGCTGCCCGGAGGGAAGAGTGCCCCCAGCACCAGCGCGCTGGTCGGGTCCGGCGCACGGGACGGATCGACCAGGCGCACCTGCTGCTCGGAGTCGCTGCGCAGCTGGATCGCACCGGACACCGCCAGGCTGACCAGCGCGGCCGTGGTGTCGCGCACCTGGGTCTCCCCGTCGATCAGCAGGCCGGCGTCGGCGACTCCCATCGCGGGCGGCGCGAACGCGACCGGCACCTCCAGCCGCGGCCGGTCCGGAACCTCCGCCGCCGGCACGCCCCGCGGGGGGAAGGTTCCCGGCGGAAGCCCCTCCCAGCGGTAGTCCGCGGAGCGCCTGCGGACGTACCACCAGCCCACGAACGGCACCAGCGCAGCCGCGCCGAGCGAACCTGCGAAGCCCAGCGTGGCCAGTCGGGCGCCTTGGGCATCGGCGTTCTCGACCTGGATCGGAGTGTTGTTGGCGATCTGCCCGGCGGGGATCTTGACCGACACGGTCATCACCTCGCCGGTGGGGATGTTGCTCGCGGCGAACTGCGCCACCCCGCCCGAGGTGGTTGCGGTCTGGCAGGCACCGCTGTTGCCCGGCGTCGCCACGGAGCAGAAGACGTCCTGGGCGCCGCCCGGCACGGTGATCTTCACACCCGCCTCGACGATCCTCGGCATCGAGGCTCCGCTGACGTCCCAGTACAACTCGTCGTAGCTGCCGGAGGTGCGCAGCAGCCCCGCGACCCGGTAGCTCAGCTCGTAGGTGGCCGTGGCCGTGGACGACGGCACGGTCTGGTCGGACGACCCGACCCGGATCCGCAGGTAGGTGTTGCGCCCGCTGCCCTGGTCACTGGTGTTCAGCTCCGTGGACACGCCGGGCGTCGGGCTGGTCACCGAGATCTGGTCGATCCGGTAGACGACGTCGTAGTCGTTCCCGTCCGGTTCCCGCGTGATCAGGGTGCGCTCGAGCCCGTGGCGTCCAGACGACGACCCGAACCGCAGCACGATCGTCTCGGTGACGTTCACGTAGCCCTGGGTGTCGACGGTCGCGACCACGTCGAACCGGTCGAAAGTGTCCTCGGAGGCGGCCCTGGCGGGACCCGCGGACGCCAGCAGCGACCAGCAGGCGATGACGACGAAGCCGAGCGCGGCCAGCCAACGGCCGGGCGCGCACCGGGTCACCGCTCGCCCCGGTTGCGGGCGGCCAGCTCGCGCTGCGCGTCGCGATCGGCGTCCCGCGCCGCGATCGTCTGGCGCTTGTCCCAGTCGCGTTTGCCGGTCGCGATCGCCAGTTCGACCTTCGCGTAGCCGTCGGAGAAGTAGATCGCCAGCGGCACGATCGTTCGGCCGGACGAGGCGGTCTCGCGGTCCAGCTTCGCGATCTCCTTGCGGTGCAGCAGCAGCTTGCGGTTTCGCCGGGTGGCGTGGTTCTTCCAGGTTCCGAACGCGTACTCGGGAATGTGGGCGTTGCGCAGCCACACCTCACCGTCGTCGACGGTTGCGAAGGCATCAGCGAGGGACGCCCGGCCGGCCCGCAACGACTTCACCTCGGTGCCGGTGAGCACCATGCCTGCCTCGAAGCGCTCGTGCAGGTGGTAGTCGTGATGGGCCTTGCGGTTCTGGGCCACCATGATCCGGCCCTGTGGTCGCGGCATGACGGCTCCTCCCCTCGCGTCCAGCCGGCCCACTCTACCAAGCGGTCCCGTACCCGAGGGGAAGGCGAATCCGGGTCACAGGTAGCGCATCGGGTTCACGCGCACGCCGTCGCGATAGATCTGCAGGTGCAGGTGGCAGCCCGTGCTCAGGCCGGTGGTGCCGACGTAGCCGACGATCTGGCCCTGCTTCACCGTCTGGCCGGCCTTCACAATGATCTTCGACTGGTGCGCGTAGCCGCTGACCAGGTGGGCTCCGTACATCTTCCCGTAGCTGATCAGGGTGAAGTTGCCGAAGCCGTAGCTGGTCCAGCCGGCCTGGACCACCTTGCCCTTGGCCATCGCCCGGATCGGTGCGCCGCAGGCCGCACCGAAGTCGGTGCCCCAGTGCATCCGCCAGTAGTGCAGGATCGGGTGGAACCGCATCCCGAACGGTGATCCGGCGGGGGCGTTCACCGGCTTGATGAAGCCGCCCTTGTTCACGATGTTGTACTGCGACCGGCGCAGCTTCTCCGCGATCCGGGCTTCCTGCTTTTCCAGCGCCTGGTACTGCGCCTTGCTCTGCTCGAGCTCGTCCTGCGCCTTCGCCTTCAGCTTCGCGTTCGTCGCAACGAGCGTCTTCAGGGCGGCCTTGCGGTCAGCGATGTCCCGGGTGAGCTGCTGCACCTCGGCGAGGTGGGCTGCGCTGGCGTCCTTCTTGGCGGTCAGGGTGGCCTCTGCGTCCGCGCTCCGGGCACGGGCAGCCTCGAGGCCGGACTGCAGTTCGGTGAGCCGGTCGAGCTGGGCGGTGGAGCTGTCGAAGATCGTGTTCGCCCACTGCACACGCTGGGAGAGCTGCTGCGCCGTCTCCGAGCCGAGCACCAGGCCGAGGCCCACGAGGTCGGTGTGCCGCTGGTACGCCGTGCGCACGGCCGCTCCCACCAGCGCGCGCTGCGCGTCGACATTCTCCTGCGCCTTCAGAACCGCCGCGGCCGACTCGTCGAAGGCGTCCTGGGCTACCTGGAGGTCCGCGGCGACGCTCGCATCCTGCGCCCGGGCCTTCGCCAGCCGCTGCTGCGCATAGACCAGCTCCGACTTCGCCTTGTCCAGCGCGGACTCCGACGCCCGCAGTCTGTCGTCGGCGCTGGAGACGGCCTCCTTGTTCGAGGAGACGTCCTTCTTCGCCTGGACGAGGGCCTTGCGCACCTTGTCGCGGGCGTCCTTGAGACTCTCTGCCTGGGCGGACGGGCCGAGCCCGCCGACGAGGCCGAGCACGAGGGCTGCGACGAGCGCAAAACGGAGCGTGGTCACCAGCGGACCGAGGCGGCTACCCCGGGGTCCGCGTGCGGTGGGGGAAGACACCTGCACGACATACCCTTCGGTTGTTATCTCCTCAGACCCGCAGGAACCTCCGGGTCGCGATCAATGTAGGAATGATAGAAAGCACGACGGCAACGACGGCGAGGCTCGCCATGGCAGTGGCAACATTGCCCCAATCGATCCAGCGGATCGTCTGGATCTCCGCCTCCGCGCGCCCCACCACTACGAACTGCTGGACGGCGGCCAGGGTCAGGCAGGCGAGGGCCGCACCGCCGATCGCCGCGATCAGCGATTCGAGCAGGAACGGCAGCATGATGTACCAGTTCGAGGCGCCCACCAGCCGCATGATCCCGATCTCCCTGCGTCGGGAGTAGGCCGCCAGCCGGATCGTGTTGCCGATCTGCAGCGCCGCAGCCAGCAGCAGCAGTGCACTCAGCCCGACCGTCGCCCAGCGGGCGAGGTTCAGCCAGGCGAACATCGGGTCGAGGATCTTGCGCAGGTCCTGCACCTGCTCCACCCCCGGCATGTTGCTCACGGCAGAGACGACACCCTGGTACTCCTCGGGGTTCTTCAGCTTCACCCGGAACGAGTCCTGCATCATGTCGACGGTGGTCGACTTCAGGATCGGGTCGTTGTCGGCGTAGTACTCCTTGAACTGCTGGTAGGCCTGCTCCTTGGTCTCGTAGAAGACCTCGGCGACCTCGGGGTTGCTCTTCAGCGTCTGCTCGATGTCGGCGCGCTGGGCGTCCGTGGCCGATTCGCCCTGGACGCAGGTGCCGCCGCGGGAGTCGGCGACGCAGAGGAACACACTGATCTCGACCTTGTCATACCAGTCGTCCTTGAGCCGGTCGACCTGTTGGGCGACCAGCAGGCCGGCGCCGAACAGGGTGAGCGAGACCCACATCGTGACCACGACGGCCAGCGTCATGGACGCGTTGCGGCGCAGTCCCGACCACGCCTCGGAGAAGGTGTGCCTCATCGGATGGCTCCGATCCGGCCGCACCGGTCACTGGTAGCCATAGACACCCTTGCTCTGGTCGCGGACGAGTTCACCCTTGGCCAGCTCGATCACGCGCTTGCGCATCTGGTCGACGATGGTGGCGTCATGGGTGGCCATGATCACGGTGGTGTCGGCGCGGTTGATCCGGTCGAGCAGTTTCATGATGCCGATGCTGGTGTTCGGGTCGAGATTTCCGGTGGGCTCGTCCGCGATCAGGATCGCCGGACGGTTCACGAACGCGCGCGCGATCGCGACCCGCTGCTGCTCACCGCCGGAGAGCTCCTCGGGCAGACGCTCGCCCTTGCCCTCCAGCCCGACCAGTTCGAGCGTCTCCGGCACGACCTTGCGAATCACGGACGCCGGCTTGCCGATCACCTGCATGGCGAACCCGATGTTCTCGGTGACGGTCTTGCCGGGCAGGAGCCGGAAGTCCTGGAACACGGTGCCGATCTGGCGGCGCAGCGCGGGCACCTTCCAGCTGTGCAGCCGACTCAGGTCCTTGCCGGCCACGTGGATGTGCCCGGACGTCGGCAGGTACTCGCGCAGGATCAGGCGCAGGAAGGTCGACTTGCCGGAGCCGGATTCACCGACCAGGAAGGTGAACTCACCCTTCCCGATCTCCACGGTGACGTGGCTCAACGCGGGGCGCGTCTGACCGTCATAGGTCTTGGAGACGTCTTCGAATCTGATCACTGGTGCTCTCGAACCGGGTAGGCGGTGGGGAAGTTTCCTTAACGTTTGCTAAGGCCGGCCTCAGGAAGCTTAGGCGACGACGGCGCGTCGCCCAATTCCATCCCTCGGCGTGTCCGGGCTGCTCAGCGCTCGCCCTGTTGCCGCCGCCAGCGCACGCCGGCATCGATGAAGCCGTCAATGTCACCGTCGAAGACCGCATCCGGGTTGCCGACCTCGTGGTCGGTGCGCAGGTCCTTCACCATCTGGTAGGGATGCAGGACGTAGGAGCGCATCTGCGAACCCCAGGAGTTGCCGCCCTCCCCCTTCAGCTCGCGCATCTCGGCCTCCTTCTCGGCGCGGACACGCTCCAGCAGCCGCGACTGCAGCACGCGTAGCGCCGCCGCCTTGTTCTGCAGCTGCGACTTCTCGTTCTGGCAGGACACGACAAGTCCGGTGGGCAGGTGGGTGATCCGGACGGCGGAGTCGGTGGTGTTCACGCTCTGCCCGCCGGGCCCGGACGAGCGGAAGACGTCCACCCGGATGTCCGCCTCGGGGATGTCGATGTGGTCGGTCTCCTCGGTGACCGGCAGCACGTCCACCCCGGCGAAGGACGTCTGCCGTCGCCCCTGGTTGTCGAACGGGCTGATCCGGACCAGCCGGTGCGTACCCTGCTCGACCGAGAGCATCCCGTAGGCGAATGGCTCGCGCACCGTGAAGGTGGCCGACTTGATCCCGGCCTCCTCCGCGTAGGAGGTGTCGTAGACCTCGGTGTTGTAGCCGTGCCGTTCAGCCCAGCGCAGGTACATCCGCAGCAGCATGGACGCGAAGTCCGCCGCGTCGACGCCGCCGGCCTCGGAGCGGATGGTGACCAGGGCGTCCCGCTGGTCGTACTCGCCGGAGAGCAGCGTGCGGATCTCCAGCGCCTGGATGTCGGCCGCGAGCGCCGCGAACTCCTTCTGCGCCTCGGCGAGGGTTCCGGCGTCGTCCTCCTCCACGGCGAGCTCGATCAGCACGCCGAGGTCGTCGACGCGCCCGCGCAGCGCGACGATCCGGTCCAGCTCGGCCTGCGCGCGGGACAGCCGGGACGTGACCCGCTGGGCATTCTCCTGGTCATCCCACAGGTCGGGGACAGAAGCCTCCTCCTGCAGCGCCGCGATCTCCTCACGCCGGGCGGAGGGATCGATGACCGCTTCGATCGACGTGAGGGTGCGGTCAAGGGCGGCCAGATCGGCCTGTAGATCAGCAACAGTCACGAGGCACAACTCTACGCCACAGCTCCCCCACCCTCCCGACCGCCGGCGACCGGCCCGTGTCACCTTTATGGGGGACATTTCCGGGACATTCTCCGGAAATCGACGGATTTGTCCCCTGTACGGGTGACGGAGCACGCCCCCCCGGCTGGTGACTAGGGGTTGTCCCCTTTTCGGGGGACTTCAGAAGGTCCGCGAAAATGGCCCGAGGAATATCTCGGAAACGCTTGCAATTGGGACTGGTATAGGCGGTAGAGTTCCTATCGAGGCGAACGGTTCCCCCCGAGCCCCGCCCGATACAGTTCGGTTCCCCCCGAGCCGGACTGGCTGCCCCCCCGGCAGTGCCCGCAGAGTTTCGACTCGTGGCGGGCTCCTTCCCTTTTCAGGCTCCGGACTACGCGATCGTGGCGAGCGCGAAGGGCAGGACCGCTGGCGCTCCGGCACCGCGCAGCAGGCCGGCGGCGACCGTCATCGTCCAGCGGGAGTCCACCAGGTCGTCGACCAGCAACACCGGCCCGGCCGCATCGTCGAGCCATGCCCGCTGGCTGGCCGACACCCGGAACCGCCCGAACACCTGCCGCAGCCGGTAGGCACTGTTCGCCGCGGGCTCCTGAGCCTCAGCCCCTGGCGCGAGCTCCAGTTCGCCAAGGTCGACCAGACGCCCACTGCGGGCGATGCCCGCCGCCAGCGAGCCGACCAGCTCGTGATGGCGCAGCGAGGGCAGGGCGAGGACCGCCACCGGCCGGTCGTCCCAGTCCCACTCGCGGAGTACCCGGAAGCAGGACGGCAGCACCCAGTCAGGCACGGGACCGTCCGGACCGGTGACGAGCTCACGCAGGCGCTGGCCGAGGCCCAGATCGGTGAACCGGGCGAGGGCCCGTCCCGTCGCCGCGCCGTCGCCAGCCGGGATCCGGCCCGAGACCGGCACGCCCAGCCGGTCCATGCCGGAGGGCCACAGGCTTCGGGGCGCGATCTCCACCCCGACGCGGTCGAGCTCGCCGCGGGCGGCGGAGACCGCGTCGTCACCCACCGCGGCGGCGTACCAGGGTTCCGTGCAGCGGTCACAGCGTCCGCAAGGGGTGGGTTCCGGGTCGTCGAGGGTCTGCTGCAGGAAGGCCATCCGGCACTCCCCCGTGTCGAGGTAGTCGAGCATCAGGCCCTGCTCGCGACGCCGGGCCTCGGCCACACGGGCGTAACGCTCGGCGTCGTAGGCCCAGGGCACACCGGTGTGCGCCCAGCCGCCCCGGGTGCGGGTCACCGCCCCGTCGACGTCGAGCACCTTGAGCAGCAACTCCAGCCGGGTGCGACGCACGTCAACGATCGCCTCCAGCGCCCCGGCGGACAGCGGTCCGCCAGCGTCGGCGAGGGCGTCCAGCACAGCCTGTGCGGTGCCCTCCTCGGGCATGGACGCGGTCGCGAAGTAGTGCCAGATGTCGCGGTCGGCCGGAGTGGGCAGCAGCAGGACGTCCGCACTGGCGACGGCGCGTCCGGCACGGCCGACCTGCTGGTAGTAGGCCACCGGTGAGCTCGGCGCACCGAGGTGGATGACGAAGCCCAGGTCGGGCTTGTCAAACCCCATGCCGAGCGCCGAGGTGGCCACCAATGCCTTCACCCGGTTGTCGCGCAGGCGGGCCTCGAGCTCCTCCCGCTCGGCGGGCTCGGTGCGTCCGGTGTACGCGGCCACCCGGTGCCCGTGCCGGGCGAGCAGGGCGGCCAGGTCCTCGGCCTGGGCGACGGTGAGGGTGTAGATGATGCCGCTGCCGGTGAAGTCGGCGAGATGGGCGACCAGCCAGGCCACCCGGGTCTCCTCGTAGGGCAGCTTCAGCACGCCCAGCCGCAGCGATGCCCGGGCGAGGGTGCCGCGGATGGTGAGCACCTCGTGGCCGCCCGCCCCGAGCTGCTCCACCACGTCCGCCACCACGCGGGAGTTCGCGGTCGCGGTGGTGGCGAGCACGGGCACGTCGGGCCGCAGGGTGGCGAGCAGGTCGCGGATCCGGCGGTAGTCGGGTCGGAAGTCGTGCCCCCAGTCGCTGATGCAGTGGGCCTCGTCCACCACGAGCAGGCCGCAGCGGGAGGCGAGGTCGGGCAGCTGCCGCTCGCGGAACGTCGGGTTGTTCAGCCGCTCCGGACTGACCAGCAGCAGGTCGACCTCGTCGGCCTCGAGCTGCGCGTACACCTCCCCCCATTCGGTGGCGTTCGCGGTGTTGATCGTCACCGCCCGGACGCCGGCCCTTGCGGCGGCCGCGATCTGGTCGCGCATCAGCGCGAGCAGTGGCGAGACGATCACCGTGGGACCGGCACCCTGCTCACGCAGCAGCGCGGTCGCGACGAAGTAGACGGCGGACTTCCCCCAGCCGGTGCGCTGCACCACCAGCGCCCTGTGCCGGTCGGCGACGAGGGCGGAGATGGCCTCGAACTGGCCGTCGTGGAAGGTGGCGTCATCGCGTCCGACCAGTCGCCGCAGCACCGCCAGCGCCGCCGCCCGGAACTCCTCCGTCGTGTCCACCCCTGCAGGGTACGGGTCGGTTCCGACAACCTTCGTCATCATCACCGACCTGCAGCGGCACATGCCGCGGGAGGGCTGCTCAAGCGGCGGTGGATCGACGCCGGAGGGCAAACCCGAACCCATTGTTCAGGACGTCCGCCCGGGGTGCGGCGCCCGGGCTGTGGGCGGCCACCGCGCCCGAACTGGTCGACCGGGGCGGGGTGTACGGCGAGGACTGTTCGATGAAGGGCGTCGTGCCTCCCGACCACACCGACCCGGGCACGGGCGGGGGCAAAAGGAGTGGGCCATCGACGTGGACGCCGCCGAGCGCCTGTTCGCGCTCTCGGTCGAAGCGACCGGGCTGGAGCCGTTCGCAGCCTCACACTCGTGGGCGCAGACGGGCTCGAACCGCCGACCCCCTCCTTGTAAGGGAACTATCATACCTAGTCAGACGGTGGTCAGTATGAATCTAGTAAAGAGTGTGGGAATCCAAGCCCGGGAGGTGGAGCCTCAACCGGGGCCTGCGTCCATTGTACCGCCGAGGCGTCCGGGCACGACGAAAGCGCCCCCGCTCGTGGTGAGCGGGGGCGCTGTGGCTGGGGGCGGGTCAGACTGTGCGGATTCCGGTCGCCAGCCCGGGCGTGAGTGCGGTGCCGTCGTCGGCCCAGCGCTGTTCGGCCATGTTGGCGGTGATCGCGCCGCCGTTCGGTACGAGGCAGATCCAGCGCTTGTCTACGGCGGCTCTGCTGTTGTTGTAGACGTCGCGGTCATACTGGTTTGGCCCCAGCGTGACGGCGAGGACGTATCCGGTCCCGCGGTTGTTGTTGAGTTGCAACTGCGCGTAGCCACCAGACAGCAGGTTGCCCGAGATGGTGGTGTCGTGGATCACGTCGAGGCTCTTGGCCTGATTGACGATGATCGCCGAGCCGCCGTAGAACATGCCGTTGGGTGCGGGACGGGTGTTGGGTCCGGTTGAGGTGTCGGCGACCTTGACGTAGCAGGCGAGGTTGCCGTCCCTGACGACATTAGGCCCGCCGCCTTGGATCGCTACCGGATCGTTGTGGGTGCCGTCCGTGTGTGCCGGGTCCTGCTTGAACCAGGTCAGCCAGGGGACGTAGGGCCATTCGATGATCGCGCCGCCGTTGCCGTTGACGCCGAATCCGTCAGTACCACCGAACGACTGGCATCGGCTGGCGGTGTAGCGGTGGCCCACAATGCCGTCGCGGTAGTAGCTCGGGCTGTCGGGGGCGAAGGTGCAGTCCTCGAAGGTCGCCCATCCGGTGGTGAGATTCCAGCAGTAGAAGCAGCCGCGGTTGCCGCTCGGGTGCCCGACACCGCCGTGGAAGCGGCAGCCGCGGAACAGGTAGGTGCCGGCCGGGTCTGCGGGGTAGCAGTCGCCGTAGAAGTCCTGCGTGTCGTACGTCCCGGGCGCGACTGCTACCTTGCCCACGGTCCCGGGCGCATTCCAGTTGGTGCGCGGTTCCCCCGGGATGGTACCGGTGTTGTCAGGTCCGGCAACGTCGATGCCAGGGCGCAGGCGGGCGCGTGCCAACTTAGCTTCGGCGATCATGGCCCGCTGTTCGGCTGCTTCGAGGTCGTCGGTAAGGGTGACCGCCGCGGCCTGCGCGGCGTCGTAGCGGTTGGAGAGCGCGGTCGCCTGCGCCTCTACGGCGGCAATGGCGGCGGTGAGGCCATCGGGAAGAGGCAATGCTCAGCGCTCCCTGATGGAGAGCAGCATTGTGCGATCGTCCTCGCGGCCCGCCGCGGTGACGATGTGGCAGCGGAGGCTGACGGGGCTGACGGTCGCCGGGGTGACGGCCACCCAGCAGCCGACCGTGGTCCCGGTGGCGTGCGAGACGTTGGTGATGGTGACGGTCGGGTCGGCGCAGGTGATGGTGGCACTGGCGATGGTGTCGCCGTCAAGCCACGTCTTGCCGGTGGGGCTGGCTACATTCCAGTCGAACCAGTAGTCGAGCTTCGCATCCGGGTCGTGGGCGATCATCTGCACGGCAGGGTCCTCGATTCGTAGGCGATGGGATAGGTGCGATCCTCGGGCGGGATGGCCAGCATGCGGGCCTCGTATTCGACGGTCAGTGTGCGGGATTCCCACAGCACGCCGAGGGCGCGGCCCTCACCGAAGACGCGCAGGGTGCGTGCAAGCGTCGGGATGGACGGGAGCGGCGCGTCGACTCCGATGGCGCCGCTGGAGCCGGTGAGGGCTGCTGCAATGCCTGCGAGGGCATAGATGCCGAGGAGTGTGGCGAGTGCGTCCACGACTGCGGCGCCGGTCGCGGTGAGCGCCAGGCGGGCCGTGACGCCCCCCATGCCCGCCGTACCGGCGTTACCGGTTCCCGCCAGCACGGAATGAATGGTGACGGCTCCCACGGCCCCGCTCGCGGCGTTCGCGGTGCCCGCAAGAGCGGCGGTGCGGACAATACTGCCGGTGCCGTCGCTGTTCGCGTTGCCGGTGCCCGACAGGGTCGCGATGAGGGTTACCTCACCAGTGCCGCCAGAGACCGCCCCAGTACTGCCGGAAATGCCGGTGTCGGTGAACTGGCCCTGCGCGCCGGTGCCCGCCGCAGCAGTGCCGGACAGTGCGGCGGTGAGGGTGACCGCACCCTGCGCGCCGGAGACGGCCGAGGCTGTTCCGGAGACGGTGGCGACGAGTGTGTCCGAGCCCATGCCTCCCGAGACCGCCCCGCCAGTCCCGGCGATGGACGCGCTGAGTGTGGCCGCCCCGGACCCGCCAGAGGTAGCGCCACCGGTTCCGCCAAGGACGGCCGCAAGCAGTAGCGCCCCCGCCCCGGCGGAGGCGGCCGCGCCAGTTCCGACGAGGTCGTTGGCCGGCACATCGCCGAACAATTCGAGCAGCGACAGGTCTCCGAGCAGGTCACCCTCAGCGGTCGACCACCTCCGCTCCTTGTAGGGGGTGGCAAGGAAGGTGTGAGCCATCAGCTACCCACCCTTCCGCGTCAGCCCTGCGCGATAGAGAGCTTGCCGAACAGGGTTCCGGTGGAGGTGGTAGACGCCTGCACCAGGATCTCCAGACAGGCATCGCTGGGAATGATCGCCAGTGCGGTCTCGGCGTAGCCCTTCACGTAGCCGACGTTCGCAGTGGCGTTAGGGACGGTGTCGATCAGTTTGCGGATCGTGACACCGAAGTTGCCCGCCGTGCCGGTGCTCGTGGTTGAGGTCACCGACTGGACGGACTGCACACCAGTGTCGCCATCTTGCAGCGCGAACTGCATCACGCGGTTCGCGGGGATCGATGCCGGGATGCCGCCGATCAGGGTGGCGGTGCGTCCCGACGTGCCCGCCTGGTTGGTGTAGGAGGCCGTCACGGTCGCCGACGCGGTAGAGCCCAGCGCGGTGTAGATCTCCAGCCAGATGCCGTATCCGGTGCCGTCACCGCAGCGCGCGGGAAGCGTCACCGCGGACAGGGACTGTGCCGTGGTCACGGTGCCGGACAGGCCGCCCCACTCCACCGCCCGGTCGTAGATGCCCACGTTGCCGATGGTCGGACCCGCGACCTGCAACCCAGCTAGGTACAAGGTGTTGCCCGAGCCTGTCGCGCACAACGGGATCGCGCCCGAGCTGGTGCGGTCGAGCGCGCGTCCGGTGGTGGTCGGGTTCGCCAGCGTGGATGCGGCAGGATCTCCGCCGGACGCCCGAAACAGCGCATAGATGAACCCGACCACAGCGGTCGCCGAGCCCTTGAAGAACGGTCGATCGTAGGAGCCGGCGAGGGCGGCTGCGAGCTGGTCGCGCGTGGTGATCGCCATGCGTCAGCCTCCGATCAAGTGAGGGTGAGTTGGAGCGCACCGACCGCCCACGAGGCAGTGTCGCCGATGCCGAGTGTCTTCGATGCGGTGAGGGCAGTCCAGTCCCACCGCTGAGTGCCCGCCGTACTGGCGTTGAAGATCGCCCAGTGCGTGATCGTCACTGCGCCGGTCGCCGCCGCCGTGGTCAGGATGCTGGCGTTCGCCTTCACGCTGGGATCGGCGGCGGTCGCCGCAGCCCAGCCGGTAGCACCGATCGCGGTCCGGGCCAGCGATCCGGTCTCGCTCGTCCCGTTGGCGCTGTAGGCGATGTAGTCCGTCGCGCCGGTCGTCGGGAACCGGGCGTCAAGCGTTGCCTGCGCCTCGGTGTTGGTCATGCCTGCCATGGTCAGCCTCTCGGGTCAGTAGCTTGCGGGCCTCATCGATGCTGTCGGCGGCCCAGTGGATGTGGTGGATGCGCAGCACTCGCGCACCCTCGGACAGGGCGGCGAGGGTGCGCTGTAGATCAGTCGCCGGAATCGGTCGACTGGACGTTGCTGGCGGCGGTGAGGCCGAGCGCGATCCCGACATAGGCGTAGACCTGTAGCGAGATGGTCAGCCAGTCGGGCTGCAGGGCGTTGACCGCCGTGTAGCCGACCTGCACGGCGCCGATCAGGACACCGACGACGAAGTAGCCGACGTAGATACCCTTCCGGACGGCGTCGGGAATCATGGTGAGCGGGTTCATGATGCTCCTCCTCAGAGCGTGCTGTTGGTCTGGATCGGGACGTTGACGGCGGTGACGACCAGCGCATGGTCCGAGCCGCTGGACGGCTTCACGTTGTAGCCGCGCCAGTCGACCGGGGTCAGATGGTCGGAGTGGATGCGGTCGGTGATCGCCTTGTCCTGGTAGGTCTTGGCGTCTCGGGTGCTGCTGTTCGCTGCCTTCTCGCGCGCATCATCCCAGCCGGGCAGCCAAGCGTTGTCGTTCACGCCGTCGCCGCCGAGGATCCGCGGACCCTGACCAAACCTGCGGATCGCTGCGATCATCTGCGACATCTGCGAGCGCTGCTGAGCGTCCGTCGAGCGACTGTTGGGCGTCAGGTGATAGGAGCCGAACACGACCTGCTGCCTGGTGCTCTTGTCCCTCAACACGCAGATTTGGCCGCCCTGGTAGCTGATGCCCTTGAAGTCGACTGCGGTCTCTGCGATCTCGGCGAGCCGGTCGGAGTCCCACATGATCGCCTGCGCGCCACGGGGACGGACCAACCAGCGAGCGCCACCGCCCGGCATCGCGGCCCGCAGCACGTCGCGGATCGCCTCCGGGCACTCGTTGAGCAGGTAGACGTCCGCCTTCGCCTTCGCTGCCGTTGTGCCGAGCGCGGCGGCACGGGAAGCGGTGAGCGGCTTCGAGCCGGTCAGCGCCGGGTCCATCGTGTTGAACGTCGCGACCCGCAGAGCAAGCACCGTGGCGGGTGTCGGGTCGGGCGTCGGGGCGGGAATGGTGCCGGTGAGTAGCGCGTGCCACGTCAGCGGGCCGTCCACGCCATCAGGGACGAGGCCGTGCGCCTTCTGGAAGGCCTTCACGTTGGAGTAGCCAAGCTCGACGAGACGGGCAGCCAGGGCTGCCGCACGGTGCTTGTCCTTGGCCCGGTAGTACCGGAAGTGCCACGCCTCCGACGGCACGGTCCGGAACCAGCCGTACTCCTGCGCGCGGGTCCCCTCGCCACCGTGAACGCTCATCGTCGAGCCGCCAGCGACCATCCACACCTGCAGCGGGCTCTTGCGGGTCACGTCGATCGCCAGGCCGGACTCGTGCAGGCTGTGGCCCGGCTTCGCAGCGAGGTTGCCGCCGTGGTGGAGGTATGCGTCGTAGAGCGCCGCCTGCTGCTCCCTGGTGCGCCCCGCCGCGGCCAGCCCGGTCAGGTTGCCGCTGTCGGCGACCATGCGCAGGTACGACGCTGCAGCATCACCGGCAAGCCAGAACTTGCCGCCGATCGACGTCACGCCGGCGACCATCACTGCACCTCCTCGTCGGTGCCGTCCTCGGGCTCATCGATGGGCGGGGTCCAGTCGTCGCGTTCGGCTTCCTGCTCGTCGCGCTGGGCGATCAGATCCGCATCGGATTCAGGCATGGTGAAGCGCCCCTCTCTCGGGGTAGCAGTGATGGATGGATCAGGGGACGTCGGGGATGATGCGGATCAGGGTCACAATGAACCCAAGGACGCCAATCAGTGCGACGAGCAGGGAGACGCCGATGCCGACCCATTGCGCCGTGGATGTCGACTTGACCGATACCGGTGGAGCGGTCTCCGATTCCCGCAGCTCACGGATGTCCTTGTCGTGGCCGTCGAGCCGCCGCGCGTGTTCGGCGAGAGTCGCGGACTGGCCCGCAGCATAGGCGTCGAGCTTGCCCTCCATGCGCACGAGCCGCTCGGAGAGCGAGTGCTGCGTCATCTCGTCCGTCATGGCTTCAGGCGTTGGGGTAGATGCCGTGAATGTAGACGACTGCGGCCGAGCTGTGCCCGTTGTAGACCGCGACCGCGCCTGCCGAGTCGACCACGGCAGCCGCGAGCTTGGTGGTGGTCGAGGAAGCGGCGGTGATGGTGGTCTTGTTGGTGGGGCGGTTGTCGACCGGCATCGTGTAGTCCAGCGTCACCGTAGTGGTAGCCGAGACGTTGCCGGTGGACAGGAAGAAGAACTCCGTGAACTCCCCGCCCTGAAGGGTTCGGTGCCACCCCGACCCCGCGGGCGTGGTCGTGGTGAATGTGACTTTTGATCCCATCTGCAGCAAGGCGTTCACGTCCGCCGCAGAAGCGGGCTGTCCCGCGACAATCGCCATCTCAGAACCTCTTCCTCATGGTGCCCACAACTTCCCGCCATCCCAGGTGTCTCCGGAGTCCCAGATCAGGAGCCGGCTGTAGATGTCGGGGCTGGTCTTGAATGTCGCCGTCCACGTCTCGGCGTCGATGTGGTGCTCCACGCCCTCTACGATCAGGATCAGACCGGAGGGCATGTAGGCGTACGACGGAGGAGTGATACGAGATCCGGGAGCGAGGGCGGCAAGGCTGGCCCGCTGCGCCTCGGTGAGTCCCATCATGTCGACCGGGACCTGCGAGCAGCGTCCACCGAGAGTACCGGAATGCACATTCCAGTCGGCCATCGAGCGGTCCTTGCCCGGATCGGAGTGAACCGCCTCTAGTCCAGGGCCTGTCTTTCGTGCACCATCGCTCCGAGTGGCCGTGTAGGTGGAGCCGTCCGGAAAGGTCACTGTCTGCTCAGACATCCACCCCGTGCTGCTGGTGCCCCACGCGAGATCGGTGGTCGTCTTTGGGATCGCTACAGGGGTGGTGGAGGGGCCGAAATCGATCCACGAGAGTCCCCCAGCAAGGTCGTCTACCAGGCGTGCCCCCATGCTTGCGACCAGAGAGTTCATGACTTCTGCGGCGTCGCGGTCCTTGCATGGAGGTAGCGCAGCCTCACCGACTGTGCCACCGGTGACCGACATCTCAACCCATGACGCAAGCAGGGAGGCTGCGGTTTCGGATGCCGGGGTGCGGGAGCCGATCAATTGGGCTGCCATTCCGGAGAGATCACTCAGGGACAGCGCCCTATCAAAGATGGCCAAATGTCCAGCTGACCAAGTCGAGCCCAACACGTAGTCATGCGTGTTCAGCTGAATGCTCGTCTTGATTCGAAGACTCCCGGGCGACACGGCCGGAGTCGCCGTGTAGGTATTCCCGTCCGCATCCACCATATAGCCATGCCCATCACTCGACAGGGCGAGCAATGCAGGCCATCTAGTGGGAACGCCGAATCCTGCTGTGGTTGTGCTGATGCCGAGACCTACAGAGTCACGCCAGAGGAGGTCGTACTGAGTCGTCCCGGCTGCGTTATACATACCTCGGAGTAGGGTAATCAACCCCAGCGCGGTCGCGGTCGGAGCACTCATTAGAACAAAGACGACCGTGCAGGGTGCTGCCAGCGTGAGCATAGAAGAGACAACCAACCCGGTTGAGTTCGACGTAAAGAGCGGGTGTGCCGTATCACCTTCATCCATTGGTAGCAGCGATCCCGAACCCCAACCCGATGCGGTCCCTGAGGGATCCTTCAGAACAGACTGCCCGACCAGCGCGGTTGCTGGTGACTCGGTGTCGTTCAGCGGCCAGTAGGCAACGGGTCGGTATCTCTTGATGATTTCTGAGGATGCCTGCTGCAGCATGTATGAAGGGAAGACGCCGAGCGTGTCGGTGGCCGTGACGGTGCAGATCGACTTCTTGCCGGTCAGGTCACCGTCGAGCGTCGCCGTCCACGACTGCGCCGTCCCGTAGAACAGTTTCTGCCACGCACCGTTCACCCACGCCGACAGCCGCAGCAGACTGCCCGGCTGCTCAAGGTACGGGTAGCACGGCGACGACGTGATGCCCGGGCTGAACCGATAGTCCGCATTGTCGAGGACAAAGCCGATCGTTCCGGGGCTGATCGGTTCCCCCGTCTCGTCGTCGCGGCCACGGGTGATGTCGATCCCGCGCGCCTGAAGCAGGTAGTCCTTGCCCGACCACGACGTGAGAGTCGTCCACGACGAACCGGTGCCGTCGAAGGAACACTCCAGCTTGAGCTGCACGCTCACGACTTGCCCTCCATCTACGGAACCACCAGACCGGTATCACGCTGAAGATCAACCAGGGCCTTGCGGATCATCCGCCCGAAAGCGTGCTGGTCTGCGCCCGGAGGAACCGAGAAGTTGAACTGTGCGACCGTCTGGCGACCACCACCACCGCCCGCAGCAGCAGCCATGATCTGCCGGCTCGGACCAGCCGGAATGATGTAGCCGTTCTGCTGCGGGGCGAACAGCTCAAGACCTTCCTCGTTCACGCCGTACAGGTGACCGCGGCGCACCGGGCCACCCCTGCGCCTCATGGAGATGCGAGCGGTGCCGTCGCTTCCGATCTTCAGCGTCCCGCCGAAGGTGACGCCTTTGCCCTTCTTCAGGTCGGTGGTGATCGCAATCCGTTTGTCCCGCAGCTTGTCGATCTTCGTCTTCAGCCGGTCGACTTCCTTCGTGTCGCCCTTCGCGCGAGCGGTGACCAGTTTGTCCTTCAGTCCCTGGATCTTGCCATTGATCGCGGTGACCTTCTTCGTGGCCTGATCGGTCTTCGTGTCGATCGTGGGGGCAACCTCGTCCGGGATTCCCTGCAGGCTGTTGGCCCATTCCTGCGTGTCCTGAGCGGCAGCAACCACGGCGTTGCCGAAGTTCTCCATGTCCTTGTTGCCGGTCAGGCGACCCATCGCAGCGACCAGCTGGCCCGCGGCGATGGCCTGAGAGGTGAGCCCCCAGATCGCCAGCTTGAACGCGGGCAGCAGCACGTTGTTCCACACCCAGCGCACGATCTGGCCGAGCCCGTCGAACAGCGCGTGGTTCTTCTCGATCCACTGCGCGATGCCCTGCATTGCCGGGATCGCGGCCGAGTTGATCATGGTCGCAAACTGGGTCAGCACCGGAAGCAGGTACTTGCCCAGGGTGACCTGAAGGCCCTGCATCGCGGCGTCCCAGTCCCGTTGCGCCTGCTTGCTCTGCTTCAGCGCGTCCAGATCCTTGTCGGTCAGGGTGTTGCCGAACTCGTCCGACTTCTTCGCCAGTTTCGCGAGACCGTCCGCGCCCTTGTTCAGGAAGGGCAGCATGTCGGTTCCGGAACGCCCGAACAGCTTCATCGCCAGCGCCGTCTTCTCGGCACCATCCGGCATGCTCGCGAACTTGTCGGCCAGCTTCGGCATCAGGTCGGCCATCGGCTTCACCTTGCCGCTGGCATCGGTGAACCCGAACCCGAGCAGCTTCGCCATCGCCGCGGCCTTCTTGCCGCCGTCCGCCGCGTTGCCCAGATTCTTGCCGAGGAACTTCAGCCCCGTCGCGCCCTTGGTAGCGTCCACCCCGGACTGCTTCATCGCGAACCCGAGCCGCGACGCATCCTCGGTCGATAAGCCGGTGATCCGTTTCAGCTTGAGGACTTCCCCGGCGACCTTCTTGAAGGTGCTCACCGAGTCGGCGCCGAACTTCACCGCAATCGCCGCACCTGCTGCGACGGCAGCAGCGCCCGTCGCGGCCAGACCGATACCGACCTTGCCGACTATGCCCTTCAGCCCGCCAGCCTCGGACGCGGCACCCTTCAGCGCCCCGCCGAGACCCTTCACGCCGCCCGTCTTGAATGCGTCCCGCAGGCTGTTGCCCAGACCCTTGAACCCGGTGCCGCTCTTGGCGGTGTCCTTCATGTCCTTCGACAAGCCCTTGAGGCCAGCCGCAGCCTTCGACGTGTCGCCGATGATGACGTATTTCAGGACCTTGGTGATGTCAGCCACGACGCTGCACCTCCCGTCTGCGGTCCTCGACCAATTCGCACGCCTGCTCGAACTGCCACCACGGCAGCAACTCCACAGCGGAGGGGGCGATCGCGCCGAACAGCGCGCAGATCTCCATCGTCCAGCGGACCAGAAGCACCCTGACCGGAAGGAACTCGGCAGGCTCCACCGCGTCGGCGTAGGAGGTGTGCTCCTGGCTGGAGATGAACCCCCCTACGCTTTTCCCTCCGGGTCGTCCTCCTGCGGCCACTCCGGCACGTCGGTCAGTTCCTCGATGTCACGATCCGGGATCTGAAGCACGTCCAGCAGAGTTCGGTGACCACCACCCAGGTTGATCGCCGCCCAGTAGCCGACGATCTGCGCGAGCAGGTAGTCCGGCTGGGTCGCGACCCACTCCTCTATGGCCTCTTCCCGGCGCTCGTTCGCCCACTCCTCGAACTCTGCCCGCCGCTCATCCTCCGGAAGCTGCTCATGCTCACGGCCCCACTCGACTTGCTCGGCCTCGAGGTGGGCCAGCAGCCACTCCGGGGACGTGACCTGCACCACCATGTCGCGGGCACGGGCGGAGAAACGGCGGATTCGGAACACGGCTTCGGTCCATCGCTTCACGCCGCACAGGTCCATGCCTGCCAGCTTCAACGCGGCCAGCTCGGCGTCGAACCGCAGCGCTAGGGTGCCGGGGACCTCGCCAACCTCGCGCGACTCGTACGGACCCTCCATCTCGATCGGCAGGTCCGCATCGTTGCGCTTGGTGATGATCCGGATCACAGGGCTCTCCTCATCGTCTCGGTGACCTTCTCGGACACCTGCGCGCCGAGCTCGTCCGCTTCCTTTTCGAATTGCTGCATGCCCGCGTTGGCCGGCACCGTCTGCGGTTTCTGACCGGGGAGCCAGACGCCGAACACTGGGTGCCTGATGGAGCCCTTCTCGAACTGGCCCATGAACATTCCGGCCTTGTTCGACAACTGGATCCGGACGCCGCTCTTCAGGTTGATCAGCACCGAGGCTCGCCCCTGCGACTTGATCCGATCCGACAGCCCGCCGCCGTGCGGCATCGCGTCGGCCAGTGCGTTCAGGACGCGCTCAGAGACCGGCTTGGCGAGCGTCCGAAGGTCGCGGCGCATCGACAGCACAAGCTTGCGATCCGCCAACTCCTGCAGTTTCGCGCCCGCCTTCTTGAACTCGTCGAGCCGGGCCTCCATCTCGGCCATCTACAGGGCGGTGTCGTCCGTCCGGACCACGCACCACATGGGCTGCGTCGAGGTGCCGTTGCTCAACACCTCGAACTGGTTCGTGACGCGAGGCTGGTTCCCGTCCGCGTTCGGCGTCGGCGGGTTCGTGAGCCGGATCGCGGGCAGCACGAACTGCACCGCGTCGGCGGTGCCTGCGGTGAAGTTGACCACGAGCGGGGTCGTGCCGTTCGCGATCCACGTCGTGCGGAACGCCTGAATGGCGGCAGTGTTGCGGGCCTCGAACTGGCCGGTGATCGTGCGCCGCAGAACCGTCGGCTGGGCCATCAAGCCAGAGCCGTCCGAACGGAAATCGTCATCGGTGAGGTTGTTCTCGATCTTGATCGAGAACGTCCGCAGGTCCGTCAGCGCCGTGACCGCAGAACCGAGCGTGGTCCCGGTCGGCTCGGTCAGGGTGCCGGTGTAGGCGGAGAACCCGGCGAACGTGAACCGGTTCGCGGACACCGCCGAGACGGACGCCTTCGAGATCGCGCCCACCTTGTCGATGGTGCGGCCGATGAACTCCACCGCCAGCTTCAGCACCCCGGCGTTGTCCATGCTGAACTCCATCGAGTTCACGCACATGCCGATGAACGTCGACACCGCGTCGGTGCCGTCCAGCAGCTTGCGCACCGCCTGCCACGTGTGGCAGTCGAACAGCGGCCCAGTGCCCGGGTAGAAGTTCTCCTGGTACAGGCCGGTGGAGACGAGGGTAGTCGCGCCGGCACCGAAGCCGCCCTTGAGCAGGCGGCCCATACCCTTGCCCTTCATCTCGGTGTTGTAGGTTCCAGTCACCGACTCAGTGGGACGGTAGGACGCCGACACTGAGGCGATCGCGCCAGACTCGACCTGCTCCGACTGCTGATCGTTCGGCTGCCACTCGATCTCCAGATCCCCGGTGTACGGCATGCGGCGGTCCAGCGTTGCCGCCGTCGCATTGTCGGACTGGGCGGCGCTCATCGTGAGCTGCGCATCGCGGTAGACGGTCATGCCTGGTCACCCTCTCCGGTGGGGTCGGCCGCGGGTTGCGGCTCGGGGCTGAGTCCGGAGCCGATCAGCAGGCTCCGGTGGTGGTCGGCGAGAAGCTTCGACAGGAAGTCCTCATCCTTCTTCGGTGCCTTGTCGGGCAGCCGCCAGTTCTCCGTCTGAATGAGCAGCAGGGCGGCGGCATCCTCGGGGACGTCCACCACCTCGTCGCGCTCCACGTACTTCATGCCGAGGGCGTGGACCTGCCCACCGCCCATCGGGTCGATTCGCTGGATCTTCACAGGGTCGCTCCTAGATGGTTGCTTGGAAGGCGAGCCGGATTTGGAGGTAGGCGGCGCACCCGGACTCGTTCTGGTAGGTGGTGAGGTCGAGGTTGGAGACCCGCAGATCCCACAGGCCCTCGATGCCGAGAAGGTCGGAAGTGGACCACTTCGACCGCAGCCATGCGATCAGGTCCGACAGGATCGAGTTGACGGCCGCGATCGGCTCCGACAGGTCGTCACTGCCACGGATCGCGACCGCAGCCAGCGACAACTCCCCGACCTCGTCGAAGCCGTCCACCGTCATGTCGGTCGCCCATGTGATCGTGGAGTTGAAGCTGCTGCGCGACTTCGCGTCCTCTGGGTCCACGATTCCGATCCCGAGATAGTCGCCCGAGTTCATGCCGACCGGAAGACCGACCGTCACCAGCACGTCGGTGCCCAGTTCCGACTGCAGGCCATCGGCGAGTGCAGTGATGAGATCTGTGGCGATCGAGGAACGCAGCGTGGTCACGTCACATCCCCAGACCTGAGATCAGCAGGTGTCCCTGCATCTCCTCCATCGCCACATTCGGGACGAGGAAGCCGGTCGGCGCTGGGTTGCCGGCGACCGCGAAGCGGCGCATTGTCGCCAGGTACTGCTGGGCGACGTGGAGCGCGGCGGAGCGTGCCCACTCCGGCACAGCGTCCTCGCCGCTGGTGAACGTGACGAGGAGCGGGCCACCAACCCGTCCGCCGTCGACACGGCGGAGCGTCTGTTTGACGGCAACGAACTGGTCCGTGACGTCCTCGCTGGTGGTTGCGTCGACGACAGACGTCAGCGCCCGGACGCGGCACGACAGAAGCGCGCGGTGCTTCGCAGTCTCCACGCGCTCGTCAGGGATCGTCTTCAGCAGCGTGGGACCGCACGCCTTGTCGACCTCACCGCAGCCGATTTCGGCAGCAAGACTGAGATACGGCTCGTCGTCAGCCTTGCTGTTGGTGAGGAAGCCCCGCAGGTCGTCCGCTTGAATCCATGCTCCCATTCCGCACCTCCTCCTCGTCGTCTCTGGTGATGGGACGGGCAGGGACGGCAGCCCGCCCGGCAGGCGGGATCGCCGCTTGCGCCGGGCGGGCCACCGCGAACCTCACGGTCAGGCGACCTTGGACTTGAACGACTTCACCGCGTTGGCATCGGTCAGGACCGAGCCGGCGCGGAGGACACCCTTGAAGGCGATCTGGTCGTTCAGGAACGCGGCCTGGTCGGAGCGCTCGATGCGCAGCGAGCCGACCATGCGGACCCAGACGCGGGAGTAGTCGCCGAACAGCAGCGGGTACTTCGTGCCGGCGGCGGGGGCGTCGAGGAAGGCGTCCCCGTAGATCGGCTTGCCGAGCAGCATGTCCGGCTCCCCGGCCTGCACCGACGGCTGCCAGATCGGCATGTTGGTGCTGTCCTTCAGTTTGCGGACGGCGGCGATCAGGAGATCGTTCGCCAGCCACGCGCCGTTCCTGCGGTACGGCCGGGTCACCGAGTACATCAGGTCCACCAGCTCGTCGTACGTCGGGGTGTACCCGGCGCCCGTCACGGCCAGAGTGGCGTTGGTCGCGGTGTTGGTCGAAAGGTCGGAGCCCAGCAGCAGGCCGATGTTCTGGCCGATCAGGCCGCCCACCAAACCCTCGATGTCGATCGCCGCATCCTCGACCAGCTCGCGCGGGGTGAGGATGACCTGGTCGTACTTGGTGGTCGACCACGTGACCTGCTCGAACGTCGGATCCGTTCCAGCCAGCGCAGCGTTTGCAGCCTTGCCCTTCTCGGCTGCACCGAACGTCTTCAGCTTCGGGATCTTGATGTCCTCGCCGGAGGCGGTGACGATCACCCGGGCGCCCGCATCGATCACGGAGGCCTGGTCGCGCAGCGGCTGCACGAATTCGCCCCAGAAGGTCGACGGGATGACGTTGCCGCCGCCGTCGGATGCGGTCAGGTTGGTCAGGGCACGGTTGATCTCGGCCGTGGTGAAGTTGAGGTCCGTCCCCGACTTCGTGCGCTCCACGAGCACCGAGCGCAGTTCGGCACCCACGCCGGACTCGCGCTTGTCGAGCGCCCCACCGTTGAGACCCATCGCCTCACGCTGGGACTCGGCCTCGATCTGCCCGCGCACCATCGAAATCGCACGGTCGTACCGGAGCAGACCGGCCTCAACGTCAGCGTCCTTCGCCTGCTCCTCAGCAGTGAAGTCTCGGGTGCCCGCAATCTCGATCAGAGGCTTCGCCTCCGTCTCGAACAGGTTGGCGCGCTTGTTCAGGATGTCCTGGAGGCCGCGCTTCAGGTCGTCAATCATCGGATGGTTCCTTTCTCCTGGCGGAGGTTGAGCAGACGTAGGCGCGCGGCCGTGGTCTGCGCTGACCGGTGCGCCAGGTCGGCGTCACCGGAGTCGGTGGGCGGGGTGGTGAGTGCCGCGACCGCGGCGTCAAGGTCGCGCTTGGCGACCGAGCTGGACCAGTACGCCGGGTCAGCGACCGGCGCCACGTCGACGAGGGTTCCGCGGATCACGCGCCAGACGAGTTCGCCGTCCGTGATCTCGTACGGCTCCCAGTGGCCGTCGCCCTCGTAGAAGGCGAAGCTGGAGAACCGGTAGTCCCCGCGGCCCGCGAGCACGGCAACGTCACGCCCCGCGGTCGTGTCGGGGAGATCGACCTCGTAGAAGATCCCGATGTCGTCGGAACGGACGCGCAGCGTTTCGGCGTCGGTGGTGCCGAGCAGCATCGACGACTTGTGCTCTGCCCTGCACATCACCCGGTCGTGACGGGCCAGCGATTCGACGAAGCAGGCCGGGTCGATGATCTCCGACCAGCCGCCGAGATCTCGGGACTGCTCGTTGTAGGTCAGCGCGTATCCGAACAGCACGCCGGGAGACGTGCTGCCCTCGGGCGCGGCTCGAAGTTCGACCGGACGCTCAACGAGCAGCCGGCGCAGGGTGGGGTTGGGCACGTCAGTCCCCCTTCTTGTTGATGTCTGCGATGACTGCACGGATCTGGTCGGTCAGGTCGGCGGGGGCGCTCTGCTTGTTGCGGTACCACGCCTGCCAGTCGGCCACCTGCTCGGCGGTCAGCGGGTCGCGCCCGTTACTTACCCGGGCCTCGTCGAGCAGCAGGGTTCCATTCGAAAGCTGCTCCGACTCGATCTTGATCCGCGTCATCGCGTCGGGACGGGCCAAGTCGTCGAGGTTGAAGCGAAGGAACTCGGTTGTGGGGTCGTCCATCAGCGGACGTAGACCCTGCTCGAAGCGGCGCACCCACGACAGAAGTGTCCGGACGTTCAGCTTGCGCTGGTTGCCTTCGACAGTCGAGTACTTCAGGGAACTGTTCGGCTTCCCTCCGACGTCCTCCGGGTCAACCCGGAAGATCGCCGCGATCTGGTTGGCGGTCGCCTCGATCGCGTCGAGGAACATCATGTCCGCCGGCGGAATCGAGATCGGCGTCCACTCCCAGTTCGTGCCGTCTAGCACCATGATCCCGCCGGGCGCGATCTCGATTGAGTCCTGAATTTCTTCCGCGCGCCCAGCCGGCAGTTTGCCCTTACTCGACAGCACCGAAGCCGGCAGTGCCCGCTCCGAGTACCAGTCGCGGGCAGTCTGCTGGGCAGACCGTGACGTCTCGATCTGGTGACGGAACAGCGAGATCGGAGACAGCCCCTGCACACTTCCCGGAAGGATGAAGCCGGGAACGTGTACCACGCCGCCACCAGGGCGGGTGCGCTCGGAGAACAGAACCTGTCCGCGGACGTTGTACTTGGGAAGCCACTGGCTCGTTTCGTCTACGCTCACCCAGGACGGGTGCTGCCACTCGACCTCACGAACCCGTGAGTACTGGTCACGGAACGCCAGACCAAACGCATTGCCACGCAACAGCGCAGACGTGGCTGCCTGGTGCATCCAGTCGAAGTCGCTGATCCGGTCGTCCGGCTGGTCGAGCCAGCGCGGCGGGTCGATCTGGCGAATGCGGTTGCTGTCCTTGCGGAAGCAGTCGATGGTCAGTGAGGACAGCGCGTCGGCGATCAGGCCGACGGCCGAGTACACGGCCGAGATGCGCAGCGCGTTGTCTCCGCCGACGTCATAGAACTCGATCGGCGCCTCAGTTGACAGGAAGATGTCTCCCGCAGTGAGGGCGCGGGTGTTCTGGCCCCAGCCGACGAGATTCGCGAGGGTGTCACGAAATCCCACTCCTAGCCCCCTTCCTTGACCACGAGATCCCGCCCATCGGGTCGTAATTGGCGCTGCTTCGTGCCCCCCGCAGTGCGAGTGCGACGGATTCGAGCGCCGAGACGTCGCCATGGCGCGTGTCGATCAGGCGTCGGTTGTCGACCGTCCGCCACGACGCCACGGACACAGACTGATTGAGGTCCGGATAGTCGCCGTGCTCGACCGTGCCGGCCGTCACCTCTGCGTCCAGATCGGTCGAGGCCTGCGCGAACTCATCCCCATCCACGATGGTCAGAGTCACCCCGGCGTCCTCGAGGTCGTCGATCAGGAAGTTCTTCACCCGCACCAGCACCGGGCAGGAACGCTCGCCCTGAATGCGGGCCACATTCGCCACGAACTCGGCGCGCTCCGTGCCGCGACGCCGATCAGATAGCGCCAGGTGCAGCGGTGCGTTGTCGATCGATGCCCCCAGGCTCAGCCAGCCGTGATCCGGAGACGAGGCGATGCCCAGCGCCAACACCTCGACCTCCTCAGGCCGCGGCTTCGCCAACTCGCCCCACGTCGGGAAGATGCCCTCCGACTCCTCCAGCAGCGGCCACACGTTCAGGTACTGCGCTGCCCAGCCACGCAGCGGGTCCGGGTCGTCGAACTCGGGTTCGTCCTGACCGGCCAGCGCCGCCGCGTACTTGCGGGCAATCAGGTCGCGGCGGTCGTTCGTCCAGTGCGGAGACGCCGCCCTCCACACCGCCTCGCTGCTGAAGTCCGCGCCCGGAGGCGCACCCCACAGCATCAGCAGCACGTTCGGGTCAGCCTCACGCAACGCGGCCAACAGGCGACGACGCATCAGCGACGAAGCCCGGGCGTGCGCCGTCGACGTCAGGTGCAGTTGAGGCCACAGCCGCTCCAACAGCGCCGGCTCCAAACCCTCCGAGATTGCCTGAGGATCAACGCCCCACGCCTCATCGACCTGCCCGTAGCCGACGTCGTAGCCGTAAACCGCGTTCTCTGCCCGGAGAAGCCAGCGGCCATCCTGAGCAGCCGTCTCGATCTCCTGCCCACCATTCAGGCGAACCACCTTCCACTGATTCGCCTCAGCCCAACGCCACGAACGTGAATGAATCTCCTTCGCCACGGCGAGGTCCTTGCTGACGAGCATCGAGAGTTGCGGCTCACCGATTCGACCCGCGTTCGCCGTCCGCCACACCGCCACCACACGCAGCCGCGTCGACTTCCCGATGCGACGAGGACCAGACTCCAACAGCTCGCGCCAGACCAGCACCCCGTCCGCGTCATGCTCCAACTGGCGCTGCACCGCGACCGCCTGCCACCACCGAGGCGTCAGGCCGAACTCACGATGCGCCCACGCCAAGCACTCGCTGCCGTACGAACCGACCGCCCGAGGATGCGGACCAGACATCGCCAGCGGGACCGAGGCGTTCTCCGGGACGTCCGCGAGGCGCTCCATCCACGGCTGACTGAACGCTGCCATCGGATCGGGTCGCGCTGCCAAGATCGCCGAAACGCCAGCCCCGGGAGCGAGGTCGATCACGAGGCCTCCAACCGGAGAGAGAAAAGTTCGACGGCGGGGTCACGGCTAGCGGTCAATCTGAAAGAAACCCCTAGTCAGAGCGACAACAGCCTGGATTTTTCGTGATTCGCGTGATTGGTGAGGCATGCGGCGTCTCGCAGGTTGCATTCCGCGATCCACGGCACCGAGTCGCGCCCGTCTCCACCATGCTTGAGCGCTACCCCATGACCTAGGTGGAACGGTCGCCGATCTGGGTTCATTGCTGCGTCGGCGTAGACGAGGCGGCCGCAGGGTGGGCGGCCGCAGACGGGACAGCCCTTGCATCCGCAGACGACAGGGCCGAACGTGGTGAGGTATCGCTTCCACCACAGGCGATGCTTGCCATGCTGTCGCCACCCGTAGCCGCGCTGTGTGGTTGTCTTGCGTGCCATGCTGCCTCGCCCTCGCCGCCGGCTATCCGCCCTTGCCTCTAGGTATCAGCCATCCGTAGGCCGTGTGCATGTGTGGTGCGG
Organism: Actinobacteria bacterium HGW-Actinobacteria-5; assembly: GCA_002843035.1. Classification (GTDB taxonomy): domain Bacteria; phylum Actinomycetota; class Actinomycetes; order Propionibacteriales; family Propionibacteriaceae; genus Propionicimonas. Next base: position 6,248 of record PHEV01000017.1, on the reverse strand, counting down.
TGCCGCGGCGGCGAGGGCAAGTATCGAGCACGCGGGGCAGGTCAACGCCAAGGAGAGGAGGCGGACACCGGTTGCCAGCGGTTGCCCCGCGTGCAGGCTGTGGAGGCGGGGGCCTATGCCGCCAGTGTGGGCAACCCGACCCTGACTCGCCACTCGTTCACAAGAGCGAGGACGGCAGGGGTCGGGCGGTAGTACTCGCGTCCATGCTCGCGGTGCTCATCGCCGAAGGATGCATGCACCAGCGCCTCGTCTTGGCGGGTGGCCCCGACCACCACCGCGAGCAGTTCCACCTGCGACTGGTGGGTGTGCTTGAGGCACGTCAGGCGGTGGCACAGATCGGAGGTCCAGCCGATCTTGATGGCGCCCGTGCATTCGATGCGCGCCGCGTAGATCGTGTCGCCCAGCAGTCGGAGCGCGTCATGCCGGGCTCGCTTGGCACCATTCGCGGGGATCTTGCTGTCGTACAGGCGGCGTGACTTGATAGGGTGCGGCACATCGACTCCTCAACAGTCGGTCACGGGCCCCGGACGGTTGCACCCGTCGCGGGGTTCTCTAATTGAAAGTGGCCCGAGGTGAATCACCCCAGGCCCACTTCCTTTCAGAACCTATTATTTTGTATCACGGTGGTTTGTCAAGCACCCTCCACGGCGCGTCTCGCGGCGCGTCGTCGCCACCATTCCCCGACGTCGGCCAGTGAGTACAGAACCGTCCGCCCATCTTCTGTTCCGCCAGCCAGTCGCTTGTCCCAGTGATGCCGCCACGCCGCCGTCCGAACGGCAGCTGCAGAGACGTTCATCGCCGACGCGATCCATTCCGCAGTCGCCCAATCAGCGGTGAATCCAGCCTGCACATCCTCCTCGGGGAGCGCGTCGTCGCGCTCCTGAGATGCAGCCATGAGTTCGTCCCAAGCATCAGCTCCCCATTCACGGTTGCAGTCGTCGCGTCCTCTGCACCGGATCATCGGGTTGCGGGACCAGTCCAGCCCAACCCGTGCCGTCAGTGGCCCGCCACACTCAGGGCAGGACGCGCGCTGTAACGTGACCAGCCGCCCCTCTCCCTGCTGCAAAGCACCGAGCAACCAAGCCCGCAAGTCGTCCGCCTGATCGCACATCTCGAGCGCCCACACCTGCTTGCGGATCGTCGGCAGCCACGCCACCAGATGATCGATCATTGCTCCGATCCGGTCGGGTGGGCAGGTCGATCCGAAGTCCTCGACGATGACCATCGCCCATGAGACGAGCACGGCGCGGATGTAGCGGCTCACCTCGGCGGCCCGCTCATCGAACGGCAGCGGCGAATGTAGCGTGGTGCCATGCCCCTCGCTGTCGAGTGGGATTCCCTTCGAGCGCGTGTAGGCGTCCATCAGGTCGGGCCAGTCGGATCGGATGGCGAGCAGAGTCGTCCGCAGGAAGTTCGTGCAGTCGTGACACAGCCAGCCCTGATCGTCACGGTGACCGCAACGAGGGCATGTCTTGTTCGATGCAGCCTCCGCTTTGGCTGCTGGCCTACGTCTACTCACCACACCTCCAAGGGTCGAGATCCAACCAGGGCAAGCCTCCGCTCTCGTGGTCGCCGGCCGGCGGTTCGTACCTCGGCCACGGACGCACCAGTGCTTCACCAGGCTCGGGATGGAAGGTGAAGCCCTTGCTGATCGGACCGCCCATCAGTGTTATCTCGTCACTGGTGGCGGATTCCGGGGTAATGCCATCGGTGTGATTCAGCGCCGTTCGGATGAGGTGCGCGACGGTCGCTCCATCGCGATCAGGTCCAGCAGGCCATTCAGCTTCGAAGCTGTCGGCCAGTGCGTGGACGCGCGCGATGGTTGCCTCTGCGGCCTCTGCGCGAGCGTTCAGCGTTTCGGCTGCGACGTAGGCCAGCGGTCCCGTGATGCGAGCCCCGAGAGGCAGGCCGAGCGACTTCCCCAGCTCTTGCAGTCCATCCATCACGGGCAGCGCCGACGCTTTCCAATCGGCCAGCCGCTCGACCTCAGCCTCTGCGACATGTGCTCGCTCGGTCATCCTGAGACCAGCGGCATGCGCATCGAGGTACATGGCGCGCTGATCCCCTGCATCGCGCGCCAACTCCACCACGTGCGCCTCTGCCGCCTTCACCCGCTCCAGCAGCTCGGCCAGCCATGTGGGCGCATTGGCGATCAGGTGGGCGTCGGCTTCGGCAGTGGTCTGTGCGTGCCGCTCATTGCACGTAACTCGCTCATAGGATTCGAGATCGCAGATTGCGTCTCCAGCCTCAGGTTGGACCACATACCAGTCCAGCTCATACATCGAGTGCCCAGAATCGTGCCCGGATGCTTCCCACGGTCCCGGTGTTGCCGCCTTGAGTGCGGCCTCGATCACGGCCAGGTCAGTGCTCATGGACGCCTCCAGACCAAGGACCAGCACAGCGAGCCGGTCACGAACGCGGCCCCGATGGTCTTCGATGGGTAGCTGTTCCACATCGCCCGCCAGCCCGGAGAAGCGACCCGGTAGACATGTACACCGATCCCATTCACTGCGAATGTCGCTCGAAACGCTCGGTGTTCCTTCATCTGCTGCTCTCCTTCTCGTGGGTCTTCTGGTGGGTCTGGGCCGCTGCTTCTGCTCCGGCCTTGGTGCGGGTGAGGCTGTGGTGTGGGCAGCGGTGGCATTGCGCCCACCACATGCCAGTGATGGACTGGCCGAGGGCGTAGTGCTCAGGCATTGCGGGGCGCCTCCCACCAGTTGCAGGCGGGCCAGGACTTCACCATGTCGGGGCCGTCCTTGTTGCCATGGGCAGCCAGTTCGCACTTCCATCCGCTGAAGGTGTTGGCGAACTTCGGCCACAGGAACCGGCACGATCCGCAAGTCTCGCCGTTGCCCTTCAGTGGCACCCCGGTGGCGGGATGGGCGCCGCGCTCGAGCATCCGCTTCCGACGCCACGTCCTCTGCGCATCCTTTCCGAGTCCGGGCGGTGGGGTCTCAGGCTCGGGATCTGGATATGCGCCGTCGAACAGGTCCGCGCTCACGGCTCGGCCCTCGCAATCGAACGCGCGTGCTCAGCGGCTGCCTGCTGGCGAATCTCGCGGATCCGCTCAGGGCTCGCAGCGACAACAGGGGCGGGCGGCGCGTACTTCGGCGGCTGGTGGCTGGACTCCGCGCCGGCCAGCCGTGCGACGTCCCACCAGGGACCGGGCTGGTTGATCCGTCCGGGGCTGTCGGTGGCCGGGTCGTAGGCGCACCAGACGAGGGCGAGCATGACGTCTCGGGCGGGCCGCTGCTGGTGCTTGCCGAGCAGGGTCAGCAGCGAGGTCTGCAGCCAGTCGGGGCGGATCATGCTCACGGCGGCGGCGATCTGTTCGGCTTCGGGGCGGTTCATCGCCTCCACCTCGATTCCTTCGCGCGTGCAAGCTTGGCGGCGGAGAAGTAGCGGTGAGAGTTGGCTGTGATCTCGGAGATGCGGTGATCCATCGCCGCACTCCAGCCGACGGTTACTCGGCCACAGACCGGGCACGTGTCGTAGTTGCTCATCATGCTTCCAATCCCAAGACGTCGGCGACCCAGCCTTCGCCCGGCTCAGCGTTCTGTGCGGCGGTGAGTGCGGCCCTCGCGTTAGCTACTTGAGATTGGTCTGCAGACGTAACAACAGATAGAACGGGTCGGGTCGGGTCGGGTCGGGTCGGGTCGGGGTGTTGTGACAACGCTGTTGTCACGGTGTTGTCACGCTGTGACGCCTTCGCAGCGCGCCACTCTTCCTGCCGTTTCCGGTTGGCCTCGCGCTTGGCAACCTGCTTGCTGTGTGACGGGTTGTAGTCGAGGAAGTCATGGATGAGCCAGCCGCCCGGAACCGGCTCCCACAAGCCTTTATCCACCAGAGCTGGCACGTGCTTGCGGAGTCTGGGACCGTGCTCCATCTCGGAAATGTCCTCGTCGGTTACGAAGCCGTCGGTCTCATCCTTGGCGCATGCACAGAGAGCCGTGAGATGCAGTCTGAACGCAGCGTCCGAGAGTCGCCGAATTTTCCGGTGTTCAACGAGGCGATCATCGAGCTTCAACCACGTCATCAGGCGACCCTTCCGTGTGCTTTCCTGGGGTCCGGCCCGAAGACCTGACCCATGCGGGACTCGCGCATCAGTTCGGCTGCGCGCATGGTTTCGGCAGCGAGTGCGTCGATCAGGTCGCGCCGGCCGATCCTGCGCAGGCTGCGATACAGGCTGTCCCTGCTGCGTCCGAGCCGTGCCGCGATGTGGTCTGGGCTGTCGGTGCCGAGCAGCCATTCGACCTCCGCGGCGAGCTCGGCGGGAGTGAGGTTCGGTTCGAGCGGACGCAGCACCTCGCCTCGTTGCCGCTGTGCTTGGTGCCGCCAGCAGAGCCGTCCATGTCTCGGTTCCGTGCAGCCATCGAACGCGCAGAGTCCGGCCAGTTTCCGGGCGCAGGTGGTGCAGTGGCCGTCGCTGTTGACGGGTGCGTACTGGTTGCAGCGAGCGCATCTCATGACGCACCTCCGCTGAAGTCGGTGGCCTCGATCACGGCAGCACCTCGGTTCGCAGGGTGGTGGCGGCAATCAGGAGGCGGGTCGCGCGGCGACGCTCAGGGTCGGTCCACTGCTTCGACCGCCAGAACGCCTTCGCGGACTCGAGGTCGCCGGCGGCGAGAGCGTGCAGTAGTTGGTCGTAGCGGGTCATCCGAGCCTCGCGAACTGCCTGCAGAGCCATGCAGCGAGCCGGTGGTGAAGGTGGGTCACGACAGCACCCCCGGATCGAGCCGAGCGGCCCCAGCGTGCTTCTCGCGGCAGGCCACGGAGCACAGCACCGCCTCCGGCCTACCGGTCAGATCGAGCTGCCGGTGGCTGCCGTACCAGGTCCATCCGGGCTCCCACCGGGACCGCTTCCCGCACTCGTCACAGGTCCAGATGATCGCGCCCGGCTCGACAGTGGTGTCGTCGCCGAGGTCGATCTCGACATCCGTGGCGACAGGTGCGGGCAGGATCGCCCATCGCAGCAACGCGAGAGCGCTGCTCACGGTCGCGTCTTCACCCGACTCGATTCGGGTCACCGTGGAGAAGCTGACCCCGCTTTCGCTGGCGACTCTGCGGAGGCTGACGCCGCGGGCGCGACGAATAGCCCTGACAGTTGCTGGCAGTGATTCGAGGGTTTCGATCACACTTGCGAAGCTGTCGGCGCTCATGGCTGCTCACCCCTCGCGGCCCGGTGCGCGCACATGTCCCGCTCAGCCTCTGCGCGTGTCGGACGCTCGGGTGCGCCGGTGTAGTCAGCCCGGAACCACCCACCGCGACGAAGCTCGAAGCGACCGACAGGGCGCACATCAGCCCCGGCGTGGATGGTTCCGCAGATGGGGCAGGGTGGCTTGTAGGGGCTCACGAGTCGGCCCTCGCTGCACGCATCTCGGCCTCTACTGCCTCCAGGAGCATCCGAAACTCAACCGGGTGAGCCTCCTTGAGCATCGTCAGTGCGCGCGATCTGGCTTGGCTGTAGAACCGGCCCCGCCTGTTTCCGGTTCGCTCTCTCGACCTTCTTGCGTTGTCGGCAGCCGCTCGACGGCAGGCTGGGTCGGGCGTCTCTTCAGCGTCATGCTCCGAGGTCCACCCACGCTCGGCGTGCGTGGCCCGCTCATAGGCGACGTCCCGGACGGCGTCGGTGATGCGGTAGCTGTCGAGCGTCTCCTGCGCCGCTTTGGCTCGCACGTCGGCCACGGTCGGCTGCGAGCCGAACAGGGCGAGGATGGCGCGGGCGGCGATGATCGAGATGTTGGCATGAATGACACCCGACTCCTCTGATCGCTTGGCACGCAGGGCGGAAAACACCGCCTCCTGCACCTCCTCCTCGCTCGGCGCTACCCGCTGAGGCAACAGGGCGAGGATGGCGCGGGCGAGATGGAGCCTGTACTCACCCCACGTCATCCACCCAGCGCTACGACACCCAACGCAGGTGACTTCACCCAACCCAGTGCACTCGATCCCGTGAGCGCGAAGGACGGTCAACACCTGCTCCTCAGTCGGTTCGGTGCGCTCGGGTGCGTCCGGGCGGTGATAGGTGGCCGAAAGCGCAGCAGCACGGCCCTTGTCGGTTAGGCTCGCCCGCACAGTGCGCGGAACAATCCCGCCCATAGCCTCGATTAGTCCAGCAGCCTCAAGGGCGTGGATTGCCCGAACGGTGCTGGCATGCGCCGTGAACGTCCACAGCGACTCCCCTAGGCGATGGCGCGCAGCCAGAACCTCTAGCACCAGATGCTGCAACGGGGGCAGAGCGTCCAGTC
>PHEV01000016.1 GCA_002843035.1 Actinobacteria bacterium HGW-Actinobacteria-5 | reverse complement strand
AGCTACTCCCAGCCGACGTCCGCCGGATCGAGGTCGGGACGCCAGCCCCGCCACACCGGGGAACGCAGGCGTCCCGGGCCGGTGAGCTCGGTGTAGTACACCTCGCCCACCAGCCTCGGCTGCACCCAGTGCGCGTCCTTCGCGTCGTCGCGAGGGACGTCGCGCAACGGGTTCGTGGCGGACGCGAGCGGGTCGAGCAGACGCTGGGCCTCGGCGAGCCCCGCGTCGGTGAACCCGGAACCCACCCGGCCGACGTAGGCGAGCCCGCCCTCGTCCGGGATGCCCAGCAGCAACGCGCCCACCGTGCCCTGACGGTTGCCCTTGCCCGGACGCCACCCTCCGATCACCACGGCCTGGGCCTTGCGGTGCTTGATCTTCAGCCAGGTCGGTGCGCGGCGCCCGGGCTCGTAGATCGACCCCCTGCGCTTGGCGACGACGCCCTCCAGCCGGAAGGCGAGGCTCGCGTCCAGCGCCGCCGCCAGATCGCCGTCGAAGCCCGCCGGCACGTGGACGCGGGAGCCGCTGTCCTGCGGGCCGAGGCGCTCCAGCAGTTCACGGCGCGTCTCGTAGGGCTGGGTCAGCAGCGACTCGCCGTTGAGGCTGAGCAGGTCGAACAGCATCAGCTGCGCCGGCGCGGCCTGGGCCGCCTTCGCGACGTCGCCGGGGCGGGTGAGGTTGATCCGGGGCTGCAGCAGCCCGAAGTTCGGGGCGCCGCCGGAATCGAGAACGACGATCTCGCCGTCCAGGACGGCTTGCTCTGCCGGCAGGCCGGAGAGGTCGCCGATCAGGTCGGGGTACCGGGCGGTCTCGTCGCGGCCACGGCGACTCAGCAGGCGCACCGTGCCGTGGTCGAGCTCGACGATGATCCGCACGCCGTCCCACTTCATCTCGAACGCCCAGTCGTCCTCCTCGCCCAGCATCGCCGGAGTGGCCAGCGTGGCCAGCATGGGTTCGATCACCGCGCTGGCCGAGGGTGTCGACGTGGTGGACCGAACCGGCTCGGCCACACGGTCCGCAGGGCTCGCCGAGCTCCCCATCCGGTGCATCAGCCAGTCCTTGCCGGTGCGGATGAGGGCGAACTTCGCTGGTTGTCCGCCCAGGCCCCCGTCGGGGCGCCCGTGCAGGGTGGCGATCACTTCTCCGTCGCGCCACTTCTCCAGCTCGTAGCTGCCGGCGTCCCAGATTCGCACGGTGCCACCGCCGTACTCGCCCCTCGGGATCGTTCCCTCGAACGAGCCGTACTCCAGCGGATGGTCCTCGGTCGGCACCGCGAGGTGGTTCTGCCTCGGGTCCGTGGGTGGGCCCTTCGGCACCGCCCAGCTCACCAGCACACCGTCATGCTCGAGCCGGACGTCGTAGTGGAGGCGCCGCGCATGGTGCTCCTGGATCACGAACGAGCGTCCGTCGGAGGCGGCCGGGACGCCCGCGGGCACCGGCTCAGGGGTCTTCGCCGGGTCGCGCATGCCGCGGTAGGTGGCAAGCCGGTCGGACGGGGTCGCCGAGACCTCTTCCGGCGACAACAGCCCGGCGAGCAGGTCGCCCGACGCGGCGAGGCGTACGAGAACCTCGTCGAGCTCGAGGTGCCGCAGGGCGGGGTCGGACAGTTCGTCCCAGGTACGCGGTGCCGCCACCCACGGACGGGCGCGTCCGCGCAGCGAGTAAGGGGCGATCGTGGTCTTGCTGCCGTTGTTCTGGCTCCAGTCGATGAAGACCTTTCCGGCCCGGTCAGCACGGCGCATCACGGCGGTCACCCGGTCGGGATGCGCGGCCTGCAGTGCCTCGGCGAGCTCGCGGGCGAGGCTGGAGGCGTCCCCGGTGGTGAGGGATCCGTCCAGGTGGGCGTAGAGGTGGATCCCCTTGCTGCCGCTGGTCACCGGGTAGGCGGTCAGCCCGGCGCCGTCCAGCACCTCGCGCACCCAGCCCGCGACCTCTGCGCACTGGGCAAGGCTCACGCCCTCGCCGGGGTCGAGGTCGAGGACGAGCCGGTCGGGCGGCAGGGGAGTGCCGTCCCCGGCGAACCGCCACTGCGGCACATGCAGCTCCAGCGCGGCCAGTTGCGCCATCCACACCAGGGTCGCCACATCGTCGGCGACCGGGTAGTCGTTGCTGCCCTCCGAGTGCTCGATGGTGTAGCGCCGAACCCACTCCGGCGTCCCCTTGGGCAGGTTCTTGGCGAAGAACACCCCGGGGTGGTGGCCATCCTCGCCAACGCCGTTCGGCCACCGTTTGCGGGTGATCGGACGCTGGCGAAGGTGCGGCAGGAGAACGGCGCCGATCTCGGCGTAGTAGGCGATCACCTCGCCCTTCGTGGTGCCGGTGGCAGGGTAGAGCACCTTGTCGAGGTTGGTCAGGACCAGCGTGTGCCCGTCCATGGTCACCTGCTGGCCGCCCACGGCTGCCATGGCGGCCATCCTGCCGGAGCGCACCGCAGAGGGCCAGCCCTCCGGTCCAGGGTTCGTGGGTGCGCGCGAAGGCCGGCGGTCGACGGTGCGGCTATCGACAGGCGAATCCGGTACCGCGACCATTGAGCATGCTCCAGCTGAGGCTCGCTGTTCCCTCGGACCTCACCGAGGACGTCGTGATCGTCTTGTCCACCGAGCCGACGGTGAGCAGCCTCGCCGTCGTGCGCGGCGCGTCCATCGAGCCGCGTGGCGACCTGGTCTTCGCTGACATCGCCCGCGAGCACGCGAACGCCGTGATCACCCGGCTGCGCGCGATCGGTGTGGCCCAGCAGGGCAGCATGCACATCGAAGGGGTGACCACCTGGCTGTCGAAGGCGGGGCTGGACGCGGAGGTCGCCGCGCCCGGCAGTGGCGCGGACGCCGTGGTCTGGCCCGAGGTCGGCGCGCGTGCGTACGCGGATTCCGAGCTGAACGGCACCTACCTGATCTTCATGCTGCTGGCCACGCTGATCGCGGCCAGCGCCATCGTGCTCGACTCGCAGGTGCTGGTGATCGGTGCGATGGTGCTCGGGCCCGAGTTCGGCCCGATCGCCGCGCTGGGGCTGGCACTCGTGTTACGCCGACGGGCGTTGTTCGGCCTCGCCCTGCGCACGCTCCTGGTCGGATTCGTGGTGGCCATCGGTGTGACCACCGCGCTGGGTCTCTACCTGCGCTTCGCTGGCCTCGTGGATCCCGCGGTCCTGGCCGGGTCGCGGCCGGGCACCCGGTTCATCTACCAGCCGGACGGCTGGTCCGTCGCGGTCGCGGTGATGGCCGCGATCGCCGGCGTCCTCTCGCTCACGTCGGGGCGGATGGGCGGGCTGTCCGGGGTGTTCATCTCGGTGACCACCGTGCCGGCGGCGGGCAACCTTGCGCTCGGCCTGGCGTTCTGGCTCCCGGACGAGATCCTCGGCAGCGCTGCCCAGCTCGGCGTCAACCTCTCGGCCATGGTGATCGCCGGCTGGATCACGCTGGCCGTGCAACAGAAGCTGCTCAGCCGGCTACCGGTGAACCCGTGGCAGCGCGACATGTGGCTGCGCCGCCGCAAGGACATGCTCGGCCGCGGCTGAACGAAAAGGGGACGGTTCCGTTTCCGTCCACGTCGGGTGGGTGGACGAAAAGGGGACGGTTCCGTTTCCGTCCACCTCTGGCGGCTGGCCGATAAGGAGAACCGTCCCCTTATCGGCCACGTGTCGGCCAGGGCCTCCGGCGGTTGGCCGAAAAGGAGAACCGTCCCCTTATCGGCCAGGGCGGAGAGAGAGGGCCCCTCGTCGGGCGGGACGGAGGGTCATCCCTCGTGGCCAGGTCACGCAGGGACGGCGGCGCCGAGGGTCTCGCCGATCGGCTCGTGGATGACGAGGGTGGCCAGGTGGTCGTAGCCGGTGGCCTCCTTGTTGATCAGCACCAGTTGGTCACCGCCGAAGGCATGGACGAGGCCCGCCGCCGGGTAGACCACGAGGGACGTGCCGCCGACGATCAGCGTGTCGGCGCGGGAGAGGTGCTGGACGGCGGCGTCCATGACCGCCGGGTCGAGCGCCTCCTCGTAGAGCACGACGTCGGGCTTGATCACCCCGCCGCACTCGCAGGTGGGCACGCCGTTCGAGCCGAGGATCGCGTCCAGTCCGTAGCCGCGGCCACAGCGCACGCAATTGTTCCGGTGCACGCTGCCGTGCAGCTCCAGGACGGTGCGCGATCCGGCCGCCTGGTGCAGGCCGTCGATGTTCTGCGTCACCACGGCGGTCAGCCGGCCCTCCTGCTCCAGCCGGGCGAGCGCGAGGTGGGCCGGGTTCGGCAACGCGGCCGGATACAGCAGGTGGTCGCGGTAGTAGTCGTAGAACTCGGCGGTGTGCCGCACGAAGAAGCTGTGGCTGAGCACCTGCTCCGGCGCGTACCGGGTGCCGGTGCTGCGGTTGTACAGTCCATCCCCCGAGCGGAAATCCGGGATCCCGCTCTCGGTGGAAACGCCCGCGCCGCCGAAGAAGACGATCCTGCGACTCCCGGAGATGATCCGGCTCAGTTCACTGACCACGTTTCGACCCTACGCCCGCTCAAGGCGGGTCCCTGACCTGAGATTGTCACCGAGCGGGGAATAGGCTCCGGTCATGCACGCCGCGTTCGCCGCGCCGACCGATGTCGCGCCCGCCCGTCCGGGGATCGAGGAACGGCTGGCCGCCCTGATCCGCGTCCCGACGGTCTCCGCGGAGCGTGCCGAGACCGGGGACGGCCCGTTCGAGGAATTGATCGACCTGCTCGCCGAGCAGTACCCGCTCGTCCACGAGCACCTCACCCGCGAGCGGATCGGGGGCTCGGGGCTCGTCTACACCTGGACCGGCGGGTCCGGGGCCGACCCCGTCGTGCTGATGGCGCACTACGACGTCGTCCCCGTCGCCGGGCAGGAGTCCGAGTGGAGTGTGCCGCCCTTCGAGGGGAGGATCGTCGACGGCCAGGTCTGGGGACGCGGCGCCCTCGACGACAAGGGCGCCCTGTGCGCGCTGCTCGATGCGGTGGAAAACCTGCTCGCCGAGGGCTGGTCGCCGCCGCGGACGGTGCTGCTGTGCCTCGGCCCCGACGAGGAACTGCACGGCACCACGGCGAGACTGATCGCCCAGACCCTGAAGCAGCGCGGGGTGCAGCCGTGGCTGGTGCTCGACGAGGGCGGCGCGGTCACCGAGATCCCGTTCCCCGGCGTCAGCGGCGCGTTCGCGATGGTCGGGCTCGCGGAGAAGGGGGTGATGTCGGTCGAGCTGTCAGCCGAGGGGACGGGCGGACACGCCTCTGCGCCCACCGGACTCACCGCGGTCGGACGCGTCGCCCGCGCGGTCGCCCGGCTGAACCGCAACCCGTTCGACATCCACATGCCCCGCACCGTGGTGAGCCTGCTCGCCGCCCTCGCCGAGCACGCCGAACCGACCTACGCGAAGGCGTGGCGGCTCGCCGCGTCCACGCCCTGGCTGGCCGCCCGCCTGCTCGCCGCCGCCGGGGGAGCGGACGGGGCGGCCCTCGTCCGGACCACCCTTGCACCCACCATGCTCGCCGGTGGCAGCAGTTCCAACGTGTTGCCCTCGAGCGCGTCCGCGATGCTGAACATCCGGGTGAACGTCGGTGAGACCACGACCGGGGTCGTAGCGCGGCTGCGGCGGGTGATCGCCTATCCCAAGGTGTCGGTCCGCATCGTCGAAGGCGACGAGCCGACCCCGGAGTCGCCGTCGGACAACACCCAGTTCGCCCTGATCGCCGCCAGTGTGGACGCCGGGTACCCGGGCGTCGCCACCATTCCGTACCTCACCACGGCAGCGACGGACGGGCGCCACTGGCACCGGTTCGCGCCTGCCGTCTACCGGTTCGCCCCGCTCTACATCCCCGACGCCGAACGCGCCGGAATCCACGGACGCGACGAGCGCGTCGCCATCGACAGCCTGGTCCGCGGCGAGCGCTGCTACCGGGCCCTGCTGAAGGGGCTGCCGGCATGACGACTTCGCAGGGGAGCGCGACCGACCCCGCCAAGGTGCGCTTCGGCACGCTGGGCGCGGTGGTCGGCTTCCTGGTCTTCGTCGAGCTCACCAGCGGTGTGATCCAGGGGTTCTACACCCCGCTGCTCACCGACATCGCCCGGCACTTCGGCGTCCCGGACGCGGACGTGAACTGGCTCGAGGGCGGCCAGGCGATGGTGGCCGCGATCGTCATCCCCGCGTTCGCGAAGCTCGGCGACATGATCGGGCACCGCCGCATGCTGCTGGTCTCGACAGCGCTGACTGCTGTGGCCAGCGCCGCGATGCCGCTGACCGGCAACTTCTGGCTGTTCCTGGTCGCCTGGTCGATGCAGGGCTTCTACGTGGTGTGGCTCCCGCTGGAGACGGCCTTGATCTTCTCCCGCGCCCGCTCCACCGGGCATCCGTCCGCCCTCACCCGGCGCGCCGCCGGGCTGCTGGTCGGTGCGCTGGAGATCGGTGTGATCCTCGCCGCGCTGTCCGCCGGCCAGCTGATCGGCGTGGTCCCGCTTCCCTACATCCTCTGGATCCCCGCCGTCGCGGTGGCGGCCTGCTTCTTCGTGATCCTCTTCGGGGTGAAGGAGTCGCCCGAACTGCACGGCGGCCGCTTCGACACAGTCGGGCTGGTGCTCGTGGCGATCGCCCTGCTCGCCTTCACCGGCGGGCTGTTCCTGCTCCGGGTGAACGGCCCCGCCAGCCCGCTCGCGTGGGCAGTCCTGGTTGCCGGACTCGCGGTGTTCTACCCGTTCGTCCGGTGGGAGCTGCGCCAGGCCGATCCCGTGGTTGATGTCCGGATGTTCGCCGACTCGTCGCTGTGGCCGGTGTTCCTCACCGCCGGCCTGTTCGGCGTGAGCGTGCTCGGGGCACAGGCGCCGTTGTCGACCTTCGCGCGTACCGACCCGGCCACCTACGGCTACGGCCTCGGCGCGAGCAGCGGACTCACCTCGGTCCTGATCGGGGTGTACGTGCTGATGCTCGCCGTCGGCGCCCTGCTGCTGCCGGTGGCGACCCGGTTCGTGACACCGCGCTGGGCGCTGGTCGGCGCTAGCGGATTGGTGGCGGCGGGATACCTGCTGTTCCTGCCGTTCCACGCCACCTTCGGCCAGACCGTCACCAACATGGTGATCGCAGGGCTCGGCTCCGGCGCGCTGGTCGCCGCACTGCCGGCGGCTGCGGCGTCAGCGGCGCCGCACGGCCAGACCGGGGTCGCTACCGGACTGACGAACTCGGTCAAGACTGTCGGCGGCGCGGTCGCGTCCGCCGTGTTCGGAATCGCGCTGGCCACCCACGCCGACGGCTCGGTCGCCGGTACGGCAGGCTCGTTCAGCGGCTACGTCACCGTCTGGACGGTGTGCGGACTCACCGCGCTGGCTGCCGCGATCGCCCTGCTCTTCGTGCCGCCGACCGCGTTCAGTGATCGAGCGGGCTAGTCGAGCCGTTCAGCCCTGGTCGCGGGGGATGATCGCTTTCGCGACGGTCTCGGCCAGCACCTGGTCGACCTTGAGGTGTGCGGCCTGGGGGCTCTGGGGAGCCGGCTTGGGCATGGTCTGAACGGCTTCGGTGATCTGGGCGATCGCCTCGGCGTCGGGTGCGTCGGAGGTGTCGACGACGAGGTCGTAGGCGGATTCGTCAGCCCAGTCGGCGCCGTAGAACAGCCGGACGAAGCGTGCCCGGAGTTCGTCGTCGGCCTTGACGAGCTGGGCGGCCTCCTCGGGTCCGATCTCGTTGCGCCTGCTGATCCGGCGGGCGCGTGCGGTGTCGGACGCCTTCACGAACACGTTCAGGACGTCGGCCATGCCGGCGAGCACCTGGTAGCCGCCGCGGCCGAGGATCACGACGTTGCCACGGGCCGCGATCGCCGCGATGGTCTGGTTCATCATCTCGACGGTGACGGTGCTGTTCTGGTCGAACAGTTCCCAGATCTTGGGCTTGTGGTCGTAGAGGAGGTTGAGCCGGGTCAGTCCGTACTGGCGGATCACCTTGTTGATCAACGACTTGTCGGCGAACTCGTAGCCGAGGTCCTTTGCCAGGGCCCGAGCGATCCGTGCGCCATGGGTGCCGACCTGGCGGGAGATGGTGATGACGGCCATGGTGTCTCCTCCTCATGCACGCCTGATGTTCGTATGTTCTTACAATACCCGGCCCACGGCCCTCACGGGAGGTTTCGGACGAATTCCCGGGGCGGTCAGGTCCGTTCAGGCCAGGAGGTCCAGCACGGTCCGGCCGACCCCGTCCGCGTCGTTCCCCGGTACCACGGTGAACCCCGCCGAGAGCAGGCTGTGGTGCCCGTTGGCCACCACGTACCCGCGTCCCGCCCAGGCCAGCATCGCGCGGTCGTTCGGCATGTCCCCGAAGGCGATCACATCGGACGCTCCGACGCCGAGTTCGGCGCACATCAGCGCGAGCGTGCTCGCCTTGGTGACGCCGGGGGCGCTGAGTTCGAGTAGCCCGTACGCGCCCGCCACCACCGAGTGGGTCTGGGTCAGCCGGTCGCCGACCACGCGCAACGCCTGCTCCGCCAGCGCGTCGCTGTCCAGCCGGGTGTGGTAGCCGAGCAGCTTGATCACCGGGCCGATCCGCGCGGTCAGGGCGTCCAGGTCGGCCATCACCGACCCCGCGGAGGCTCGCTCGACCGATGGGCACCCGGGCTCGCAGCCGAAGCCGGTAGGGGTCTCGAAGCCGAACGTGATGCCCGGGATCGCGGTGCGGAGCGCGTCTGCGACCTCCACGGCGGTCGCAGCGTCGAGCGGGAAGCTGCGCACGACTGTCCTGGTGGCCAGGTCGAACACGGCGGCGCCGTTGCTGACCACGACCTGGGAGTGCGCCTCAGCGAGTTCGTCCAGCACGTCCAGCCAGCGCAGCGGGCGTCCGGTCGCGACCACGAACGGGATCCCGAGCTCCGCTGCCCGCCGCGCGGCCGCGAGGTTGGTCGGCGAGACCTTGTGGTCGGAGCCGAGGAACGTACCGTCCAGGTCGGTGGCGATCAGTCGGGGCCGCCCGGTCGGCGAGCCGGTCACAGCCGGGAGTTCGGGGACGGGGAACCTGGCCCGGACGGGGATCCGGACGCGGGTGAAGGCGAACCCGACTGCGGGGACGGCGATGCGGAGGATGGCGAGGGCGAGCCCGACTGCGGGGACGGCGATGCGGAGGACGGCGAGGGCGAACCCGACTGCGGCGACGGCGAGCCCGACTGCGGGGACGCGCTGGTCGGAACCGGCGGCGGCGGCGACACCGGGGGTGCCTGCTGGAAGATCAGAATGGCGATCAACACCGCCAGGGCGGCCAGCAGCAGCATCAGCAGCCACGAGGCGAGGATCGACAGCCATCCGGCGCGGTCGTGGCGCCCCGGCCACGGCAGCGGCCACAGCTTCGCGATGCCGGGACGGGTCCGGTCGATCCAGTGCAGTTGGTAGTCGGGTCCTGCGGGAGTGCCCTGCAGAGGCAGGTCGGACAGGGCGACCTCGGCGAGGATCCGGGACGCTTCCGCGGCCGAAGCGGGGGAGGCGTCATAGGCGAGCGCGACCCACGGTGTGGCCGGCGTCTCCTCGCCGATCCGCGGGTCGTCGTGCTGGTCGTCGGTGAAGCGGCGGGCGAGCCGACCCTCGCCCTGGCCGTGCCCGCCGCGCGCCAGCACGGTGTCGATGTGCATCTGGTTGACCGTGCCGGCGAACCGCTCCCTGGCGCCCGCATCCGCCGCAGCACCCTCGGAGAGCAGGATCAGCATGGTCGGGGTGTTGGCCTGGTCGTGCCCGATGTAGGCCACACCGGACGGGGCGGCCACCAGCCGCGCGTCCAGCCAGAAGTCGCCGACCTTCGGCGGGTCGGAGGGCAGCAGCGGGGAGAGCCGTGGCGGCTGCGGGCCGTCCGTCGGCGGTTCCGGTGCGGTCATCTCGTCCCATCGTCGTGCGGGGCGTTCCCGCGGTGACCCCATTGTGCCGTACCGTCCGGACGGCTCCCTTCCCACGCCGCGACGCGCCCGCAGGGGGTCCACAGCGGCAGCCGGTATCGTTGACCCGCCTTCGGAATGACCGACCCGGACAGCAGGAGAATTCGCGTGACCGATCCCACCCAGCCCGCGGCTGCGCCCGCACCCGCCCAGCCGCAGCCGACCGGCACCGATGCGGCGAAGGCGGCAAAGATCCTCGGCGAGGCGATCGCCCAGGTTCAGCGCGTCATCGTGGGCCAGGAGCACATGGTCGAGCAGCTGATGGTGGCCCTGCTGGCCAAGGGGCACTGCCTGCTGGAAGGTGTGCCCGGCGTGGCGAAGACGCTTGCGGTACGCAGTTTCGCCACCGTGGTCGGCGGCCAGTTCGCCCGGATCCAGTTCACGCCCGACCTGGTCCCCTCTGACATCGTGGGCACCCGGATCTACTCGGCCCGGCAGGAGAAGTTCGACATCGCGCTCGGCCCGGTGTTCGTGAACTTCGTCCTGGCCGACGAGATCAACCGTGCTCCCGCAAAGGTCCAGTCGGCCATGCTCGAGTTGATGGCCGAGCAGCAGGTGTCGATCGGCGGCACCACCTACCCGGTGCCGCAGCCCTTCATCGTGATCGCGACCGAGAACCCGATCGAGTCCGAGGGCGTCTACCCGCTGCCCGAGGCGCAGCGGGACCGCTTCCTGCTGAAGGTGGACGTGCCGTACCCGCGCGGCAACGAGGAGTTCGAGATCCTGCGCCGGATGAGCGTGCGCCCGCCGACCGCGAACCCGGTGCTCGAACCGCAGGTCGTGCTCCAGCTGCAGGAGCAGGCGTCGAACGTGTTCGTGCACAACCTGGTCGCCGAATACATCGTGCGTCTGGTGCTGGCCACCAGGACGCCGGAGGAGTTCGGGATGCCCGACCTCACCTCCGTGGTCCAGGTCGGCTGCAGCCCGCGCGCCACTCTGGGCCTGGTGGCTGCGTCCCGGGCGCTGGCGTTGATCCACGGACGCGACTACGTGCTGCCGACCGACGTCCAGGCCGTGGCAAGGGACGTGATGAGCCACCGGCTCGTGCTCGGCTTCGATGCGGTCGCGGACAACATCACGCCGGCCCAGGTGATCGAGCGGATCCTGGCCATGGTGCCGCCGCCGACGCCGGTGTGGAACAGCCAGCAACGGCAGGTCGCGCACACCCAGCACAGCTACGTTCCGGAAGCGCGTTCCTGAGCGTGACCGTGCGGCCCGGATTCGCGCCACCGCCCGAGGACCTCGGCGCGGTGGCCTCGGTGCTGCACGAGCCGACCGCCCCGACGATCCCGCTGCACAAGCTCGCGCCCGAGGCGGCGCTGCGTCGGCTGGAACTGACGGTGGTCCGGCGCCTGGAGGGCTTCCTGCACGGTGACCACCAGGGCTTGCTGCCCGGTCCCGGCACCGAGGCCAACGACGCCCGCCTCTACGTGCCGGGCCAGGACGACGTCCGCAAGATCGACTGGGCGGTGACCGCCCGGACCATGACGCCGCACGTCCGCGACACGATTGCCGACCGCGAACTGGAGATCTGGGCGCTGCTCGACGTCACCCCGTCCATGAACTGGGGGACGGAGGGTGTCACCAAACGCGACCTCGGCATCGCAGCGATCGCCACCATCGGCTTCCTCAGCCAGAAGATGGGCGACCGGTTCGGCGGGCTGATCATGCGTCCGGACGAGATCAGGCGCTACCCGGCGCAGTCCGGTCGCACCGCGTTGTATGGACTGCTGCGCCGGATGCTCACCGAGCCGATCGTGTCCGACCACACGACCGGCCCCTTCTCCCTCGCGGCGGGCATCCAGCGGATGGCCCGCACCGAGCGCCGCCGGGGCATGCGACTGGTGGTGTCCGACTTCCTCACGCCCGGCGACTTCGAGCTGGACCCGAATGTGGAGCCGGAGTGGGAGCGTCCGATGCGGCAGCTCGCGGTGCGTAACCAGGTGCTGGCCATCGAAGTGGTGGACAGCCACGAGGTCCAGTTCGCCGACGTCGGCGACCTGCTGATCCGTGATCCGGAGACCGACTTCGAACGCTACGTGAACACCTCCGATGACGCCGCCCGCGAACGCATGGACGCGGCGACCGCCGCGCAGCGGGAACGGATCCGGATCGCGCTGCGCCGGGCGGGGGCGGCGCACATCCAGTTGCGTACCGACAGAGACTGGGTGCATGACATCGCCCGCTTCGTCCTGGCCTACCGGCGCACGGCCAGCATGCTGCACCAGCCGCCGGCGGGGGTGAGCAAGTGACCTGGCCGCCTTCGTTCCTCGACCCCGAGCGGCTCTGGGTGCTGCTCGTCGTCCCGGTGCTGATCGCGGGCTACGTCTACCTGGTGCTGCGCAAGAAGAAGACCGGGATGCGGTTCACGAACACCGCCATCCTGTCCCGGGTGGTGCCCAAGCAGTCCCAGTGGCGCAGGCACCTTGCGGTGGCGCTGTCGCTGGCGGCGCTGGTCGCGCTGAGCCTGGCGTGGGCGCGTCCCAACGGCATCGAGATGGTGCCCAGGGAGCGAGCTACCGTTGTGATGGTGATCGACACGTCCCAGTCGATGGCGGCCACGGATGTCCAGCCGACCCGGCTGGACGCGGCGAAGCAGGCTGCGCACACCTTCGTGAAGACGCTGCCGGAGCAGTACAACGTGGCGGTGGTGAGCCTGTCGGGCAACCCGGCGCTGATCCTCCCGCCCACGACGGACCGCGCGCAGGCCCAGCAGGCGATCAACAGCCTGAAGCTGGCCGACTCGACGGCTGTCGGCGAGTCGATCTACGTGGCGCTGAGCGCGTTGCAGCTGGCGCCGAAGGGCACCGATTCGAGCCCGGCCCCCGGTGCGATCGTCCTGCTCTCCGACGGCCAGAACACCGCCGGGCGCTCCCCGACCCAGGCTGCGGCTGCGGCGAAGAAGGCGGGGGTGCCCGTCTACACGATCGCCTACGGGACCGAGAACGGCTATGTCGACCTCGACGGGGAACGCAACCGGGTGCCACCGGACAAGGCACTGCTGACGAACATCTCGCAGTCCTCCGGCGGTGCGGCGTTCTCCGCGGAGAACCTCGACCAGTTGAACAAGGTGTACAGCAACATTCGCAGTGAGGTCGGCCAGACCCCGACGAAGAAGGAGACCACCGCGTTGTGGGCCGGCTACGGGCTGGCGTTCGCGGTGGTGGCGGCACTCGCAGCGGTGTCGCTGGGAGCGAGGTGGCCGTAGATGCCCCTGGATTTCATGCGCCCGGAGCGCCTGTGGTGGCTGTTGATGATCCCGCTGCTGGTCGGGCTGTACCTGTTCCTGTTGTGGCGGCGCCGGCGCAGGGCTCGTCCGCACGCGATCACGAACCTCGATCGTGTGCTGCCGAAGCAGCAGTCGTGGAAGCGGCATCTGGCCGTCAGTCTCGCGGTGCTGGCGCTCGCAGCGCTGAACGTGGCGTTCGCGCAGCCCAAGGGTGAGGTGGAGGTTCCGCGAGAGCGGGCCACGATCGTGCTCACCATCGACGTCTCCCGGTCGATGATCGCCGAGGATGTGGCGCCGAACCGGCTCGCGGCGGCGAAGGCGGCAGCCCAGGACTTCCTCCAGATGCTGCCCGCGGGCTTCAACGTCGCGCTGGTCAGCTTCGCGGGCACGGCTGCAGTGGTGGTGCCACCCACGACGGACCGCGGCGTGGTGGCCGCCGCGATCGAGAACCTGCAGGTGGCGCCGTCCACCGCGATCGGTGAGGGGATCTACTCCTCCCTCGATGCGATGGCCCAGGCGCCACCGGACCCCAACGATCCCGACAGTACGGCTCCCGGAGCGATCGTCCTGCTCAGCGACGGCTACACGAACGTGGGCCGGCCGTCCGACCAGGCCGCGCAGGAGTCGAAGAAGCGCGGCATCCCGATCTACACGATCGCCTACGGGACGGCGAACGGCTACGTCGAGAACGAGGGACGCCGCGAGCCCGTGCCGGTGAACCCCGCCGAGCTCAACCAGATCTCCCGGATCTCCGGCGGCAAGGCGTTCGCCGCGGGATCGGAGAGCGAGCTGAAGCAGGTGTATTCCTCGATCGCGCGCCAGGTCGGCTACATGAAGGTCGACCAGGAGGTCACCGAGGCCTACGCCGGCTACGCCCTCGGATTCGCGATCCTCGCGGGCATCGCGGTGATCTCCCTGGCCGCCCGCTGGCCGTAGTCGGCCTGGGATCGGGCGCCGAAGATCGCGGTGCCGATCCGGACGACCGTGGCGCCATGGGCGATGGCGAGCTCGAAGTCGCCGGACATGCCCATCGAGAGCTCGTCCCAGGACTGACCGGGCAGGGCCGTGTCCCGCAGGCGTCGCTGGACGTCGACGACGCGCTCGAAACAGGCGGCAACCTGCTCGGGGTCGGGCGACGCCAGCGCGAGCGTCATCAGGCCCCGGACGCGGAGCGCGTCGAAGGCCGTCAGCTCACGGGCGAAGCCGGGGACCGCTGTGGGCGCCAGGCCGAACTTGGAGTCCTCACCGGAGGAGTTCACCTGCACCAGCACGTCGAGGGTCCGACCGGCCGCCTGGAGCCGGCGATCGAGCTCGGCCGCCACGCCGAGTGAGTCGAGCGCCTGGAATTCGGCGGCGAAGGAGGCGACGAGCTTGGCCTTGTTCGACTGCAGGTGGCCGATCATCACCCACTCCAGCCCGGGGACGCCCGCGAGCTCGAGAGCCTTGGCGGCTGCCTCCTGGGCCTTGTTCTCGCCGAACTGGGTGCATCCGGCGGCATGGGCGGCGAGGACGTCGGACGCGGGGCGGGTCTTGCTGACCGGCAGTAGCCGGACCGAACCGGAGGGGCGTCCCGCCGCTGTGCAGGCCGCGTCGATCTTCGCCCGCACGGTGGCGAGGTTCGCTGCGATCGGGTGCACGTGCCCAAGCTTTGCACGAGACTCGCGCGCGGACTGGTACGCGCGGGACGGGTGGGGCAGAATGATCACGTCCCCCGTGGGACTGAGGTGGCTGGGGAAGGCACATCTCAGTGATTGGGGGGACCGAATGTCCGGCACGCGCGGGATCATCCAGATCCACTCCGCGCCCGCTGCGCTGCGTCCGCATCTGGAATGGGCGGTCGGCGCGGTGTTCGGCGCACCCGTGGAGTTCAGCTGGGCCAACCAGCCGGCCGAGCCGCGCAGCCTGCGCGCGGAGTTCCCCTGGCACGGACGAGCCGGCACCGGCGCACAGCTGGCCAGCGCACTGCGCGCGTGCGAACGCGCCCGTTTCGAGGTGACCGAGGAACCCGCCGCCGGGCAGGAGGGGATGCGGTGGGCCTACACCCCCCGGCTGGGCATCTTCGCCGCCGCCATCGGCGTGCACGGCGACATCATGGTCCACGAGGACCGGCTCAAACAGGCCATCCTCGCCGACGCGCTCGGCCGCCAGCCCCTGGGGGAGGGCATCGCCCAGCTCCTCGGGGCAGCGTGGGACGCGGAACTGGAGGCTTTCCGCCAGGCCGGCGACGGGGCGCCCGTGCGCTGGCTGCACCAGGTGGGCTGATCACACGCAGGTGTCCTGGAGAGGCCTGCCGCGACCTCTCCAGGACACCGTGTTGCGTCAGCGGCTCTGGTTGGCGTTCGTCACGGCCACCGCGACGTTCGCCCCGCCGAAACCGAAGGAGTTGTTGATCGCGGCGAGGTCGCCCGCGGGCAGCGGCCGGGCGGTCAGCGCGGCGATGTCGATGCCCAGGTCGGGTTCGGGGTTCTCCAGATTGATCGTCGGCGGCACCATCCGGTCGTGCAGGGCCAGGACGGCCGCGATCGTCTCCAGCGCGCCGGCGCCACCGAGCAGGTGGCCGGTCATCGACTTGGTGGACGTGACCACGCAGCCATCCACCGCGCTGCCGAGCCCGGTGCGGATCGAACCGGCCTCGGTCAGGTCGCCCTGGGGCGTGGAGGTTCCGTGCGCGTTCACGTGCCGGATGTCGGACGCGCTCAGTCCCGCATCCGCGATCGCCTTGCGCATAGCGCCGAACTGACCCTCCCCGGTGGGGTCCGGCTGCACGATGTCGTGGCTGTCCGCCGTGATGCCGGAACCGGCGAGCGTGCCGTACACCTTCGCGCCGCGAGCCTTCGCGTGCTCCAGCGTCTCGATCACCATGACCGCCGAGCCCTCGCCCATCACGAAGCCGTCGCGGTCCACGTCCCACGGACGGGAGGCACGCTCGGGCTCGTCGTTGCGCCGGCTCACGGCCTGCATCTGGCCGAAGGCCGCGATCGGCAGCGGATGGATCGTGGCCTCGGTGCCGCCGACGACGGCGATGTCGGCGCGACCGAGCCGCAGCTGGTCGAGCGCCAGCGAGATCGCCTCGTTCGAGGAGGCGCAGGCGGACACGGGGGTGTGCACCCCGGCCTTCGCGTGCACCTGGATGCCGATGTTGGCTGCCGGGGCGTTGGCCATCAACATGGGGATGGTGAACGGGCTCACCCGGCGATAGCCCTTGTCGCGGTGGGCGTCCCAGTTGTTCAGCAGGGAGTGCAGGCCGCCGATGCCGCTGGCCACGGACACGATCAGTCGCTGCGGGTCGACCTGGGTCCCTTCCTCGGCGTCCCAGTCGAGGCCGGCGTCCGTCCACGCCTCCTGTGCGGCGATCAGCGCGAGCTGGGTGGAGCGGTCGAGCCGGCGCGCCTTGACCCGCTCGATCACCTCGGACGGGTCGACCTTCACGTACGCGGCGATCTTCACCGGGAGCTCTTCAGCCCACCCCTCGGTGATGGCGCTGACGCCGGACCGGCCGGCGAGCATGCCGGCCCAGGTGGACGCGACGTCACCGCCGAGCGGGGTGGTGGCGCCGAGGCCGGTGATCACGATCTCAGTCATGAGGCTCCAACGTTGGTGGGATGAGGTGTTGCGCAGTCCCGCCGGTCGGACCCTCCGAGACTCGCGAAGGAGTGTCGACCGGTCCGGCCAGCGGGCTCGGCGAGCCAGCCGTGGGTCAGCTGTGCGCCTCGATGTAGGCGACCGCGTCGCCCACCGTCTTGAGGTTCTTGGACTCCTCGTCGGGGATGGTGACGCCGAACTTCTCCTCGCAGCCGACGAGGATCTCGACCATCGCGAGGCTGTCCACGTCGAGGTCGTCGACGAAGGACTTGTCGAGCTGCACGTCGTCCACCGGCACACCGGCGACGTCGTTGACGAGTTCGGCGAGCTGGGCCCGGATGTCTTCAGTGGTAGCCATTGGGTTTCTCCTTAACTAGTGGGGCTTTGTTGTTCCGGACGGGTCCGGAGGAATCAGGGGAGGGTGATCACCTGTCCGGCGTAGACCAGGCCTGCGCCGAAGCCGATGATCAGGGCGGTCTGGCCGCTGGTGGCCTCGCCGCTGGAGAGCAGCGCGTCCATCGCCATCGGGACCGTGGCCGCGGAGTTGTTGCCCAGCTGGCGGATCGTGCGGGCTACGACCACCGTCTCGGGCAGCTTCAGGTAGCGCAGCAGGGTGTCGGTGATCCGGTCGTTGGCCTGGTGCGGGATGAACACGTCCAGCTGGTCGGGGGTCAGGCCTGCGCCGTCGAGGCACTTCTTGGTGGCCCGGGCGATGAAGCTGGTGGCCCACTTGAACACCGCCCGGCCGTCCATGCCGAGCTTGGGGAACACACCGGTCTCGACGGCGGTGTGCCAGTCGGCGGTCTGCCAGATCACGTTCTCCTGGCCGCCGTCCGAGCCCCACACGACCGGGCCGATGCCGTTGGTCTCGCTGGGGCCGACGATCACCGCGCCGGCGCCGTCGCCGAAGAGGAACGCCGTGCCGCGGTCCTCCAGGTTGGTGATCTCGCTGATCACCTCGCCGGCGATCACCAGGACGTACTTGGCCTGGCCCGCACGGACGATCGACTCGGCCTGGGCGAGGCCGTAGCAGAAGCCCGCGCACGCCGCAGAGATGTCGTAGGCCGCGGCGTCCGGGATGCCCAGCTGGTGGGCCAGCTTCGGAGCCAGTGCCGGGGTCTGGTGGTAGTGCGAGATGGTCGAGAGGATCACCGCACCGATCTCGGCCCGGTCGATCCCGGCGCGTTCGATCGCCTTGCCGGCGGCCTCCATCGCAAGGGTCTCGATGTTCTCGCCCTCGGCGACCCAGCGGCGCTCCTTGATTCCCGTGCGCTGCGTGATCCACTCGTCACTGGAGTCGATGTACTGCAGGAGGAACTCGTTGTCGATCACCCGGGACGGGGTGGCCGAGCCGACGCTGTAGATGCGCGCGTACTTCGGTCCGGTGCTTGCCTTGATCTCGGTCATCTTCTCCTGCTTCAGTGCTCGCCGGCGTCGCCGTGCGTGGCCACGAACTCCTGCGCGGCCGGGATCTGGTCGGGTGTGTTCAGGCTGAACAGCTCAACGCCCTTGAGGTTGCGCTTCGCGATCCCGGTGAGCGTGCCGGCCGGGGGCAGCTCCAGCAAGCCGGTGACACCCAGCTCGGCCATGGTCTGCAGACACAGGTCCCACCGCACCGGGTTCGCGACCTGCTTCACCAGCCGGGCGAGGTACTCCTCGCCGGAGTGCACGATCTGGCCGTCCGCGTTCGACAACAGCCGGGTGCGCGGGTCGTGGGTCGTGATCGCGCGGGCCAGGCGGGCGAGGTGTTCGACCGCCGGCTCCATGTGGACGGTGTGGAACGCGCCGGCCACGCTGAGCTGGATCAGGCGTGCCCGCGCAGGCGGATTCGCCTGGAGGTCGGCGAGCTGCTCGACGGTGCCCGCCGCCACGATCTGGCCGGAGCCGTTGTTGTTGGCGGCGGTGAGGCCGGCGGCCTCGATCGCGGTGAGCACCTCGACGGGATCGCCGCCGACGACGGCCATCATCGAGGTGGGCCGAACCGCGCTGGCCGCGGCCATCTGCTGGCCGCGCTCGCGGACGAAGACCATGGCCTGCTCGGCCGAGAGGACGCCGACCGCCGCGGCGGCGGTGATCTCGCCCACGCTGTGGCCGGCGACGACCGCGGTCCGCCGGAAGCCGTCCGCCGGGTGCGGGAACAGTTCGAGCGCGGTGGCGAGTCCTGCCGCCACCAGCAGGGGCTGCGCGATGGCGGTGTCCCTGATCGTCTCGGCGTCGGCCCTCGTCCCGTAGTGGGCGAGATCGAGGCCGGTCACCGCACCGAGCCAGTTCAGTCGATCGGCGAAGGTGGGCTCTGCGAGCCACGCGGAGAGGAATCCAGGAGCCTGGGCGCCCTGCCCGGGCGCGACGATTGCGAGCACGTCTCCACTCTGTCGAAATTCCGTTCACGCGCCGGGGTCATCCGCGACGAATTTCCAGCGGCCGACTTTGTAGGAAACCTACAACGACATGCCGAAGCGGCACCGTGATCCGTGGGTCCCGGTTGTTCAGTTCGGCGTCTCGGCAGTCAATCTGCGCGGGAGGGCCGCGCGCCGTAGGTGATCTCCAGGTACTCGGGATGCTTTTCGATCCACCCCTTGATGAACGGGCAGACGGCGAGTGCCTTGCGGGTGGAGGTGCCGCGAACCTGGTCGAGCGCGAACCGCGCGATCGCCGATCCGATGCCGCGTCCTTCGAAGGCCGGCTCCACCTCGGTGTGTGTGAAGACGACCAATTCGTCGGTGAGCTGGTACTCGGCGAATCCGGCCAGGACGCCGTCGATGTGCGCCTCGAACCTCCGCGCGGCGGTGTTGTCGCTCAGTTCGATGCCGTTCATCGGTGCTCCTCGTGTTCCCCGATCAGCAGGGCGCCGGACGGGCAACGCCCCACGACCTCGCGCAACTGCGCGGCGCCCTCTGCGGTGTCTGCCTGCATCGGGTCGATCCATGGTCGCTTCGTCGTGTCGAACACCGTCGGCATTCCGCGCACACACTCGGCGGCGTGCTGGCAGACCGCTCCGTCGAACGTCACGTCGATGATCGACCCCCGGTACAGCTTCCTGGCCATGGCACCTCCGTCGTGATTCGGGCCGCGAGGGCTACACGGTACCCCCGGCAGGTCATCGAACGGCTGGCGCTGCGGACGCTCAGTCCAGCAGCCGCCCGAGGGTGAGCGCGAGCCGCAGGGCGTAACCGCCGCGGGGATCGAGCGGAGAGTAGCCGGTGAGTTCATGGATCCGCCGCAGGCGGTAGCGGACCGTGTTCGGGTGTACGTACTGGGCACGGGCTGTGGCCTCGATCGAACCACCAGACTCGAAGAAGGCGGCGAGGGTGTCGGCGAGGTCCCTTCCCGCATCCACGATCGGCCGGTAAAGGTCGTTGGCCAGCGTGCGGCGGGCGTGCCCGTCGCCGGAGAGGGCCCGCTCGGGCAGCAGGTCCTCCGCAGCGACCGGGCGGGGCGCGTCCGGCCAGGCCCGGGCGGCGCGCATGCCGGAGAGGGCGGCCCGCGCGCTGCGAGCTGCCTCGGCGAGATCGGCGACGATCGGTCCGACCACGACCTGGCCGTCGCCGAATTCCCCGGTGAGGTCGGCGACCTGCCGGACGAGCGCGTCGCGGCCGGCCAGGCGTCCGCCGACGACCAGCACGAGGCGATCGCCCTGGGGTGCGGCCAGCAGGTCGAGCGAGTGCCGGGCAGCGATCTGGCGGATCGTCTCGACGGCACGCCCGGGATCGGACGGTGCGGCACCGATCACGACCGCGAGCGCCGGCGGCGACGCCCAGCCGAGCGTGGACGCGCGGGAGACGACGGACTCGTCCGCCTCGCCGCGAATGACGGCGTCCACTACCAGGGCTTCGAGCCGGGCGTCCCACGCGCCGCGGGCCTCGGCTGCGCGCGCGTAGATCTGGGCGGACGCGAAGGCGATCTCGCGGGAGTAGCGCAGGATCGCGATCCGCAGGGGTAGCTGTTCGTCCTTCGGCAGCGATGCGATCCGGTGCTCGACGGTCTCGATCGTGGTGCGGACGAGGTCGACGGTCTGGTTGAGCGTGATCCGCCGGGTCAGGGCGCGGGGTGCGGCATCGAACACCGAGCCCGGGTCGACGTCCTCGCCGCCTGCGGCGAACCACCGCACGAAACCGTCGATGCCGGAGCGCGCGACGAGCGTGATCCAGGAGCGGTGCTCGGCGTCCAGTTCGGAGAACCAGCGGTGCTCGTCAGCGATCCGCGCCAGGGCGTCGGTGGTGAGCCCTGCCGCCATCCCGGCCAGCTGTCGGGAGATCTCGACGCGGGCCGCGCGCGACGGCCACCAGGACTGGTCGGCTTCGGTGCTCTGGCCCATGGCCGCATCCTAGGTGCTGCACGGTCCGCGGCGAGCGTGCTGCCGGCGCGGGCCGACTCGCTCTCGCGCCTGCGGAGCGGCCTGCGTCGGCGTAGCGTGGAATCGCTCGGCCAGCGCGTCGAGGGCCGGCGTGTGGCGGCTGGGGGAAGAAGGTACGGCGATGCGTACCAGCCGCATCGTAGCTGTGCTCGTGTGCACGCTCGCCCTGGTGCTCGGTCTTCCGGGAGCGGTCCCGGCAACGGCAGCCGCAGGGGCGCCAGCGGCGGTGCAGGGCCAGGTGCTCTCGGGCATGGATCCGATCGGTTTCGCCAGGGTGACGGTGTTCAGCGCCGACACCGGAGCGAAGCTTGGTTCCGTCATGACCGACGGGTCCGGTTACTACATGGTGACGGGGCTGCCCGCCATCCCGGTGCAGGTCCGGGCGACGAAGCCCGGCTATCTGGAGAGTTGGGCCGACGGTGCGCACTCGAGGGCGAGCGCCACGGTGTACCCGCTCGCTCCTGGCGAGACGCTGCAGCAGTCCTGGGATCCGATGCGGCTCTATCTCGACATCACCCCCGAGGGGGTGGTCACCGGCACGGTTGTCCGGCTCGCGAACCCGTCCTCCCCGAACGCGCGGCCGGTCGCCGGTGCGCGAGTCGTGGTGACCTCTGCCACGACCGGTGAGCGGCTCGGCTCGGCGGTGACGACCAGGCGGGGCACGTTCCGGGTCGGGATGCTGCCCGCAGGGCAGGTCACCGTGCGGGTGAAGGCCGCCGGGCTCGCTGCGGCGTACGCCCCGAACAGCCCGCCGGGGGAGGTGGTGAGGTTTGACGTCCAGGCCGGCGCAGAGACCGACGTCGGTGTGGTCCGGGTGTACTCCACCGCGACGGTCTACGGCTACATCCTTTGGCACATGGACCCGATCTCGCAGTCCTCGGAGGTGACGGTGTTCAACGCCCGCACGGGTCGTACGATCCGGACGGTCACGGTGCCGCCGGACGGATCGTTCGAGCTCGACGGGCTGCAGCCGGGACGGATCCGGGTGCGGGTGCGGGCGGAGGGCTTCCTCGACTCGTGGTGGGGGCCGGTGACGCTCAGGGCCGGTCAGGTGCTGGGGCCGAACTGGTCTGACGGCGCTGCGGTCTTCGAGCTCGTTCCCGAAGGGGTGCTGACCGGCCGGGTGATGGGTTTCAACAACGACCCGCTGGCAGGCTGGGATGACCCGCTGGGCGGCGTGCACGTGAGCGTTGTCTCGACCGTCACCGGAACGGTGCTGGGCCGGGCGGACACCGACGCGCGCGGCGAGTTCCGGATCGGAAGGTTGCCGGCCGGACCGGTGCAGGTCCGCGCAGCGGTGCCGGCGTGGGACACCACCAGCTGGGCGCCGGACCAACCCACCCGGCTCACTGGCGAGGTGTACCAGGTTGCCAGCGAGGAGACCGTGGACGTGGGCACGATCCGGGTCTTCGCCGCGGCCACCATCACCGGAACCGTGCGCAGCGCGACCCGTCCGGTGGCCCGGGCGAAAGTGACGGTCTTCGACGCCGTCACCCGCAAGGCGATCGCCTCGACCCGCACGAGAGCCGACGGCAGGTACACCCTCACCGGGCTGTGGACCGGGGAGTCCCGGCAGGTGAAGGTGCGGGCGAGCCGGGCGGGATACCGCACGGCCTGGGCCGACTCGGCCCCGGGCTCGAGCTGGGCCACCGCGACCGTGTTCACCTTGTCGCCGGGGACGACTCTGGCGCAGTCGGCCGATCCGCCGGTGCTCACCCTCACCCTGACCCGTCGCTGAACCGGGAGGCCTCCGGGGCCTTCGCGCCTAGGCTGGGCCGGTGACGTCCGCCGATCCGGTCGCAGCCCTCCGCGAGATCGCCTACCTGATGGAACGGGTGCAGGCGGACGGGCACCGGGTGCGTGCGTTCCGGGTGGCTGCCGACGTGGTCGCCGGGCTGTCCGCGGAGGAGTTCGGGCAGCGGGCCGCGTCCGGGACCTGGCGGGAACTGGCGGGACTGGGGGAGACCACTGCCGCCGTGGTGGCACAGGCGCTCGCCGGAGGCGTCCCGAACCGGCTCGCGAAGCTACGCGGGGAGGCGAAGCCGCTGGCCGTAGGCGGCGAGGCGCTGCACGCGTCGCTGCGGGGCGACCTGCACACCCACACTGATGCCTCGGACGGAACCGCGCCGCTCGAGCGGTCGCGAGAGGCTGCGGCGGCACTCGGCTACGAGTACCTGGCCATCACCGACCATTCGCCACGGCTCACGGTGGCCAACGGGCTCAGCGCGGAACGACTGGGCGCGCAGGTGGATCGCCTCGCCCAACTGAACCGGGACGAAGGCGTCCGCCTCCTGCCGGGGATCGAGGTGGACATCCTCCCCGACGGAAGGCTCGACCAGGTGCCCGCGCTGCTCGACCGGCTCGATGTCGTGGTCGCCAGCGTGCACTCCGAGCTGCGGATGGAATCGGAGCCGATGACTCACCGCATGGTCGCAGCGATCGCCAACCCGTACACGAACATCCTCGGCCACTGCACGGGACGCCTGATCGCCGGCGGCCGGGGGACGCGGTCGCAGAGCAGCTTCGACGCCGAGGTGGTGTTCGAGGCCTGCCGCCAGTTCGGGGTCGCGGTCGAGATCAACTCCCGGCCGGAACGCGCGGACCCGCCCGACGACCTGCTCGCACTGGCGATGGAGACCGGGTGCGTGTTCGCGATCGACTCCGATGCCCATGCTCCCGGCCAGCTCGACTTCCCGGCCTACGGTGCGGCGCGTGCCGCCGCCGCAGGGATCCCGGCCGAGCGGGTGGTGAACACCTGGACGACCGCAGAACTGCTGGCCTGGACGCACGCTCGCCGCTGAATGTGGGCACCGGCTGGCGCCCGTCCTGCGGGGGCCGGGTAAGGTCAGCCTTGCGCAACGACCTTGTGCGGATACCCGTCCGAAAGGCACCAACAGTGGCAGCTCGCGACTCCGTCGGCCCGATCCTGAACGGTCTCCCGACCAACCTTCCCGACATCGACTCCGAAGAGACCGCGGAATGGCTCGAGTCCCTGGACATGATGATCGATGGCGATGGGCGCAACCGTGCCCGCTACATCATGCTTCGCCTGCTGGAGCGCGCCCGCGACCAGCACCTGGGTCTGCCGTCGTTGACTGCCACCGACTACGTGAACACGATCCCGGCCGAGCAGGAGCCCTGGTATCCCGGTGACGTCGACCTCGAGCGGAAGTTCCGCCGGCTGCTCCGCTGGAACGCCGCGATCATGGTGCACCGGGCGCAGCGACCCGGTGTCGGTGTCGGCGGCCACATCTCGTCCTACGCGTCCTCGGCGACGCTGTACGAGGTGGGCTTCAACCACTTCTTCCGCGGCAAGGACCACCCCGGCGGCGGCGACCAGGTCTTCTTCCAGGGCCATGCGAGCCCCGGCATGTACGCCCGCGCCTTCCTTGAGGGCCGCCTCGACGAGAACGACCTGAACGGGTTCCGGCAGGAGAAGAGCCACATCGTCGACGGACGCATCCGTGCGCTGCCGTCCTACCCCCACCCGCGCCAGATGCCGGACTTCTGGGAGTTCCCGACCGTCTCGATGGGGCTGGGCCCGATCGCGGCGATCTACCAGGCGCAGTTCAACAAGTACCTGCACAACCGCGGTCTCAAGGACACCTCCCAGCAGCGGGTCTGGGCGTTCCTCGGTGACGGCGAGATGGACGAGGTGGAGAGCCGCGGTGCCCTGCAGCTGGCCGCCTACGACGGTCTGGACAACCTCACCTTCGTGGTGAACTGCAACCTGCAGCGCCTGGACGGGCCGGTGCGCGGCAACGGGAAGATCATGCAGGAGCTGGAGAGCTTCTTCCGCGGTGCCGGCTGGAACGTGATCAAGGTGGTCTGGGGACGCGGCTGGGACCCGCTGCTCGCGGCCGACCGCGACGGCGCGCTGTTGAACGTGATGAACTCCACCCCGGACGGCGACTACCAGACATTCAAGGCGAACGACGGCGCCTACGTGCGGAAGAACTTCTTCGGTCGCGACCCCCGCACGGCGAAGATGGTGGAGGACTGGTCGGACGACCGGATCTGGAAGCTCACCCGCGGCGGGCACGACTATCACAAGGTCTACGCGGCCTACAAGGCGGCCAGCGAGTTCCAGGGTGCCCCGACGGTCATCCTCGCCCACACGATCAAGGGCTACTTCCTGGGCAGCCACTTCGCTGGCCGTAACGCCACCCACCAGATGAAGAAGCTGGCGCTGGATGACCTCAAGCAGTTCCGCGACCGGCTCGACATGCCGATCACCGACGCGGTGCTGGAGGAGAACCCCTACCAGCCGCCGTACATGAACCCGGGTCCCGACGACGAGCGGATCCGCTACGTGATGGAACGCCGCCGGATCCTCGGCGGCTCGGTGCCCGAACGGCGCAACCGCCCGGCGCCGCTCAAGCTGCCCGATGCCAAGGCCTACGACGGGGTGAAGAAGGGGTCCGGCAACCAGCCGGTGGCCACCACCATGGCCTTCGTCCGGCTGCTCAAGGACCTGATGCGCGACAAGGAGTTTGCTCCCCACGTGGTGCCGATCATCCCCGACGAGGCCCGCACGTTCGGCATGGACTCGTTCTTCCCGACCATCAAGATCTACTCGACGCACGGGCAGAACTACACCCCGGTCGACCACGAGCTGATGCTGGCCTACCGCGAGTCTCCGACGGGGCAGATCCTGCACACCGGCATCAACGAGGCCGGATCGGCGGCCGCGTTCCAGGCCGTCGGCTCCTCCTACGCCACCCACGGCCTGCCGATGGTGCCAATCTACGTGTTCTACTCGATGTTCGGCTTCCAGCGCACCGCGGATGCGTTCTGGGCCGCG
This sequence comes from Actinobacteria bacterium HGW-Actinobacteria-5, assembly GCA_002843035.1. Taxonomy (GTDB): domain Bacteria; phylum Actinomycetota; class Actinomycetes; order Propionibacteriales; family Propionibacteriaceae; genus Propionicimonas. Next base: position 10,815 of record PHEV01000016.1, on the reverse strand, counting down.
GCCGACCAACTGGCGCGGGGGTTCCTGATCGGGGCGACCGCTGGACGCACGACGCTGACCGGCGAGGGCACCCAGCACATGGACGGGCACAGCCCGATGATCGCCGCCACCAACCCGGCGGTGATCTCCTACGACCCCGCCTACGGGTACGAGATCGCGCACATCGTCTCCGACGGTCTGCGCCGGATGTACGGCGAGCACCCGGAGGACGTGTTCTACTACCTGACGGTCTACAACGAGCCGTTCCCGCAGCCGGCGGAGCCGGAGAACGTCGACGTCGAGGGCATCCTCAAGGGCATGTACCTGCTCTCGGAGGGCAGCTTCGACGGGGTCGGCGAGGATGCCCGGCGCGCACAGCTCCTCGCCTCCGGCGTCGGGGTGCCCTGGGCACTGGAGGCACAGGAACTGCTCAAGCGCGACTTCGGCGTGGTCGCCGACGTGTGGAGCGTGACCAGCTGGACCGAGCTGCGCCGTGACGGGCTCGCCTGCGACGAGCAGAGGTTCCTGCACCCCGGCGAGGGCAACCCGGTGCCGTGGGTGACCCAGAAGCTGCAGGGCCGTCCCGGCCCGGTCGTCGCGGTGTCGGACTACATGCGGCAGGTGCAGGATCAGATCGCCAACTGGGTGCCGGGCGAGTTCTCCTCACTCGGCGCCGACGGATTCGGCTTCTCCGACACGCGGGCGGCCGCACGGCGCTTCTTCCACATCGATGGGCCGTCGATCGCGGTGCGGACGTTGCAGATGCTCGCGGCGTCGGGGCAGATCGACCCGGCGCTGCCCAGCCAGGCTGCGGAGCGGTACCAGATCCTCGACGTGACCGCGGGCGCCTCCGGGGCGGTGGGTGGTGACGCCTGAGCGGCATCCACGTCTCCCCTTTGATCCACGCGGGCTTTCTGGCAGGCTGAAGGCCTGATCTGCCAGGCAGCGAGAGAGAGCGGGGAGAAGCGCGTGGGTACCGCGCCCGAGTCGACGCCCATTTCGTCGATCGTGGCCGCACTGGGCATCACCCAGGGACAGGCCGTCCAGGAACTCGGTTGGGACAGCGATGTCGACGAGGGCGTGCGCGACGCGATCCTCGACGCACTCGGTGACGACTTCGTCTACGACGCCATCGAGGCGGTTGACGTGGTCTTGCTGTGGTGGCGGGACGAGGACGGTGATCTCGGCGACGGCCTCGTGGATGCGCTGACCGACCTGACCGGCCACGGGCACATCTGGTTGTTCACCCCGAAGATCGGGCGGGACGGCTATGTCGATCCTGCAGACCTCACCGAGGCTGCTCTGACCGCCGGTCTCGCGCTCGCCAACACCGTGTCGGTGTCGCGCGAGTGGGAGGCGCACAAGCTGGTGCGGCCCAAGGCAGGTCGTCGTTAGCCGTCCGCCGCGGACGAAGGCTGCCGCCGCGCTGGCAAGCGTCGTCGCGGGCGGCCTGCTGACGGTCGGCTGCACGACCGACGCGGTCACCGCGCCGGCACCGACCGCGCCGGCCGGGACGGTGACCCCGACTCCGACGCACTCGGCCACGCCGCCTCTGTCCGCGACGACCCGTCAGGCGACACCGGCGGCGGAGCCGAGCACCGCGCCTGCGCTCACGGTGACGTCGGTCCGCAACTTCCGCGACGTTGCCGGGGCGGGGCTGGCGCTGCCGGACGGTGGGCAGATGGCCACGGGGGTGGTGTACCGGTCGGCCCAACTTGCGACGGCGTCCCGCGCCGATGTGGCCAGGCTGGGCAGGTCCGGGATCGGCCTGGTCATCGACCTGCGTACCGACACCGTGTCGGCGCACACGCCGGACCCGGTGATCCGCGGCGCGACCCACAAGCTGGTGAACCTCTACGCCGTGGCCTCGACCCCCGCGGTGCATCTCCGCTCGGTGGCCGCAGCCGAGACGTACATGCGTGACATGAATGTCCACTTCGTCTCCGTGTCCGCGCAACGCGCGAAGGTTGGCGAGGCACTGACGCTGATCGCGCGCGCGAAGAGCCCGGTACTGGTGCACTGCACGGCGGGCAAGGACCGCACCGGCTGGATCTCGGCCCTGCTCCAGATGGTCGCGGGCGCCGACCGGAACCAGGTGATGGCCGAGTACCTGAAGTCCAACACCTACAACGCGGACGTGATCAAGAGCTCCTACCAGTCGACGCTGGCCTCGAGCGGCCTGACTGCCGCCCGGATCAAGCGGGCCACGGTCGAGGTGAAGGCGAGCTACCTGAACGCGGGCCTGTCCGAGATGGACCGCCGCTACGGGGGCCTGGACGGCTACCTGACCAAGGGATTGGGGCTGTCCGGGGCGACGGTGGCGACGTTGCGGGACCGCCTCACCGCCTGACCTCGGTCACGGGTCGAGTGCGTCGCGGCCGGCGCCTTGCGCAGGCAGGGGGACGAACACGATCCCCACGGGGCGGACACGACCGTGTCGGTGTGCCACCGGGGGACGCCGCAGCGGACTGTGCCTCTAGGATGTTCCCCCGGGGCGCATAGCTCAGTTGGTCAGAGCACCTCCCTTACAAGGAGGGGGTCGGCGGTTCGAGCCCGTCTGCGCCCACCCGGCCCCGACTAGCGGTTTCACCACTGAGACCCCTAGTCGGGGCCGTTTCGCATGTCCCTGCAAGGTGCCTTACGGAGCCATAGAGTAGCGTCTGGTAGCCGGAGGAGAGTTTACGCGGTAAAGATTCGCTGACTAGGAGGGCCTCTCGGGCAGCGTCGAACGGTCCTTACTGGATCTGTACCGGAATCGCACAGGCGTACGCGCGACACGCCGTCAGTCGAGCAGCTTCTCCATGCGGTTCGAGACGCCGTCGAGAGCGTCATCCCACCACCCGGCGTAGAGGTCGAGGGTCATGCTCGCGCTCTTGTGGCCCAGCGCCTTCTGGACGTCCTTGGGGGTGGCTCCCGATCTGATCATCAGCGACGCCGCGGTGTGGCGCAGGTCGTGCACGTGGAGGTCGGTGAACCCCGCAGCCTCAGCGGCCGGAGCGAACACCCGCCGCCGCCAGTTGCGCACCTCCACCCGCTTACCGAGCTTCGAGGCGAACAGCGGGGAGCCCTTCTCCCGGGACAGGTCGAGCATCGCCAGCACCGAGGCCGGGATGGGCACGTCCCGGGCTTCGCCGTTCTTCGACTTCCGGACCCGCAGCCGCCGGCGCTTGGCGTCGATGTCGCCCACGTCGAGCCGGCAGCACTCGCCAACCCGGACGCCGGTCGTCGCCAGCAGCCAGACCATCGGCCTGCCGTCGCCGTCAGCCTTCCCGGCCAGCGTCCGCACCTCCTTGACCGACAGGAACCGCGCGTCCCGGCGCTCGGCCCGCTTCAGCTTCACGCCCACGCACGGGTTCGAGTCGATCAGCCCGAGCGTCACGGCGATGTCCAACGTCCCCCGTAGCGCCCCGAGCGTCTTGCTCATGGTGTCCCGCGAGGCCGGGACGCGCTCCCCGTCGCGCTCCACGGTGATGCCGCTGATCCACTCCTGCACCTCGTGGCTGAAGACCTGGTCCACCATGACCCCGCCCCAGCGATCCCGCACCCGAGCCGCACCGGCCACGACCACGCTGTGCGCGCCGGGGGAGAGGTAGCCCTTGCCCGCCAGCCACTTCGGCAGCAGCTCGCCCACCGACGTCTCCGCGGCGGGCTTCGTCGGCCCCTGGGTCAGCAGCTTCGCCTCATGCGCCTTCGCAGCGGCCTTGACGCGGAAGGCCTGCGACGGATGGCCCGGCAGGCTCACCCGGTAGCGCAGGCCCACGCCGTAGCGCTTCGAGGGCGTGCCGTCCCGCTTCACCCACAGGTCCGTCACGGCCATCGCGACCCCTTCCGTCTGGTAAGGAGTCTACGCCTGACTTAGCTCGATTCGACGTCGGTGATGACCGCGGTGAGCTTGTCTGATGACCGCTTCGTGCCGATGTTCGCGATGTCCGGGCTGTACTCGCCATCCTCCATCTCGATCGTGGCCGTGTAGGGGTCTTCCGCGCCCTTGATCTTGTAGGTGATGGTGATGGAGCTGGGCAGGTCGGACACGCTCCCAGATCCAACGTAGGACACCGTGGCCTTCGTGGTGACGTTGCAGCCTGCGGAGCCGAAGCACTGCTTGGCGGTGATCTTCAGCTTGATCGCGAAATCGCCCTTGGAGATCGACCCCGTCGAACTGCCGTCGGTGCCGTCGTCGGTGCTTCCGTCGGTAGCCTCATAGGTCGCCGTCTCAGTGGCCGTTACGGTAACCGTCGGGGCCGCTCCTGCGACTGATGTTGCTGTCTTGCCCGAACCTCCGCCGACGACCGTGCCGAGGATGAGCCCCACGATGAGGGCGGCGATTCCGATCACCGGCTTCGAAGTAAGAGGGTTGGGCTTCTTCGCAACGGGTGCTGGCGGCACGGGTGGTTGCGGTGGCTGGTAGGGCTGTTGGGTCATGATTCCCCCCTGGGGTGTGTGATGCTGTGAACGCTAGTCCTCGCTCGTGTCGGCCGTGGGGATTTCCGCACGATCGGCTGCGAAGGTCCGACCAATAGGTGCAGGATGGCTCTTACCCCCTAGCCGGACCGCCAATCGGTGGGGGGTGGGGGAGTGGGTGATGATGCTCATAGGCAGAGCACGGCCCCGACTCGGGGTGAGTCGGGGCCGTATCACCTACTTGGGCCGTGCTTTGGTGATGAGCGAGCGGGGGTCTTCATTCAGCCTCTCGCAGATCGCCTCGATGTCCTCCAAGGAAAGCGTCGGCCCATCGTCCTTGCCGATGCGCTGCCACCAGTAGTTGTAGGTGTGCCCCCTCAACCCGTCAAGGTCGCGGTAGGAGATGCCCTTCTCCTTCATCAGCGCATCTAGCGCCTTGGCGGTTTCTCTCGTCCATCCCATGTCACCGATGCTAGCTCATTAGTCACCGGAACGGTGACACCTCCCAAAATCCTGTCCACCTACTTGCGCCGTCACCAAAGTGGTGACAGTATGACCAGTGTCACCGATTCGGTGACAGCGAAAGGAACTCAGATGCTCTCTCAGACCGTAGCGCGCGAGGTTCGCGCAGAGCTTGGCCGCCAGTCCATCTCCCGCAAGACCTTCGCTGAGAAGGCGTGCTTGCCCTACAAGAGGGCGCTGGAGATGCTCGACGGACAGCGTCCGTGGGGACTCGAAGACGTAGACACCGCCGCGTCAGTGCTGGGTGTCGACGCGCTGAACCTGATCTTCCCAGACCGGGTTGAGGCGAGCGCAGCATGAGCGCCGAGGTCATCCCCTTCCGCTACGCAGAGGCGCGCGAACTCCGGACGGTCGTCATCGACAGCGAGCCGTGGTTCGTCGCCGTCGACGTGGCTGCGATTCTCGACATGGGCAACGTCCACTCGTCGCTGGCTCTTCTCGATGATGACGAGAGGGGTGTCCATACTGTGGAGACCCCCTCGGCGCCTCAGTCGATGGCCATCGTCTCCGAGGCTGGCCTCTACTCGCTGATCCTCCGCAGTCGCAAGGCTGAGGCGAAGCCGTTCAAGCGCTGGGTTACTCACGACGTCATCCCGAGCATCCGGAAGACCGGCAGCTACGGCGTCCAGAAGGCGTTGCCGAAGGACTACGCGAGCGCGCTCCGGGAGTTGGCCGCGCAGGTCGAGGCGACCGAGTTGGCGAAGGTTCGCATCCGCGAGCTTGAGCCTGCCGCATCGGCGTGGGCGTCCCTGGTCGAAGCAACGGGGGACTACTCGGTAGCCGACGCCGCGAAGATGCTGAGCCGCGACCCAGCGATCCAGATCGGGCAGAACACCCTGTTCCGCTACATGGGCAAGCACGGCTGGCTCTATCAGCGCAACGGCGAGTGGCATCCGTATCAGGACAAGGTCGAGTCCGGTCTCGTCACGCTGAAGACGAACCGGCCCTACTGGGACTCGAAGCGCGGCGTGGACGTGCTCCCGGCACCGACCGTGCGCATCACCGCGAAGGGCGTGCAGAAGCTCTACCGCCTGCTCGGTGGCACTGAGGCGATGGTGGAGGCGTCCTGATGACCGAGCCCCTCCTCACTCCCGCAGAGGCTGCACCGCTGCTCGGCGGCAAGACCACCGCAGCGACTGTCCGCATCCTCTGCGCCGGCCACAAGATCCGGCACATGGTCACCTTCGGCGAGAAGGGGCAGGCCAGGTACCGCATCCCCGTCTCAGCCATCGACGAGTACGTGCGCGCCCACACCGTCCAGCGCACCGCCTAAGACCCCAACCATCGGCCGCGCTCCACCCGAGGCAGCGCGGTACCGGAGCCCCCTCATCCGGGGGGCGCGGGGGCTCCGGACCCAACCAAAGGAGAGACGCAGCATGACCACTATCACCATCAGCTACGACGACCTGTCGAGGCTCGCCACCATCGTCGGACCCTGCTGCGGCAGGGATGATCTGCTGCCGGTGTTCACCTACGTGAACTTTCGCGGATTCGAGGGGCGATTCGAGGCCGTGACCACGGATCGGTTCACGATCGCACGCGCCAGATCGAAGGCAGAGGCCCCTGATGAACTCAGGTTCAACCTCCGACTGTCAGACCTGAAGCACATCCTGAGCACCTTCCGTCCGTGCCGCTCTGTCGCGCTGAAGCTGACCGTGGGCGACGAGTCCCTCACGGTCGAGACCGCGCAAGCCGACCTGCGGGACGTTCCAAGCCTGACGGCGACGTACCGGTTCCCGGACGGCGAGTTCCCGAAGATCGACCACCTGACCTCCGGCACGGGCTGGGACGAAGCATCCGCCTGCCCTTCCTTCAACCCGGCCTACCTGCGACGCCTCCCGAACTTCAAGGGTGAGACGGTGACGATGCTGACGCGCACCGTCGGATATGGGACTCACCCTGTCGCGTTCTTCTCCGACGACTGGGCCATCGTCATCATGCCGATCAAGGTTCCCGCCGAGGACCGGGATCACATGCTCAACTCGTGGGTGACGCTCACCGCTGAGGATGAGGTCGCAGCATGACTGCCCTGGATCTCATCATCGCCCGCTTCTCACTCGACTCAGGCCTTGCGCTGGGCGAGGTCGAGATGGCAGGCCGCGCAATGGTCGCCCTCGTGGACGCGCAGATGGCGGGACTGCGGGGTGCGAAGTGACCACAATCCTCGCCCGCGACCTCAAGCGGGACGACGTGATCGACTTCGGCGGACAGCCCGTGACGCTCACCGGCGCACCGTATGGACGTCACGTGAGTGGACGAGTGAATCACATCTACGTCCCATGGGAACTCGGCGGCGGCTGGTTCCCGGAAGACCTTCCGCTAAACGTCCAGCGCCCCGACCCTGACGCCGAACTGATCGAGGTCATGGCGCGGGCGGCGTACCTAGACGATGGCTGCTCGGAATCCCGCTGGCCATTTACGCCCGCCTCTGAGACCTATCGAGGGAACATCCGCGCCGCCCTCTCTGCTGCCCGAGAGGCGGGCCTGCTGTGAAGCCTCCGAACCATGGCTGCCGGGTGCGAGTGACGGGCGAAGGGTTCAGTGGCGCTGAGGGGTTCCTCATGCTCCCCCGCTACCCCAACCCGTGGCTCCGATTCACCTTCACGCTTCGCAGCCCATCCAAGCAGCCAACGAAGCCGATGCTACTTGCGGTCTTCGCATCAGATCGCATCGAGGTCATCCGATGATTCGCGCGCTGATCCTGACCGCTGCCCTCGCCGCCGTCCTGTCGCTGCTGAGCCTCACGCCCGGCAGCCATGACCTCGTCGCAGCACTCACTGGCGTCGTGCCGCTCACTCTGGTCGTCGGGTGGTGGACGCGATGAGCCGTGAAGTGATGGCTACCCATGCGACCAAGGTGACCGATCTCAGGCCGCGAGCCGAGAGCCGACAGGAAACCTTCGAACGGCTGGCTGAGGTGCTGGTCGCTGCGATCAACGACCGCCATCGCCTCACGCACCGAGGATCTATCCATCAATGCTCGGACCCAATCTGCGAGGCGCAGAGCGCACTCGATACGGCGGCGTGGTCATGAGCCACAGCAGCGGTGAGAGATGGGCTCACGTCGACGCACTGAGGGCCGGCGAGGCCGTGACGATCACGACGGCGTTCGATGTCGTCCGCACCGGCGTGCTGACCCAGAACGCGGCCGGAGAACTCTGGCTGGACGACATTCTCGTCAGGCAGCAGAACTCGTGGGTCGGCGTGCAGGTCAAGAGCTTACGTAGGGCGATCCTCGAACCTGGCATCTACGACCGGATCAGCCACGGCGACTACCACGCCGACCCCGTGCCGGCCGGCTCGCTGTCGTCGACGCAGTTGAAGTGGCTGACTCCGCCGTCCTGTCCGGCGAAGTTTCGATGGAACACCGACAACCCGATTGACCGCGAGGTCACTGAGGGGATGGACATCGGGCAGGTCTACCACACGCTCGCGCTCGGAGAAGGCCCCGATATCGTCGAGGTGAAGGCCGACTCGTGGCGCACCAAGGCCGCGCAGGACGAGCGCGACTGGGCACGCAAGGTGGGCCGAACCCCGATCCTCTCGGAACGTCTCGCCGAGGTGCGCGAGATGGTGAAGGTGCTGCACGCCGATCCGATCGCAAAGGCTGCGCTGAGCAACGGGAAGTCCGAGCAGTCGTTCTTCTGGCGCGACCTCGAAGGCGTCTGGGGGAGGGGCCGGGTCGACTGGCTGCCGAACCAGCGCAAGGGACGTCTGATCATCCCCGATCTGAAGAGCGCCTACACCGCGAACCCGGCAGACTTCGGCCGCACTTCGGCGACCGATTACGGCTACGCCCAGTCCGCGGACTGGTATCTCCGCGGACTGCGGGCCGTGGGTTACGCCGACGAGCGGACCGCGTTCGTGTTCGTCGTGCAGGAGAAGAAGCCGCCCTACCTGCCGCAGGTGATCCAGCTCGACGCCGACTCGATGCGGGTCGGGGAGATCCTCAACGACCGCGCCATTCAGACCTACATCCAGTGCCAGGAGTCGGGCCGCTGGCCCGGCTATCACGAAGGAGTCGCCACGTCGCGACTCGCCCCCTGGCTCATCCGTGAAGTCCTCGAAAGCGAGTAGAGCATGCCCAGAAACGACCTTGAGCATTTCATGCCGCAGGCGCCGCAGAAGCGGGTCACGCAGATGACGATGGTGGAGCAGTCGCGCGCCGTCGCCGAAGTTCAGGCGGCCGTCACTGTCGCTCTCCAATTCCCCCGCGACATGCAGCGGGCATGGGCCGAGATGAGGTCGGCCTGCGGGCGGCTCAGGTTGGCCGAGCGCGCCTTCTACGCCGTCCCCAACCGGGGCAACGGACCGTCGGTGCATCTGGCCCGCGAGTTGGCCCGCATCTGGGGGAACATCGACTACGGAGTGCGGGAGCTGTCCCGCGACGATGACGCCGGCATGTCTGAGGTGCAGGCCTACGCCTGGGACCAGCAGACCAATGTCCGCTCCTCGCGCACGTTCCAAGTACCGCACGCCCGCATGAAGAACAAGAACCGCGAGCTGCTGACCGACCTTGGCGACATCTACCTGAACAACCAGAACATCGGCGCCCGCGCCGTCCGTGAAGCCATCTTCACCGTCCTCCCGTCCGACTTCGTGGAGGAGGCACAGAACCTGTGCCACGAGACGCTGAGGAACGGCGACGGAGTACCGACCGAGAAGCGCATAACGGACGCGCTGGCGGCATTCAAGGGCATCGGCGTGAGCGTCGAGCGACTGGAGTCCAAGATCGGGAAGCCCCGGGGACAGTGGGGTCCGCAGCAGGTCGCCGACATGGGCGTGTGGTTCACCAGCATCAGCCGTGACGGCGTGGATGCCTCCGCGCTCCTGCCCGAGATCGTCATCAGCGCGAGCGACTTCGACGAACCCCTCATCCCCGCCGCCACAGCACCGGGGGGCGCTGAGTAGGGCGGCATTCCCGGCTGGCCTGACGGGGGGTCAGGCCAGCCACCTAAACGAAAAGGAGAGAGCAAATGAAAGCTTGGAAGGGCTTCACGCCCCAGCCGGACGGCACCCTGAAGTGCCTGGAGAAGGTCTACCGCGAGGGCGAGACATACATCGAACCGCGCGCCGAACTGTGCAGCACCGGGATGCACGCCTGCACTGATCCACTGGACGTCCTGACCTACTACCCGCCGACGACCAGCGCCTACCACGAGGTGGAGGTGGACGAGGATGCAGTTCACGGTGGTGGTGACTCGAAGGTGTCGTCGAAGCGGCTCGCGGTGGGTGTGAAGGTAGGCGTCGTCGGTTTGGTGAAGGCGCAGTTCGCTGTCGTCTTCGAACGTGCCGAGAAGTCCGGACGCACCGGGGACGGCTCGGCGGCTGCTACCACCGGGGACGGCTCGGCGGCTGCTACCACCGGGTACCGCTCGGCGGCTGCTACCACCGGGGACTACTCGGCGGCCTCTGTTGAGGGCAAGCACTCCATCGCTGCCGCCCTCGGTGCCGAGGCACAAGCTAGGGGTGCCGACGGATGTTGGCTGGTTCTCGCCGAATGGGACGGCGCCGAGTTGCTGGCTGTTCATACCGCGCAGGTGGGCCACAAGAAGCACGGCATCCGCATCAGGCCGGGCGTGTTCTACACGGTGCGTGACGGACGGGTGGTCGCGGCATGACCGGCGCAACGGGTCGCAACTCCGACTTTCACGGCGAGCGGAGAACCGAGCACGCAACCGTCACCCGCAAGGCCGTCAACCTCACCGTGATTCTGGCCCTGCTGCTGTTCTGCGTCGCCTGCTGGTACGTGGTCGGGTACGCGCTGGTCACGCTGGGCGGTGCGCGATGAACGAGCAGATCACGACGGCCGCCAGACTGGACGCTCTGCCCCCGTTGCAGCATCTGGTGCTAGAGGTTCTGGCTGCGCGCCATCGCCTAGGGGAGTCGCTGTGGACGTTCACGGCGCATGCCA
>PHEV01000181.1 GCA_002843035.1 Actinobacteria bacterium HGW-Actinobacteria-5 | reverse complement strand
CTGGCCTCGAACTTCACCCGCTCGGCGGCCAAAAGCCGCTCGGCGTGTGAATTGCGAATGCCTGCGCGTTCCTGCAAGCGCCGCCAGGCGTCAAGGAACCGCGTTGCCGCCTCGGCCACCTTTTCGGCCACGCCGCAGCGCCCAAGGCGGTTGTCGGCGTCAATACCCAGCACATAGGGCACCCGCGCCGCCGCCTCGGCCGGGCTCAGCTTTAGCCAGTCGGCGGCAGGCAGCATCTTGTCGGACCAGTCGCTTTTCGCGATTGGCTGGCAATAGCGGGCATAGCGCGCATCGCACATGGCAAAATCAATGTAGCTGAAGGCGGTTTGCGTGCTGTGGCGCTGGCCGTCGCCGTCTTCGTAGTCAAGCGTGTAGGTCGGCCAATCAGCCTCCAATGCCGGGTTGGTCGAAAGATCGAATCGCCGCGCCCAGTCGGGGCCAGCCGACGGGTCGTAACAAAAGGTCGGGAAGGCACGCGATTCGGTCGCGGCGGCCGCGAGCAGGTAGGGGGCAACGCCCTCGACCGTGGGGGTGGCACCCGAATAGATGCAAAAGAGCGCCGGCCCATCGTAGCGCATGCCGCGCACCAGCGCGTCGCGCATGCGGTAAAGATGCGCGGAACTGGCTTGCAGCGCAAAGGCGGTATTGGTGCCCATCGCCATCGCCGCCAGCCGCGCCGAGCCACCGCCAAACGCCTGCCGCGAAGGCTCGGGCGAGGTGGCGCCCAGAATGTCGTCGGTCTGGATCAGCACCTTGATCGGCAGGCTTGAGGCCAGCGCCTCGAAGGCACGCACGGTTTCGGAGGTGTCATCGTCGCCATCGCGCAGCAGCACCAGCGCGGCCGGCAGCAGCGTGATCTGATCGGTGGTCAGATCGCTTTCGTCGAATGCCGCCAGCACCGGGTCGTGCTGTGCGGGGCGGTATTTGCCATCGGCCTCCAGCTCGGCGGTGGTCAGCGCACGCACGAATTCGACCACCTCAGGCAACCGCCTGCGGTAGGCATCGAGCGCCTCGGCGCAGCTTTCGAACACGTAGCGGTGCGGCTCGGGCTGGCCGGGCAAAAGCTCGGAGCCACGGACCGGGCCATAAAAGCGCTGGCCGCTCAGCACCGAAAGCGCCCAGCCGATGCGCTGCACCCGGTCTTCGGGCAGGCGGTCTACCGGGCGGGCGCGGGCCAGAATGTCCGACAGCGCGCCAAAGTCGATCGCGGCGCCATCGGCATTGCCGACGGCGGCTTTCAGCGCCTCGGGGCCGTGCGCCTCGTCCGATTTCATGAAATCGGCCTTGAGGATGTCGGAAAGTCGCAAGATCAGCCCATCGACCTTTTTGCGAAACGTCAGCGCCTTGTCGGCATGCACGGCGCGCCAGACATGGGTCAGCACGGCTTTGGGGGTGGCCGCGTCGCAGCCGACCACCGCGCCATCGCCCCGCAGCCTTTCGCGGGCGCGGTCAAGGTTGGTGTCCATCGGGCCGAACGGCGCTTCGCCATGCGCAGCCAGAAGTGCCGCGGCAGACGTGCGCCAGAGGTCAGAAAGCCGCCCGCTTTCACCAGCCGCCACCCGGCGGCGCATGCTGGCCTCAAGCCGCAGCACCTGCTGACGTTGTGCTTCGCTTTGCGGGCCGGGTGCGGTGGCGGCGCTTAGCGTTTCGTCGATGAGGCGGATCAGCGGGCGGAATACGGCGCCGCCCCTCGCATCTTCCAACAGCACCAGCGGGTAATCGTAGCGCAGGTCTTCAAGCGCTCCGTAGCGGGCAAACAGCGCGGGGCGCAGTGCCGCGACTGGGGCGTGTTCGGGCGTGGCGGCGGGGATTTTTGCGTGTTGCATGGGCTTACTCCGCTGCCACCGGTTCGGCGTCATCTGGCCAGATTGTGACCTTGTCGAACTCTTCGCGCAGCACGGTTTCGACCAGCGCCGGGGTCGAGGGCCGCTCGCCTGCGCGCAGGTCATCATAACAGGGCACCGAGGGGTCGTTGTAAAGAATACCCACCGGAATCTCGTCGGCAATCGCCGCAATCGCCAACGCGCGGCCCATATCGAGCGGATCGTGGGTTTCCTGATTCTTGTAGACGCGCGAAACCTCGGGGCTTAACCGCAGGCCGTTGCCATGCGTCAGGATGCGCATCTTCGATGGGTCGCGCACAAAATCATCAAAGCGGTGGTCCATGAACTCGGGGCAGCGCTGCAGAATGCGCACAAAGGAAAGGCCGCGGTGGTGGTAGGCCTTTTTCAGGATGTCGTAGAGCAGATCGGGAATCCAGTCGACCGCTTGCGCCACGAACGACACGTTGGCGACGCCAAGCGTGACCGTGAGCGGATTGAGCGGCAAGAGCACCGAACCGAACGGCGTGGTGTTGCTTTTCTGGCCGATCGGCGAGGTCGGCGAGGCCTGCTTTTTTGTCAGCCCATAAATCTGGTTGTCGTGCAACAGCACGGTCATGTTCATGTTGTAGCGGATTGCGTGAATCCAGTGCGCGGCGCCGATGCTGCAACAATCGCCATCGCCCGTGGTGACGAACACGTTCAGATCGGGGCGGCGGATCTTGACCCCCTCGGCAATCGGCAGGGCGCGGCCGTGGATGCCGTGAAAGCCGTAGGCGTTCATGTAATGCGGCAGCCGACTGGAGCAGCCGATACCCGACACGCAGACGGTCTTTTCGGGTGCCAGTTGCTCATCACGGCAAAGCCGCTGCATGGCGGTCAGAATGGCGGTATCGCCGCAACCCACGCACCAGCGCGGCGCGATGTCGCTTTGATAATCCGACAGCACATAATCGGTTTCGACCATGCGCATCATGCATTGGGAAAGGTTCTCGGTCATCGGATCATTCCTTTCCAAGTTTCGCGCGCACCGCGGCGACGATGGCGGCGGGTTTCAGCGGTTGTCCGCGCGCGTTGCCCCAGCAGTCGATGTCAACGAGGTAACGCGAACGCAACAACAGCGCGAGGTGCGAATAGCGGCGGTTTTCGGGGGTGATGAGCGGGTCTGAAAGCGGGTCGTTCCAGTTGTTTTCGATGCTCATCACATGCGTGAATCGCTTCATCACCTCGCCAATGCCCGAGGCCATCGGTTGCAGAAACTTCAGGTGCAGCGACGAAACCGCCAGCCCTTCGGCGCGCAGAATGCCGACCGCCTCTTCGATTGCACCCAGAGTGCCGCCCCAACCCAGAAGCAGCATTTCGCCACTGTCGCCACCGCAAAGCGGCGGCAGCCGCAGCGTGGTTTGCAGCGCCGCCAGCTTGCGCGAGCGGTTCAGAAGGCCCTCTTCGTTGATCTCGGGGTCGTAGGCGACATGGCTGCCACGGTCATGCGCAAGCCCGGTCAGGCAGTGCATGCCGTTCGGCTGGCCGGGGATGAACCGGGTGGCAATGCCGGTGCGCGGGTCCCAGTCATAGGGTTTGGCATCAAGCGGCACCGCGCTCTGGTTCACCGGCGGTGCCAGCCAATCTTCGGAAAACTCTGGCCGGGCAAAGGGTTGCTGCGCGGTGGCAAGGCTGGCGTCCGACAGGATCATGACGACCATGTTGAAGGTCTCGGCGATCTTGCGCGCGGTGATTACCGAATAAAAGCAGTCTTCGATGGTCGAAACCGCCATCACCACCTTGGGCGCGTCGCCGTGGCCGCCAAAGATCGCTGCCATCAGATCGCCCTGCTCCACCTTGGTCGGCAGCCCGGTTGATGGGCCGCCGCGCTGCACGTCGATCAGCACAAGCGGAATTTCGGCCATCACCGCCAACCCCAGCGCTTCCTGCTTGAGCGACAGGCCTGGGCCGGAGGTGACCGTGACCGCGCATTTGCCCGCGTAGCTGGCGCCAATAGCGAAGGCACAGGCAGCGATTTCATCCTCGGCCTGATGCACAACGCAGCCGACCTTCTCGAAAATGCTGCTCAGGTAATGCGAGGTCGAGGTGGCCGGCGTGATCGGATACATGGCGCAGACTTCCATGCCTGAAGCGACCACGCCCAGGGCCAGCGCCGCGTTCCCGTTCATCACCACCTGGGTCTGGGTCGAACGTTTTGCGGGCACCGAAAAGTGCAGATCGAGGTTGGTTTCGGCCCAGGCGCGCCCGGCATTCAGCAGTTCGATATTGGCGTCGATTATCTTCTGGTCTTTCTTGCCGAAGATCCGTGCCACCTGTGCTTGCGCCAACCCCTCATCAAGGCTGTAGATGCCGCAGAGCATCCCCAGCACAAACATGTTTTTGCCTTTGCGCGGATCGGGCACCAGCTTCAGGCACTCGACCTCCATTGGCACTTCATAGACGCGAAAGCCGCGGGCGCGGATGTCGTTTATCACCCGCGCGTAAGAGGCGGCGATGCCCGCGTTGCGGTCGGTGCGCCATTTGCTTTCCATCAAGATGATGCCGCCGGGTTTGATCTCGCCTGCGTTGAGGCGGCTGAGCAGCACCTGTTCGTTGAAGGCCACCACCAGATCGGCCTCGTTGCCGCCGTTGCTGACCGGCCCTGAGGCAAGCCTGATGCGGTTGCCGCTGGCGCCCGCGACCGAGCGGTGGGGCGGTTGAATTTCGGCGGGGATAATTTCCACCGTCCAAATACCGTTGCCCGACCGCGCCGCGATGGCGCCAAAGCTCTGGCCGCAGCGCTGTGCGCCTTCGCCGGAATCCGAGATGATCTCGATGATATGTTCTTTCAGAACCACCGCCGGGCGCGGTTGTGGCGCGCGCGGTTGCGGTTCGATGATTGCCTGTCCGGCTGTGTTGCCCATGGTTTGACCGCCTCCCTAGATCAGCCGCACATGCGTGAAATTGCGTTCCGCCAGATCGATGCCGAACAGGCTGCCTTCAAGCCCCGGCGGTTCTGGCGCGTAGACACGGCCCGAATCGCGGATGCCGAGGTAGTCTTTGATGCTTGCCGCCGCCTTGCGCCCGGCGCCCATTGCCAGAATCACGGTGGCGGCGCCGGTAACGATGTCGCCGCCCGCATAGACCCCGGCCAGCGAGGTTGCGAGCGCCTCGTCGCATTGGATATAGCCGCGCTTGTCAAGCTTGAGCTTCGAGGTTTGCCCGAGGATCGGGTTTGGCGAGGTGCCGATGGCGTAGACCACGGTATCGGCCTCGAAATCGAACTCGGACCCCGGTATCACCACCGGGCTGCGCCGCCCGCTGGCATCGGGCTCGCCCAATTCCATCCGCACGCAGCGCAGGGCGCGCACGTTGCCCGCCTCGTCGCCCAGTATTTCTACCGGGTTGGTCAGCCAGTTGAAGGTGATGCCTTCTTCCTCGGCGTGGTGCAGCTCTTCCTTGCGCGCCGGGCATTCGGTTTCGGTGCGCCGATAGATGCAATGCACCTCGTCGGCGCCAAGCCGCAGCGAAACCCGCATCGCGTCCATCGCGGTATTGCCCGCGCCGATCACCGCGACCCGTTTGCCAAGGCCCAGAGGGGTGTCATAGGCGGGGAACTGGCCGGCCCGCATCAGGTTGCAGCGGGTGAGAAGTTCGTTGGCCGACAGAACCCCGTTCAGCCCTTCACCTGGCAGGTCCATGAAGCGGGGGCTGCCCGCGCCGGTGCCGATGAACACCGCGTCATAGCCCATCTCGCCCAGCATCTGCTC
>PHEV01000180.1 GCA_002843035.1 Actinobacteria bacterium HGW-Actinobacteria-5 | reverse complement strand
TCCAGTACGCCGGAGCCGACGGCGGCCTTCGGATACCACGCCAGCAGCCGGGCCGGGAGCATCCGGCGTCCCGTGACCCGGTCCGAGATGGCGATCGCCACCTTCAGCAGCGGGTTCATCCGGCGGGGCTCATCGATCAGTGCCATGCCATCAATCATGGCGTGGCCGACGCAGCCCGCCCACAGTCAGCAGCGATAGCCTGCCAGCACCATGGAACTCTTCCTCGACTGCATGCCCTGCATGCACCGGCAGGTGCTCGAAGCTGCCCGGACGGCGACCACCGACGAGGCGTGCCAGGCGCGGATCATGGACCGCGTCGCCCTCACCCTCGCGCGGCGGGAGGAGTTCGCCAGCGCCCCGGCGATGGCGCAGGCGATGCATGCGATCGTCCGCACCGAGACCGGTGTCCCGGATCCCTACGAAGCGGTCAAGCGCCGCGACCTCGAGGCGGCGCTCAGTCTGGAGTCGCTGCTGTGGGAGTTCGCGGACGGCGCCGACGACCCGCTGCGGACGGCCCTCAAGGTGGCTGCCACCGGCAACGTGATGGACTCCGCGATCTACTCCAACCTCGACATCGCCGCGTGCATCACCGAGGAACTGGAACGGCCGTTCGCGCGCTGCGACCTGGCCGAGTTGACCGCCGACCTCGCGACCGCACGGCGCGTGCTGGTACTCGGCGACAACACCGGCGAGACCGTGTTCGACAAGGTCCTGCTCGCCGCACTCGCGGCCGGGGGACGCGAGCTCGTCTACGCCGTCCGGGAACGGCCGATCATCAACGACGCCACCCTCGCCGAGGCCAGGGAGGCCGGCGTGGACGCCTACGCCACCCTGGTCTCGTCCGGCTCGGCCGCGCCGGGGACCATCCTCGAGGACTGCACGCCAGAGTTCCGCGAACTGTTCCGCGACGCCGACGTCGTGATCAGCAAGGGACAGGGCAACTTCGAGTCCCTGTCCGCCCCCGGACGCCCCGTCTACCTGCTGCTCAAGGCCAAATGCGCGCTCGTCGCGAGACGGCTCGGTACCGACGTGGGCGACTATGTGCTGATCCGTCGCGACCTCGACTGACGGACCGAACTGGGGACGGTTCCCTTTCCGGTCCACTTCCTGAGAATGGACTGAATCAGGAACCGTCCCCGGTCCGGTCCGGGGTCCGCAGGGACGCCAGCAGCAGCGCCTCGGACAGGATCGCGTGCTCGAGGGTCTCCAGGTGCAGCGACTCGTTCGGGCTGTGCGGCGCTGCCGGCGGATCGAGGACGGCCGTGACCAGGATCGCCGCGTCCGGGAACTCCCGTGCGAGCTCTGCGATGAACGGGATCGAGCCGCCCACGCCCACGTCCACCGGTTCGACGCCGTAGCCCTCGGCGAGCGCCGCGCGGCCCAGTTGCGTCCCCCAGCCCTCCGCGGCGAGGAAGCCCTGCCCGCAGTCGACCTCGCTGAACTCCAGTTCGGCTCCGAACGGGGCGTGCTCGATCAGGTGCGCGCGCAGCGCCTCGTACGCCTGGCGCGCGTCCTGGCCCGGCGCCACCCGCGCGCTGACCACGACGGATACCTCCGGGTTCAGGGTGTTGGACGCCGCCGCGGTGCCCGGGAAGTCGATTCCCGTCACCGTGATCGACGGCTGGTTCCAGATCCGCCCCAGCAGGTCGCCCGAACCGATCGGACGGGTACCGGCCGGCAGGTCCGTCTCCTCGCGCAGCCGGGCCTCGTCGTAGCCGGGCGTGGGCGCGTCCCGTCGGGCGAGCCCCGACACCACGACCGTGCCGTGCTCGTCCCACAGAGTGCCGAGCAGCTTGATCGTTGCCAGCATCGCGTCGGGGACCGCGCCGCCGTACATGCCGGAATGCAGCGCGTGGGCGAGCGTCCGCACGGTCAGCGTGAACCGGGCGTTGCCCCGCAGCGCGACCGTGATGCCGGGCGTGCGGGAGTCCCAGTTGCCCGAGTCAGCGACCACGATCAGGTCGGCGGCCAGGTCGTCGCGGTGGTCGGAGAGGAACTGGCCGAACGAGCGCGAGCCGTACTCCTCCTCGCCCTCCACGAACAGCGTGACGCCGACCCCCAGTTCGTCGCCGAGCACCTCGCGCAGTGCCCGCAGCGAGGCCAGGTGGGTGAGCACTCCTGCCTTGTCGTCCGCGGTGCCGCGGCCGTAGAGCCGTCCGTCCCGCTCGGTGGCCTGGAACGGCGGGGTGAGCCAGGCCGCCTCGTCGCCGACCGGCTGCACGTCGTGGTGGGCGTAGAGCAGGACGCGGCGCTCCCCCGGCCGACCGGCCCGGGTGGCCAGGACGGCCGGCTGGCCCGGCTCGGCGGTTCCCGGGATCGCAGCGGTGTGCACGGCCACCTGGTCGAACACGCCGGATTCGCCCGCCAGCGCGGCGATCGCCTCTGCGCTGCGCCGGACCTGGGTCTGGTCGAAGGACGGCCACGACACCGAAGGGATCGCGACCAGATCGGTGAGTTCGGAGATCGCGCGCGGCATCGCCTCGGCGACCGCGCGACGCAGCTGTGCGGACAGGGACGGATCGCTCATGCGCCCATCCTGTCACCCGGCGGCCCCCGCTCCGTGGCTGGTAGGATTCTCCCTTGTCATGCCGCAGAACCAGACTGGAACCGGGTACCGGGGGCCGCGTCTGCGCACGATCATGTCCTGGCTGATCTCCACCATCGCGCTGTTCCTGGTCGCGCTGGCCGGCTGGATCCGCTTTCACTTCGGCGCGGTCAGCTTCGAGCAGATCGTGAACAACCTGCCGATCTCCAGCGGTGAGGGCGTCGGCAACAACGACCTGCTGCACGAGGCGATCGTGGTCTGCATCGTGGTACCGGCGACCCTGACCACCCTCGCCTTCGCCGGACGATGGGTGTGGCGACGCAAGCGAGGGGCCCTGCCGCCGCTGCGTCGCCGTCACCTGATCGCCCCCACGCTCGCGCTGGTCGTGGCGCTCAGCGTGCTGCTGACCGTCGCCGGCGTCCCCCAGTTCGCTGCGGCCCAGCTCGATCCCCGCACGATCGCCGACTACTACCGGACTCCCGCGGTGACCAGCGCTCCCGCGGAGCCGCGCAACCTGATCACGATCTACCTGGAGTCGACCGAGAACACCTGGCGGGACACCTCGATCTTCGGGGAGAACCTGCTCGCCAACCTCGACGCGGCCACGGCGGGCTGGCCGAGCTATGAGACCCTGCAGCAGTATCCGACCGGCGGCTGGACGATGGCCGGGATCGTCGGCACGGAGTGCGGCTTCGCGCTGAAGAGCAAGCTGCTCACCATCGGGGTGAACTCCAACGTCCAGGGCGAGCAGGTGGAGTCCTACCTGCCGGGGGCCACCTGCCTGGGCGACGTGCTCGAGGCGCAGGGCTACACCAACGCCTACGTCGGCGGGGCGAACGTCCGGTTCGGCGGCAAGGACACCTACCTCACCGACCACGGCTACACCTCGATCGAGGGCCGCGAGAAGTGGGAGTCCCAAGGCGAGGACCCGTCCGACATCTCCATCTGGGGCCTGTCGGACGCACGCCTGTTCGTCCACGCGAAGGACACCCTGGAGCGGCTGCGCAAGACCGGGACCCCCTACAACCTGACCCTGCTCACCATGGACAACCACGAACCGGCAGCGGTCTTCCCTTCCTGCACTGATGACGAGACCGAACCGATGGCCACCGCCCTGAAATGCTCCGGCAAGGCCGTGGCGGGTTTCCTGGCGTACCTGGAGGACACCGGGGTGCTGGACGACACCGTCGTGATGCTGATGGGTGACCACGTGAAGAACACCGGCGACAGCGACCAGTTCCGCACCGAGCTCGAGAACGCCCCTGAACGCACGATCTTCTTCCGGGTGCACAGCCCAGACCAGGTCAGGTTCACCCGCGAGAACGCCGACCAGCTGTCCGTGCTCCCCACCACCCTGGAACTGCTCGGCTTCGGGGTCCGGGACGGGCGCGCCGGGCTGGGGGTGTCGTTCGTCGGGAACCACGCCCTCACCGGCACGGCGGAGGAGTTGCCCGCTGGTGACTACGCCACCCTGCTCGCAGCGCCGTCGAGCAAGATCTACCAGCTCTTCTGGCAGTCCTGAGCCGACCGCAGCCAGCCTTCGACCAGCACGCTTGCCGTGCCCGGATCGCTCCGGTAGACCTGATGCCCACCGGCGAAAGGACTCCCGCGTGACGTACCGCGTCGCCTACCTGATCGGCAGCCTGTCGAGCAGGTCGATCAACCGGCGCCTGTCGAAGGCCCTGATCACGCTCGCGCCACCCCAACTCGAGTTCTTCGAGGTCGGCATCGGCAACCTGCCGCTGTTCTCGCCCGACCACGAGAACGACCTTCCAGGGCCGGTGATCGCGTACAAGGCCGCGCTCGAGTCGGCCGACGGGGTCATGTTCATCTCGCCGGAATACAACCGCTCCATCCCCGGTGCACTGAAGAACGCGATCGACTGGGGCTCGCGTCCGCGTGGCCGCAATTCGTTCGCGCGGAAGCCGACCGCGATCGTCGGGGCGTCGACCGGCGCGATCGGCACGGCGGTGATGCAGTCCCAGATGCGGAGTGTGCTCAGCTTCCTCGACGCCCCGCAGCTGAACTCCCCGGAGGTGTACATCACCTACTCACCAGAGGTGTACGGCGAGGACGGGACGGTGCACAACGAGGCCACCCGGGAGTTCCTCGCCCACTTCATGGCCGAGTACGCCGGGTTCGTCTCCCGGGTGCTCTCGGCGATCAAGCCGGACTGACCGTGGACCCCGCCCTGTTCGTGAAGGCGTTCGCCGCGCTGTTCGCGATCATGAACCCGTTTGTTGCGCTGCCCATGTTCCTGTCGTTGACCAGCGGGTTCGACGCCGCCCAGCAGCGCCGCACCGGCCTGCGCACCGCCCTGTACAGCGCGATCCTCGCCGGGGTGATCCTGGTCTCGGGATCGATGGTGCTGTCGTTCTTCGGGGTGAGCGTGGACGACTTCCGGATCGCCGGCGGCATCGTGCTGCTGATGATCGGCCTCGGCATGCTGAACGGCACCGGCAGCAGCGCGCACACCGGAACCCCGGCCGAGCAGGAGCACCACGCCCAGGTCAACGACCCGTCGTTCTACCCGATGGCGTTCCCGATGATCGTCGGGCCGGGCACCATCACGACGTTGGTGCTGCTCGCGGGCAGCAACGCGTCCGTGCTCGGATACGTGACCATCGGGGTCGCGCTGGCGGCCGTGCTCGCGGTCCTCGCCGTGGTGCTCTACTTCTCCGCCGCCATCGGGCGCCACCTCTCCCAGACGCTGCGCACGATCATGACCCGACTGATGGGGATGATCCTCGCCGCGATCGCGGTGGAGATGCTGGTGGCGGGCCTCGGCACGGTCTTCTCGTTCAATCGCTGGGCGGACTTCCATCCCATGGCGCGTTTCGGCGTCATGGAGGAAATGACGGTCTTCGACGTGCTCGACTTCACGACCGCGAATTTGGTCATGCCGACGGTCGGCCTGCTTATCGCGCTGTTTGCCGGGTGGGTGCTTTCCGGCCCCGTCGTCGAAACCGCGCTGGACGCGGGGGGCAAGGCCTGGTTCCGCTGGTGGCGCTTTGCGCTCCGCTTCATCGCGCCGCTGGGCGTGGTCTCGATCTTCGTGGCTAACGTCTTGATCTAGAG
>PHEV01000179.1 GCA_002843035.1 Actinobacteria bacterium HGW-Actinobacteria-5 | reverse complement strand
CAGTGCGATCGCCGCGAGTCCCAGCCCGAGCGCACGCCCGGGCAGCGGGTCGGTCAGGCGGAGCACCGCAGCTGTGGCGCCGGCCAGGACGGCGAGGCCGCCGAGCACCGCGACGGCGCCACGGGCGCGACGCAGCCCGACCAGCCAGGCCGGATCGGCCGCGACGGCCCGCCGCCCAGCCACGGGGGCGCGGGAGAAGAGTTCGGCCAGTCCGGTCACGACGAACCAGGCCGCCACGGCCGCGGCCAGGAGCACGTCGGGCCCAATCCGGTCCATGCCTCACCTCCGGCCCGCCATTCTAGGGCGGAGCCGGCTCAGCGCTCGTTCTGCGCGTCCGCCAGCAGGGCCCGCAGCAGTGCGGCGAGCAGGGCGCGCTGAGTCGCGTCGAGGCGTCCGAAGAACTCCGAGGCGACCTCGTTCCGGGCCCGGTACACCTCGGTCAGCGCGGCCTGCCCGGACGCGGAGAGCGCGAGCAGGTGGGCTCGACCGTCCGCCGGATCGGTGCGGCGTTCGACGTAGCCCGCCGAGACCAGGCCGGAGATCGAGTCGGTGGCCGAGCGTGCGACGATCCCCAGCCGTTCGGCTACGTCGGAGGGGCGCAGCGGCCCGGCCTCCCCGATCACCCGCAGGGCGCGGGACTGGTGCGGGCTCAGGCTCAGCGGCGCAATCCGCCGCTGGGTCTCGCGGCGGATCTGCCGCGAGACCCGAAGGAAGTCCTCGGCGAGGGACTCCGGGAATATCTCCATGGCTCCAGGCCTTATATGCTGTGGTTACCTCATTATATCGGAGGTCTCATGACGATGACAGCACCCGGCCCACAGCTGATCCGCGGACCCTCGCGGGTCAACCCTGCCGACCGTGCCCAACTGGCGGAGTCGCCGGTCAGCCTCGCCCGGGTCGCCCGGCTGTTCGAGGGCCACCGGCTGGACCTGCTCGCCGTCACCGCGATCATCGTGGTGGCGTCCGTTGTCGGGCTGGCACAGCCGTTCCTGTTGCGCGAGGTGATCGACGTCGCGCTGCCGAACGGAGACACCCGCCTGCTGGCCTGGCTGGTTGCGGGCATGGTCGCGGTGGCGGCGCTCACCGGCGTCCTCGGGGTCTGGCAGACCTGGCTCGCGACCGGCATGGGGCAGAAGGTGATGCACACTCTCCGGGTCCGGGTGTTCGCCCACCTGCAGGCGCAGTCGCTGGCGTTCTTCAAGCGAACCCGCGGCGGCGAGATCCAGTCCCGGCTGCTGCAGGACGTCGCCGGCCTGCAATCGGTCGTGACCACCACGGCGACCTCGATCGCGTCCAACCTGACGACAGCCGTGGCCACCGCCGTGGCGATGGTGGCGCTGAACTGGCGGCTGTCGCTGCTCTCGCTCCTGGTGCTGCCGCCGGCCATCCTGCTCACCCGTCGCGTGGCGCTCGTGCGGCGCGACGTCACGCTGGCCCAGCAGCGGGCGCTGGCCGAACTGCACACCGAGGTGGAGGAGGCGCTGAGCATCAACGGCGCCATGCTCACCAAGACGCTCGGCAGTGGCCCCGCCCACGAGCGGGACTTCACCGACACCTCCGCCCGGCTGATCGACCTCGAGGTGCGCTCCCAGCTCGCCGGACGCTGGCGGATGGCCACGATGGGCATCGTCTTCGCGGCGATCCCGGCCCTGCTCTACCTCGTCGCGGGCTTCCCCGCGCTGGCCGGCGACCTCACGATCGGCACCCTGATCGCCTTCGCGAGCCTGCAGGGCACGATCTTCCGGCCGATCATGGGGCTGCTGAACGTCGGTGCGCAGTGGATTGCGTCGATGGCGCTGCTGAGCCGGATCTTCGGCTATCTGGACCTGCCGGTGGACGTCGCCGAGCCCGCCCACCCGGTCCGGCTCGACCCCGCGGGGGTGCGTGGCGAGGTGCGCTTCGAGCAGGTCAGCTACCGGTTCCCCGACGGCCACGACGACGCCCTGGCGGGGATCGACCTGGCCATCGGGGCGGGCCGCTCGGTCGCGGTGGTGGGGGAGACCGGCTCGGGCAAGTCCACACTCGCCGCGCTCCTCGTGCGGCTGGCCGACCCGACCGCGGGACGGGTGACGCTGGACGGGGTGGACCTGCGGCAGCTCGCCGCATCCGACCGCTCGAGGCTGATCGGCATGGTGACCCAGGAGACCTACCTGGCCCACACCACGATCGCGGCGAACCTTCGTCAGGCCGTGCCCAACGCCACCGACGCGCAGCTGTGGGCGGCGCTGCGGGCCGCACAGGTCGACCATGTGATCGCCGCGCTGCCGGAGGGTCTGGAGACCGTGGTCGGCGCGCGCGGGCACCGGTTCAGTGGCGGCGAGCGACAGCGGCTCGCGATTGCCCGGACGCTGCTCGTGAACCCGCCCGTCCTGGTGCTGGACGAGGCCACCTCGGCTCTGGACACCGACACCGAACGCGAGTTGCAGGCAGCCCTCGACCACCTGATGGAGGGTCGCACCACGCTGACGATCGCGCACCGGCTCAGCACCGTCCGCGATGCCGACGAGATCGTGGTGCTGGCCGAGGGACGGATCGTCGAGCGCGGCACCCATGCCGGGCTGCTGGCGTCCGGTGGGCGCTATGCCCGGCTGCACGGCTGAGGCCGGCCCGGCCACGGGAAGGGACGGACCCGCCCCGTAGCGGCGTTGAGCCCGCCCGTGGGCCTGGTCCGCAGCCGTTGCCGCGGTGCTTCCCGTGCCGGCGCGGTGTCGCGAACCGATCCGGGACGCGCCCGCGGACCGTGGGAGCGATTACACCGATTGGTGGCACAATCGCAGGGTGTTTCGGCCGGTCGAGGACGCCCGGGGCCTTGAGCAGGCTCCAGGGCACTGGCTGCGCGTGGACCTGATCGCCTGGCCCGGCTCGCAGCTGCCTCCCGGTGAGGACCCGTCCTCGCTGTACTGGCGCCTGCACTCCTCGGCTGACGACCACATCGACCCGACGGCCAGCGAGCCGATGCCATGGCCCACCGCCACCCTTCGCTTCGACCCGGACGGCCTGCCCGCGGACGTCGCCGCCGCGTTCCCGCACCTGAGTGACTACCTGTGCCTGCGGGTGCCGGACGGCGCGCTCGACCTGCGGGAGGCGCTGCGCTGCCAGCTGGCGGTGAGCGCACAGCTGCCGTCCGGCCGGCTCGCCACGGCCGGGCAGCTCCAGCTGCCCGGCGTCATCGACGAGTGTTACGGCGACGCCGCCACCGCGGAACTGGGGCCGACCTGGCACTTCGGTACGCCGACGCTGCGGCTGTGGGCTCCGACGGCGCGCGCGGTCTCGCTGTTGCTGTGGCCCGCGGGCGCGGAACTCCACGACGCTCCGCAGCGGCGCCGGATGATCCCGTCCGCGGACGGCACCTGGGCGGTCACCGGCGAGCCGGGCTGGATCGACGCCCGGTACCGCTACGAGGTCACGGTCTACACCCCGCAGCACCGCAGGGTGGTGGTCAACCAGGTGACCGACCCCTACTCCACCTCGCTCACCGTGAACTCCACCCACTCGGTGCTGGTCGACCTGTCCGACCCCTCGCTCGTCCCCGGGGAGTGGCACGACTCGGTCGCCCCGCCGCTCGCCGACCCGGTCGACCAGGTGATCTACGAACTGCACCTGCGCGACTTCTCGATCTCGGACGCCACCGTTCCGGCCGAGCTTCGCGGAAGCTTCCTCGCGCCCACCGTCGACAGCGCCGGCATGGCCCACCTGCGGCGGCTCGCCGAGGCGGGCCTGAACACGGTGCAGTTGCTGCCGCTGTTCGACAACGCGACCGTGGAGGAGCATCCCGCCTTCCAGGTCCGGCCGCCCTGGGAGCACCTGAAGCGGCTTCCGCCGGACAGCCCGGAACAACAGCGCCAGGTGAACTCCACCGGCGGGCGCAGTGGTTTCAACTGGGGCTACGACCCGTGGCACTACTTCGCGCCGGAGGGCTCGTTCTCGTCCACGCTGGCCAGTGCCGAGGGCCCCGGCCGGGTCGTCGAGTTCCGGCAGATGGTCGGAGCCTTCCACGCCGCCGGGCTGCGGGTCGTGCTCGACCAGGTGTTCAACCACACCGCGAGCTCCGGCCAGGACTCGAAGTCGGTGCTCGACCGGATCGTGCCCGGCTACTACCACCGGCTGGACGCGCTCGGCAGGGTGGAAACCTCGACCTGCTGCCCGAACGTGGCCACCGAGCACCTGATGGCCCAGAAGCTGATGGTGGATGCGTGCGTGCACTGGGTCCGGCGCTACCACGTGGACGGCTTCCGCTTCGACCTGATGGGGCATCACAGCCGCGACAACATGCTCGCCGTCCGGGCGGCGCTGGACGCGCTCACCACCGAGCGGGACGGGGTGGACGGGCGCGCCGTCACCATGTACGGCGAGGGGTGGAACTTCGGTGAGGTGGCCGACAACGCCCGGTTCACCCAGGCGACGCTCGGTCAACTCGGCGGCACCGGGATCGCCACCTTCTCCGACCGCCTGCGCGACGCCGTCCGCGGCGGCTCGGTGTGGGACGGTGACCCGCGCGGTCAGGGCTTCGGCACCGGGCTGTTCACCGCGGACAACGGGACCGGCAGGAGTGGTGACCAGACCGTTCAGGGTGAGCGCCTGGCCTGGTACACCGACCTGGTCCAGCTCGGTCTGGCCGGCACGCTGCGGTCGTTCAGGTTCGGATCGAACTCGCGGCACACCGAGCTCAGCGGCGCAGACCTCGACTTCGGCGAACGTCCGGCCGGCTACGCGGACGCCCCCGGCGAGGTGATCAGCTACGTGGACGCGCACGACAACGAGACCCTCTTCGACGCGCTCACCCTGAAGCTCCACCCGGCCACGCCGATGGCCGCCCGGGTGCGGATGAACGCCGTCTGCCTCGCCGTGGCCACGCTCGGCCAGAGCCCGGTGATGTGGCACGCGGGCACGGACATCCTGCGCAGCAAGAGCCTCGACCGGAACTCGTACAACTCCGGCGACTGGTTCAACTACCTCGACTTCACGATGACCGACAACGGGTTCGCCGCCGGGCTGCCGCCCGAGCGGGACAACGCGTCCACCTGGCACGTGCTCGCCCCGCTGCTCGCCGACCCGCGGCTGAAGCCGGCGCCCAACGACATCCGGCGCGCCCACGAGCAGTCCCTCGACCTGCTCCGGCTGCGTGCCTCGACGCGGCTGTTCCGGCTCGGCACGGCCGAGCGGGTGCGGGCGATGGTCAGCTTCCCGGTCTCCAACAGTTGGCATCAGCGGCCCGGGGTCGTGGTGATGGCGATCGACGATCCTGCAGCCGAGGTGGACCCGCGCTGGTCGGGCCTGCTGGTGGTCTTCAACGCGACGCCGTGGCTGGTCCGGCAGGGCCTGCCGTTCGACGTGAGCGACTACGAACTGCATCCGGTTCAGGTGGCCGGCGTCGACGACCTGGTGCGAACCTGCGAAGTGGGCAGCGACTGGCTCTCCGTCCCCGAGCGGACGGCGGCGGTCTTCGTCCGTTCCCGGTAGTCGCCCTCTGTGCAACTGCGTGCACGATGGCCTTTTTGTCCACGCAGATGTGCAAGGCTTGGGGGCTGGATCAGAACCGGTATTTTGACGTTTCAAAGGATGCAAGGAAAGGCCGACGATGACTGGTTTCACCTGGACCGAATTGGATCAGCGGGCGGTGGATACTGCGCGGGTGCTGGCTGCGGATGCGGTGGAGAGGGTGGGGAATGGTCATCCGGGGACGGCGATC
>PHEV01000178.1 GCA_002843035.1 Actinobacteria bacterium HGW-Actinobacteria-5 | reverse complement strand
GCGTCCAGGCTCAGCAGCCCCGCAGGGAGCCGCCGCGGACGCGGCGCCGCTCCGTCCTCGACCTTCGGGATCGGGCGCCGGCGCAGCACCATCCAGCCGAGCCCGCACAGCAGGCCGCCCACCCCGGGTGCGAGCACCCGCACCAGCCGGCCGGACTGCTCGGTGCCGTCCAGGAAGCTGCCCTCGGAGTAGCCGAACGCGACGTGCTGGACGGCGTGCAGCAGCAGGGTCAGCAGGGTGCCGGAGATGCCCACGGCCACGCCCGCGGCGACGACCGCGACCGTGAGGCGCACCCAGCCGGGCCAGGTCCGGCGCAGGCGCGCGGCGCCGGCCACGACCCTGCGCCACGTCCGGCGTCGTGTCGGCCCGCCGGTCAACGGCACGGGGTCACCGTCCCTCCGCCCGGATCCGGGGAACGGCCTCGAGCAGTGCGCGGGTGTAGCCGGTCTGCGGGTCGGCGTACACCGACGACGTCGCGCCGCGCTCGATGATCCGGCCCTGCCGCATCACCGCGAGCTGGTCGCACAGGTGCCGCACGACCATCAGGTCGTGGCTGACCACGATCAGGGTGAGCCCGCGGGCGGCGACCAGGTCGGTGAGCAGGTTCAGCACCTGGGCGCGCACCGAGACATCCAGCGCGGAGACCGGCTCGTCGGCGATCAGCACCTCTGGGTCCGGCGCGAGCGCCCGGGCGATCGCGATCCGCTGCCGCTGGCCGCCGGAGAACTCGTGCGGGTAGCGGCCCCCCGCGTCCGCGGGGAGGTCGACGGCCGCGAGCACCTCGGCCAGGCGCCGCTGCTGGTCCACCCGATCGGTGAGCTGGCGCCGGACGAGCCGCGAGCGCAGCGGCTCGGTGATGATGTCGCTCACCCGCATCCGCGGGTTGAGCGATGATCGCGGGTCCTGGAACACCATCTGCACGGACGCGCGCAGGAAGCCGAGCCGCTTCTCCGGCAGGTCGGTGATCTCGGTGCCCTCGAACCAGACCCGGCCCGCGCTCGGATGGTCGAGTCCGGCGAGCAGCCGAACCAGGGTGGACTTCCCCGAGCCCGACTCACCCACGATGCCAAGCCGATGACCCCGGTCCAGGCTCAGGTCCACGGCGTCCAGCGCGAGCACGTCCCGGCCGCCGTTGCGGTAGCGGCGGGTCAGGCCTTCGGCGCGATAGAGGTGGTCAGCTCGCGGTTCAGCCATGCGGGGCCCCCGCGTAGAAGTCGTCCACGGTCGGCAGTCGCTGGCCCGGCTCGGCACGGTCGAGCTGCGCGGTGGCCACCAGGCCGCGGGTGTAGGGGTGCTCGGGAGCGGTGAACAGCCGATCCACCGTGCCGGACTCGACGATCCGCCCGTCCAGCATGACCAGCACCTGGTCGCACACCTGCGACACGACCGCGAGGTCGTGGCTGATGAACAGGCAGGCGGCGCCGCTGGCGTCCAGCACCTCGTCGAGCTTGGCCAGCACGAGCGCCTGCACCGTCACGTCCAGGGCCGTGGTGGGCTCGTCGCAGATCACCAGGTCGGGCGAGTTGATCAGTGCCATCGCGAGGATCGCCCGCTGCCGCTGGCCACCGGAGAGTTGGTGCGGGAACGCGTCCGCCACCCGTTCGGGATCGTCCAGACCCACCTCGTCCAGCATGGCGATCACGCGTTGCCGGGCCGGGCCCGACTCGGCGCCCTGGTGCAGTCGCAGGACCTCCGCGACCTGCCGCCCGACCCGCATGGTGGGGTCGAGGGCGGTCATCGGCTCCTGGAACACCATCGAGACGGTGTTGCCGCGCAGCCGGGCCAGGCCCGACTCGTCCAGCCCGACGATCTCGCTGCCGCCGAGCCGCACGGAGCCGGCCACGTGGGCATACTCGGGAAGCAGACCCATCACGGCCAGTGCGGTGACGGTCTTGCCGGACCCGGACTCCCCGATCACGCCGAGCCGCTGGCCCGCCGCCAGGCTGAAGCTGACGCCCCGGACGGCCTCGGTCCGGCTGCGCCCGAAGCTCACCTGCAGGTCACGGACATCGAGCAGGCTCATGGCACCTCCCGAAGCCTCGGGTCGAGGTAGTCGCGCAGCCCGTCGCCGAGCAGGTTGAACCCCAGCACGGCGAGGGCGATCGCCAGGCCCGGCCACAACGCCTGCAGCGGGGCGGCGAAGAGGAACTGCTGGGCGTCGCGCAGCATGTTGCCCCAGGTCGGCGTGGGACGCGGCGTGGCCAGACCGAGGTAGGACAGCGCCGCCTCGGCCAGGATCGCCAGCGCGAAACCCACGGAGGCCTGCACGCCCACCACCGGCGCGATGTTGGGCAGGACGTGCCGCCGCGCGATCCCCCACCGGGATGTCCCGGACGAGCGTGCGGCGAGGACGAAGTCGCTCGCCATCACCTGCAACGTGCCGGCCCGGGCGACCCGGGCGAAGGCGGGGATGCTGGCCACCCCGATCGCAACCATCGCGGTCACCGTCGACGCACCGAACACCGAGGCGAGCAGGATCGCCAGCAGCAGCGCGGGGAAGGCGTAGACGACGTCGCCGGCACGCATGACGACCTCGTCGACCCAGCCGCCGGTCTGGCCGGCCAGCATGCCGAGCGGCACGCCGAACACCGCTGCCAGGCCGACCGAAATGATGCCGACCGCCAGCACCGTCCGCGCACCCACCATCAACCGGCTGGCGATGTCGATGCCGAACCCGTCCGTGCCCAGCAGATGCGGCCAGCCCGGCCCGAGCAGCCGTTGACCTGGCACCACCCGGATCGGGTCGAAGGGGGTCCAGAACAGCGAGACCACCGCCGTGACGACGACGAGCGCGACCAGGACCAGCCCCGCGATCAGCTGTGCCCGCTTCACCGCGAACCCGCTCCCTGGGTCGCGGCCCTGCGAGAGCTCTGCCGCGGGTCGATCAACAGATAGGAGAAGTCCACCAGGGCGCTGATCAGCAGCACGGCCAGCACCAGGAACATCACCGTGCCCTGCACGACGACGAGGTCCCGACGGTCGACCGACATGAGCAGCAGGCTGCCCAGTCCAGGGAGGGTGAACACCGACTCGACCACGATTGCACCCACCAGAACGCTGGACAGTTGCAGTCCAAGCACGGTGACCAGGGAGATCGCAGCGTTGCGGACGCCGTGGCGCAGGAGCGCGCGCATGGGCGTCCACCCGATCGAGCGGGCGGTGCGGTAGTAGTCCTCGTCCAGGACTTCGAGGAACGCCGAGCGGACGTAGCGGATCAGGACCGCGGCCTGCACCGCGGCGAGGGTGATCGCAGGGAGCACCAGGTGGGACGCCCACTGGCCCGGATTCTTCAGCAGGGGGACGTAGCCGTTCGCCGGCAGCCAGCGCAACCAGACGGAGAACACCAGCACGAGCAGGATGCCGCCCCAGAACACCGGGATCGCCATGCCGACCTGGGCGGCTGCGCTGATCGTGAACCCCGGCCACGAGCGCCGCTTCAGGGCGGCCACCATGCCGGCCGGCAGCGCGATCAGCAGCGAACCGACCAGTCCGAACAGCACCAGCCACAAGGTGACCGCGATCCGCGGGGCGAGCAGGGCCAGCACGGACTGGCCGTTCAGGTGCGAGTGGCCGAAGTCGCCGGTCAGCATGCCGCCGATCCACTCGAGGTACTGGACGGGTAGCGGACGGTCCAGCCCGAGCTGGGCGCGAAGCTGAGCGAGAGCCTCAGGGGTCGCGTCCGTGCCGAGTAGCACTTGCGCGACGTCGCCCGGCAGGGCGTGGGTGACGAGGAAGATCAGCAGGGACGCCCCCAGCAGGCTGACGACGAACACCCCCAGTCGCCGGCCCACCCGCAGGGCGAGGTTCATTGCTGCGCCGATCCTGCCTACCGGTTGGTGATGGTGGTGAGGTCGAAGCTGAGGGTCGTGGCGTTCTGGGGGATGCCGGTGACGGTGGCCTTGGTGATCACCAGGTTGGGCAGCGCGAACAGCCAGATCGCCGCGCACTGCTCGGCCAGGTAGTGGGCCGCAGCCTTCATCCCCTCAACGCCC
The DNA here is from genome assembly GCA_002843035.1 of Actinobacteria bacterium HGW-Actinobacteria-5. Lineage (GTDB taxonomy): Bacteria > Actinomycetota > Actinomycetes > Propionibacteriales > Propionibacteriaceae > Propionicimonas. Next base: position 1,703 of record PHEV01000178.1, on the reverse strand, counting down.
TCTTCCTCGTTGGTCGCCTGGTCGGCGGCGTGGTACATCGAGGCGTACTTGGCATCCCCGTAACGCCAGTAGTAGGTCTTGTCGGCGAACTTGCCGAGGTCGCGGGCCTCCACGTGCGCAACGATCGTCATGTCGTAGTCGCCCTTGGTGAACACCTCGTCGAGCCAGCGGGTGAAGTCGAGTTCCTCCGTGGTCACCTTCACCCCGATGTCCCGCAGCTGGCTGGCCACGAACTGGGCGGACTTCACCGCGTACGGGATCTCGGGGACGCGCAGTCGAAGGGTCAGGCCGTTGCCGTAGCCCGCGTCCTTCAGCATGGCCTTGGCCTTGTCCGGGTCGTACGGGTAGAGCCCTGAGAGGTCCTCGTACCACGGGTCGGTGGGCACGCTCATGGTGCCGATCAGCGTGCCCTGGCCGGCCCACACGGTGTCCAGCAGGTCCTTGCGGTTGATCGCCATGGTGAGCGCCTGCCGCACCTCGAGCTTGGACAGCGCCTTGCTGGAGTTGTTCAGGCCGAGCACGACCTCGCCGTTGGTTGTGCCCGTGATCGTCGTGTACTGGCTGGTGTCGGCGAACTGCGGCAGGGCGTCCGGAGCCTGCAGGTTCGAGATGACGTCGAGGTCACCGCTGAGCATCGCAGCGTTCATCGCGTTCGGATCGCTGAAGTAGCGGAAGGTGACCTCGTCGAAGCGGGCGGGGTTGCCCCAGTAGTTGGTGTTGTCGTCGAGCACCACGCTGTCGCCCTGGATGTGGGACTTCACCTGGTAGGGCCCCGAGCCGGCACTGGTCGTGCTCAGGTCGCCGGTGTAGCTGGGGTCGAGCATCATGCCGAGCGTCGAGGACATGTCGTAGAGCCACATCAGCGAGGGGTGCAGCAGCGTGATCTCGACCTGGTGGGAGTCGATGACGGTCGCCCCGGACACGACGGCGAGCTGGGCCTTCAGCGTCGGCGTGAGCGACGCGTCCGCCTTCAGCCGGTCGATGTTGGCGACCACGGCTGCCGCATCCACCGGGTTCCCGGAGGCGAACTTCGCCGCCGGATTCAGGTGGAAGGTGTAGGTGAGACGGTCCGGACTGATCTCCCACCGCTGCGCGAGCAACGACTTGATCTCGCCGGCGGAGTCGACCTTCACCAGCGTCTCGTACACGTTGTAGAGGAGCACCTGCGGGATGGATGCTGCCGGGTTGTGCCACGGGTCCATCGATGCCGGCTCGAGCGTCGCTCCGACGGCCAGGGTCCGCTCGGCTTGCGGCTGGCTGCCACTTCCGGTCGGTGAGGACGTTCCCGGCGTACACGCAGCCAGGCCCAGCGCCAGTGCGAGGCCGAGCAGAACCGAGAGAGTCCTGATCGACCAGGAGCGGGGACGCCGGGACGAAGCGGCGTAGGTCATATGCCCTCCACACGTGGTCGGTTCCCCGCGACGCGAGGAGCGCAAAGAGTCTAGCGGAGGGACGATCCCCGACTTCCCGTCCGGTCGAACGCCCCGGTCTCGGTCGGACCGCCCCCGCTCGAATCGGCGTGCGATGGAGACGGACCGGTGGAGCGGCAGAAGGGCAGGATTTGAGTCCCTCGCGAGTCTCACCTAAGCTGTACAAGGCGACGCGGGGTGGAGCAGCTCGGTAGCTCGCTGGGCTCATAACCCAGAGGTCACAGGTTCAAATCCTGTCCCCGCTACGAATGAGAACCCGTTCCTGACAGATGT
>PHEV01000177.1 GCA_002843035.1 Actinobacteria bacterium HGW-Actinobacteria-5 | reverse complement strand
TGGCGGACCTCCACGATGCCGGCCGACATGCCGTGGTCGATGCTTCCGCTCAGCCAGTACTACCCCGACGTCGTCATCGGGCTGCTGGTCAGCGGCGGCCTGGCGGCCGGCTTGCTGGTGCGCTGGCGACCCGGGCCCGGGATCCGTCGAGGCGCAGGGTTCGGGCTGCTGTTGACCCAGTCCGTCGCGGCGTGCCAGGCATTCAGTGTCCTGGTCCCGGGACAGCGGCCGGGCCTGCTGGCCGCCGCGTACGTGGCCGGACTGGTCGCCACCTGCCTGCTCGGGATCGCCCTCGCACAACTGGTGCTCCGCTGGACCGCGGACGGCCCGGCCTGGCTGGCCGCGATGGGGGTATCGCTGGCCGCGGCCCCGGTGGCCACCTGGCTGGGCACGTGGCTGCAACTCACGTTCGGTGAGGTCAGCGTCCCCGCCCCGCTGTGGACCGTGCTGGCCTGGGTGCCCGCGTTGCTCACCGGAGTCGCGCTCGCCTGGTGCGGGTGGGGCGGACGCGGGCGTTCGGCCGCGTGGGGGATCGGGCTGCTGCTGCTCTGGCTGCAGCCTGCCCTCCTGACCGGGGTGCGGATGGCCGTCGCCCGCAACACGGTGTCGCAGGGCGCGGCCTCCATGGTCGAGACGTTCCTGCGGGCCACCGCCACGGAGTTGGCGACCCCGTGGCCAGCCGCCGCGCACGTGGCCCTCGCTGCCGGGATCGGGCTGGTCGGCGGTCTCACCGTCCGGATCCTCGGACGCAGGGGCAGCCGCGCGGCTCAGCCGGTCGAACTGCGCTGAGCCGGCCCGGACGCGTCAGCCTCGGGCGTGCGGTCCACACCGGGCGGCCGGGGATCGTGGAACTCACCTGGCAGGCTTCGGCACCTTGTCCACGACGTCCTCGTAGCCGGCTGCTCCTGGCAGGTCGGCCGGTGCGTACTTCAGCCACAGCACTCCGGTCGGGAAGCTCGTGCTGGAGAGCAGGCGCAGTGGCTGCACACCGGCGCCGGGGTCGAAGAGGTGCCGTCCCGTGCCCGCGACGACCGGGTGCACCAGCAGGTGCAGTTCGTCCAGCTCACCCGCGGCGAGGAGTTGCTGCACAACCGAGATCGAGCCGGCCACGAGCACCTTCTCCACGCCGGGCTCCTCGCGCAGTTCGGACACCCGCGCCACCACGTCCGGGGTGGTCTCGACGTTGCGCCAGCCGAGATCGCCGGTGCCGCGGGTCGCGACGACCTTGCGGGTGTCGCCGAGTTGCTTGGCGTACCCCGCGTCCTCACCGCCGGCGGTCTCACGCCCGGGCCAGGCGCCGGCGAAGCTGTCGTAGGTGACCCGGCCGAGCAGCAGCACGTCCACGTCGGCGTAGTCCTCGGTGACAGCGGCGCCCATGGCGGCGTCGAAGTAGGGGAAGTGCCAGGCGGGGTCGACCTCGGCGACGCCGTCGAAGGACACGAAGTGTGTGGAGACAACAGTGGTCATTCCCGGACCTTCTCAGGCGTCAATGAGTTCGCGGAAGCGATCGGCGCGGTCATCGGGTACTTCTACCAGCTTCGTCCGGCTGGTCGCGCCGGAGACGAGCACCACCTCGGCCGCCCGACACCCGAGCGCCTTCGCGAGCGCCCTCAGGGCCGCTTCGGTGGCGCGTCCGTCGACGGCCGGTACCTGGACAGCCACGACCAGGGTGTCGTCGCCGTAGCGCCCGCCCACCCTGGTTCTTCCGGCCCCGGGCTTCACCCGGATCTGCGCCCGGATGGCTACACCCTGCGCAGCACCGCGACCACCTTGCCCATGATCGAGGCGTTGGTGCCGTCGATGGGCTCGTAGGCCGGGTTGTGGGGGAGCAGCCACACCGCGTCCTGGGTGCGCTTGAGCGTCTTCACGGTCGCCTCGTCGTCGAGCAGGGCCGCCACGATCTCGCCGTTGCTGGCGTCGGGCTGCTGGCGGACGACCACGTAGTCGCCGTCGCAGATGGCGGCGTCCACCATCGAGTCGCCCTTCACCTCCAGCAGGAACAGCGTGCCCTCGCCGACCAGCTGGCGGGGGAGCGTGAAGACATCCTCGACGGCCTGCTCGGCCAGGATCGGCCCGCCGGCAGCGATCCGACCCAGGATCGGCACCCTCACCGACGGCGCGCTCGGCGCGGGTAGGTCCGGCTCCACCGGCTCCAGCGTGGGCACGCCGTGCACCGACAGGGTTTCGGGAAGCCGCACCTCCAGGGCGCGCGGACGGTGCGGATCGCGGAAGATGAACCCCTTGGTCTGCAGCACCTTCAGCTGATGCGCGGCCGAGGACGAGGACGCCAGCCCGGCCCGGTCAGCGATCTCGCGCACGGTCGGCGGATAGCCGCGGCTGACCAGGTCGTCGCGGATCACCTCCAGGATGCGGCGCTGGCGGGGCGTGAGGCCCTCAGCGTCCACCGGACCGTCGGGCAACTGGGTCACCTTGGTGCCCAACTGTGCCGCGATGTCTTCCTTGCGCGGACGGCCTCGCTTGCGGGCCGGGGGTTCTGCCTTCCTTGCCATGTCCGCCACGCTAGCCCTGGCACGATCCGGAATCAAACACCTGTTCGACGTGTCGCACGGACTGTCGGATACCGGCCTACGGGGTCAGAAGCTCGACGGTGCCGCGGGCGCCGTCCACCCGGACGCGTGCGCCGGTGGCGAGCCGGCGGGTCGCGTCCCCGCAACCGACGACGGCGGGAATGCCGAGCTCGCGTGCGACGATGGCGGCGTGGCTGAGCGGCGCGCCGATGTCGGTGACGATGGCCGCGGCGCGCGGGAAGACCGGCGTCCAGCCGATGTTGGTCAGCGGGGTGACGAGCACCTCGCCGGGCTGCAGCGATTCGGCGTCCTCGATCCGGTCCAGGCGGCGGACGATCCCCTCGACGACGCCGGACGAGCCCGGTGCGCCGCGCAGGACGCGCGCCGCGTCGGAAGGCGCAGGCCCGGCGTCGGCGCCGGCGACGAAGTAGGTGGTGCGCCGGTCGTCCCGGCTCGCCCATTCGAAGGGGTCGAACCGGCCGACGATGAACCCGGGCAGTGGCGGCAGGGACCGGTACCGCTCCAGGACCCGACGGCGTACCCCGACGTGCGCGTAGGCGCCGGTGTGCCCGGCGAGCGCGTCGAGCAGTTCGGGCAGGGTGAGCCAGAACACGTCCTCGCCGATGCCGAGCAGGTGGCCGGCCCGGAGGGCGAAGCGGCGGTTCAGTCCGGTCCACCGGACCGCCTCCGAACGCACCCGCTCGCGTCGCGCGGCCCGGACGGCCCGCTGCCGCAGCCGGCGTTCCAGCGCGGGTGCATGCCGGGGCTGGCCGGTGCGAAGCCGGTCGAGAGCCGCCCGGAAGGCCGCCTGCTGCCTCTCCTGGAGGCCCTGCACGTCGGTCGGCGCGGCGGCGGCGAGGGCTCGGTCGAGCCAGCCGGGGTCCTCCGCCGGACGCGGCCAGGCGAGCTCCACCTCGTTGTGGCCGCGGTGCCCGAACCGCTCGAGGTATTCCTCGCCGGAGAGGGTCCCGGCCAGTACCTGCTGCAGGCCGGCGGCCGGTCCCAGGCTCTCCAGGTCGCCGGCGAGGCCGGCGACGTTGGCCAGAAGCACGGCCGCGTCGTCGGTGCCGGCCAGCTGCCGGAGTTCGGCCTCGATCGGGTCCGCCTGGTTGCCGGTGGCGGCGATCACCGCCCAGAACGAGCGCAGGGACGCCGGGAACACCTCCGCCGTCCACAACCGGAGGAGGTCAGCAGGAGTGGCGCAGGCCTCCACCCGCCCGGTGAGCTCACGGCAGGCGGCCGGACTGGTGGCAAGGAACCGGCGCAGGCGCAGCCGGTGCAGGGCCAGCCGAACGACGGTGCCGAGGAGCCGGGGGCCTTCCTCCCGCCAGTCGGCGCGGCTGACCGGCAGCATCGGAACCGGAACGGCATCGGGCAGGGCGCCCCACAGCGCCTCCAGCTTCCGGTACGCGGCCCGGGGGTCGGCCAGCGCCCTCGGCCCCTGGGCGCTGAGCTGTACGGAGAGGTTCGCGTACGGGCGTCCGCCGATCGTGCCGGCCATCTCCCGTCCGCGGACCTTCATCGACGGGCCGCCGTGGTTCTGCAGGTAGGCGACCGCGGAGATGGTCAGCGGCGTCTGGGGCTCGGGGTTCGCCTCGCTGAGATTGGTCGCCGACCACAGGCAGGTGCCTGTGAGCGAGTCGTTGCGCTCCGCTGTGACCGGGTTCCAGCCGGTCATGGTGGTGATCGGGCGGGATTGCAGGATGTACACCCGGCCGTCCGCCACAGCCCATTCGATGTCCTGGGCGACGCCGTCGAAGAGCGACTCGATCCGGTCGGCGGCGTCGTGCAGCCTGGCGGCGGTCGAGGCGAGTTCGGGTGGGCCGGCATAGGCGCCGTCGGGGCGGTGGAAGGTGAACGGCGCGGCGTCGGATGTGCCCGACACCAGGGCCTCGCCCTGGCCCGCGACGAGGTTGCCGTGCATCCGGTCGAGGTCGCCGGTGAGCGGGTCGGCGGTGAACAGGACGCCCGAGAGCTGCGCGGGCACCATGCGCTGGACGATCACCGCCACCTCGCCGCTGTCGGCCACCCCGCGGGCGTCGGCGTAGCTGTTCACCCGCGGGGCGTGCCGGGAGGCGCGAACCCGGCGGACGGCGCCGGGGACGTCGGGCGCGTCGACGTCCAGTGCGGTCTCGAAGGCGCCGGCGAAGGAAGCTGTCGGGGAGTCCTCGGCGAGCGCGGAAGACCGGACGGCGAAGGGGCCGCGACCGAGCCGGGCGAGCAGGTCGGCGAGGGCCTCCCGCCCGTCCGCGGTGAGTTCGTCGCCGTCGAAGGCGCGGGGGAGCAGCACGAATGCCGCGGGGACCGGGTGCCCCGCCCGGGCGAGCCGGGCCAGCGCGCGAGCCTTGCCTCCCGCGTGGTCCGCCTCAGCGGGTGGCAGCGCGGCCAGGTGGTAGGCGAGCCTCCCGGGCGGCGCGAGCCGTGCGCGGTCGACGGCGCGGAGGGCAGCCCTGCCCAGCGCACCGCCGAGGAGGTAACCGGCCGTGCCGGCCAGGACGCTGAGCGGCACGAGCGCGGGCACGGGCAACCCCGACCACAGGACCATCGTGAGGGCAGCGAGAGAGGCGCCAGCGTTCGCACAGAGAACCGGGACGACGCGCCGGGCGCGCTCACTCATCGGCAGGGGATTCGGGAACTCCCAGGATGCGGGCCAGTCCGGGCGCGTTCGCAATCACGTCGTCCGCCCTGGCGAAGGCGAGTCCGAAGGCGAGGTCGCCGAAGACGAGGAGCTTGTCGCCGACCTGGATGCCGAGGTCGCGACGTGCCTCCGCCGGGACGACCACCTGGCCCCGATCGCTCACCGTCACCGTGCCGTAGAAGCGTCGGTTCGGATCGTTCGGGTGCGTGTGCGCCATGGGTGAACCTCCGTCTTGGATACAAGATGAATCTTACCTGGTCGCCACCAGCCCCGAGGCTCGTCCGGGAATTGTCAGAGGCGGGTGCGAGGCTCTTTCCAGCCCGACACGCGGGCGAACAGTTGTTCGAATGTTCTTGATCCGGCCGTCAGGTTGAGATAGAACAGATATCGAACACCTGTGCGAGACGAAGGAGAAGCCATGAGCGCGCTGCTGGTAGACGACCTGGTCGTCACGGTCCCCGGCCGCCCGCAGCCGGGGCGCTGGCGCCACGTGGATAGCGGCCCGCAGGCGCGACCCCGGGTAGTCGTGTTGCCG
>PHEV01000015.1 GCA_002843035.1 Actinobacteria bacterium HGW-Actinobacteria-5 | reverse complement strand
CTCTCCCCGGACGCGCTTGGCGATCCGGCTCAGCGCGACGTCGGTGATGTTCAGGAAGCTCGCGAGGTCTCGCTGGGTGACCCGCTGGACGAGTCCCGGGTGCTCGCGCAGCAGCGAGCGGTAGCGCTGTTCGGGAGTGGCTCGCAGCCATCCGGCGTCCGCCTGGAGAGTGGTGGCGTGCATCAGTGCGATCGTGGTGATGAGCCGCGCCCACTGCAGGTGCTGGGTCGAGAGATGGTCGATCACGCGATAGTTGACCCGGAGCAGCAGGCCCGGCTCGATCGCCGTGACCGTGTGGACGGTCTCGGCCTCGACCGCAGCGCGCAGGGTCTCCGAGCGGGGGTGAAGGCCGCGGGATGCCACCCTGCGCACCCCGTCCACGCCCAGCGCCGACATCGAGGCCAGCACGTCGCCCTCCTCGGGAAAGAAGACCGTGGTGAGCCGGCCCTCGCTGAGCATCTGCGCCCTGAATAACCCTCGCTGCACGAAGTAGATGTAGGGATTGTGCTCGCCGGCACTGAAGAGCACCGCGCCCGGCTCGACGCGCACCACCCTGACGTTGCTGGCGAACAGATCCCACTGCGGCAACTCGCAGCCGGCGTACGCCTCGAGCAGCAGGCGGAGGCTGCGCATCGCGTGGCCGGTGGCTCCGTCGACGATCATCGGGGTCCTCCTCGTCCGGTACGAACCGCTGACGCCTCCCAGCAATTCATCGCATGATGTGTCTGCTTGATCGAGGTCAATCCATCCCGTTCGAACCTTGACACAGGTTAGCTGCTAGCTGGCCCGGCTGCGGGGGGTCTGAGAGGTTTCTAGCTGCTTGGAAGGGGAAATGCGTGACGTCGGCCCGTCCGAGGGGAGAAGGATAGGGTGTGACGGCGTCCGCGCACTGCTCTTTTCGTTGTGGGGCGCATCTGGGAAGCGCGGATACTGAACTTCAGGCGAACCTCGGGGCTCTCGGCCCCGGGCGGCGACGATGGGTGGCGGCCCGTCGGCGGTCTGCCGGAGTCGAGAAGCGAACTGAGCTCGGCTCCCCAATTGAGCCGGTTCGCGGGTGGGCGCTCGGACTTCGGTTCGGGCGCCCACTTAGGTTCAGGAGCCCACTGGTGCTCAGGCGTCCACCGCCGGCCCGCGAGCGGATCTGAGTTGTGCGCCTCAGCCCAGCGGGACCAGATTCCGCACGACCGCGAACGCCACGCCCGCAGTGCCCAGCACGGCGTACCAGAGGCGTTGGTCGCCCCATCGCGCGGGGAACCGGAGCCGCGGCCCGCCGAGCAGCTCTGCGACCCAGATGATGCCGGCGAGCAGCAGCCCGACCAGCAGGACGAATACGAACTGGTTGGCAGCCCAGGCCGCGGCGACGTCGCCGCGGAGCAGGTACGCCCCGAGGGTGGTGGCTCCGCAGAAGGGGCAGAGAGTGTGGGTGAGGACGCGCCAGGGGCACGGGATTCCGTAGCCGCTGAAGGCGTACACCGCGCTGAGGGAGAGCCCGACCGCGCCGAACATGACCGCCGCCCGCACCCGGGACCGGGTGGTGACGGTGGGGGAATCTGACCGATTCGGCACGCCGTCATTATCGCTCCATGCCCTGAGGGAGCCCCGGCGGCCCTAGGATCAGTCGCATCATCCATCTAGGGAGAGAGCATGTCCGACCAGAATCCGACCACGCCGGACCCGAGCGACGCCGTTCCTGGCTACGAGCCCCCTGCTGCTTCTGAGCCCACCGCCCCCGCCGGGCCGCCGGCCTACACCCCGCCGGCCGCGCCTGAGCCGCCGGCCTTCACTCCGCCTCCTGCGGGTGGTTACGAGCCGCCGGCTGCGACTCCGCCGGTCTACACCCCGCCTCCTGCGGGTGGCTACGAGCCGCCGGCTGCGACTCCGCCGGTCTACACCCCGCCTCCTGCGGGTGGCTACGAGCCGCCGGCCGCGACTCCGCCGGCCTACACCCCGCCTCCTGCGGGTGGCTACCCGCCGCCGCCAAGTGCTGGTTTCCCCGAGCCGCCCGGTCCGGGGTCGTACCCGCCGCCCGCGTCCGGCTACACCGATCCGAACGCCGCCTACGGCGGCTACCCGATGGCGATGCCTCCGGTGGGTGGTGCGCTGGTGGACTGGCCCAAGCGCGCGCTGGGTGGCCTGGTCGACTATGTGGCTGCGGGCATCGTGCTCAGCATTGTCGCCGGCGTGTTGAACAACGTGTCGAGCACGCTGGGCACACTGGTGAACGCCGTCCTGGGCATCGCGTGGATGTGCTACCTCGGTTACAAGAGCGGCACCACCGGTGTCACCTTCGGACGCAGCATCGCGAAGACGAAGCTGATCAGTGCCGAGACCGGCCAGCCGATCGGCGTGACGAACGGCATCATTCGTCAGTTCGCGCACATCATCGACTCGATCATCTGCTACGTCGGTTGGCTCTTCCCGCTGTGGGACGCGAAGAAGCAGACGATCGCCGACAAGATCATGAAGACCGTCGTGGTCGACAACTCCACCGACCCGAACGCCGGCACCTACAACTGGGGCTGAGCGGTCCGAACCACTGACGAGCCGGCCGGGACGTTGCGTCCCGGCCGGTTCTGCGTCCGTCCTCGAACTGGTCGGCCTTCGGGGACGGTTCCTTTCCCGTTCGCGGGGACGGTTCCCTAACCGTTCATTCGGCCCGTCATCGGTGGAGAGTGAACGGGAAGGGAACCGTCCCCTTCCTGCCCGGGGTGAACGGGAAGGGAACCGTCCCCTTCGTTCGGGGAGCCGTTCGCGTCCGACCACACCGGGCGCCGGGACGGGAGCGACCAGCCGCAGGCGGGGACGCGTGTACTCCGCTCAGGGCTCGAAGCGGTAGCCGACACCGGGCTCGGTGATGAAATGCCGTGGCCTGCCAGGGGAGTCCTCGAGCTTGCGGCGCAGCTGGGCGAAGTAGACCCGCAGGTAGTTGGTCTCCTTCTCGTACCCCGGCCCCCACACCTCGGCCAGTAGCTGGGCCCCCGACACGAGCGTCCCGGGGTGGCGCACCAGCGCCTCCACGAGGTGCCACTCGGTCGGGGTCAGGCGTACCTCCGCACCGTTGCGGACCGCCCGCTTGGCCGCCAGGTCGAGGGTGAAGGACGGTGTGGTCACCAGCGGCCCCACGGCGAGGTCCTGCACATCAGCGCGCCGCAGCGCGGCCCGGACGCGGGCGACGAGCTCGTCCATTCCGAACGGTTTCGTGACATAGTCGTCGGCCCCCAGGTCCAGTGCGCGGACCTTCTGGGCCTGGCTGTCGCGGGCAGACAGCACGATGATCGGCACCTGCGACCAGCCGCGCAGGCCGGCGATCACATCCGCGCCGTCGAGGTCGGGCAGGCCGAGGTCGACGATGACGAGGTCGGGCGGGTTCGCCGCGGCGGCGCGCAGTGCGGACGCACCGGTGCCGACTCCCTCGACCTCGTAGCTGCGGGCCTTCAGGTTGATGGTGAGCGCCCGGCGCAGCGCCGATTCGTCCTCAACGATCAGTAGTCGCGGCATCGGCGACCTCCAGGCTCACGGTCATGGTCAGGCCCCCGCCCGGGGTCGGGGACGGTGTGAGGGTACCGCCCATCGCCTCGGTGAAGCCGCGGGCGATCGCCAGCCCCAGCCCGACGCCTGTGGTGGCGCGGTCGCCGAAGTGCTGGAACGGCGCGAAGATCTCGGCGAACCGCTCCGGTGCGACCCCGGGGCCGTGGTCGACGACCCGGACGGCGACCCGCGTGCCCACCAGCTCGGCCTCCACCCGCACCTTGGCGCCCGCCGGCAGGTGCCGGTCCGCGTTCGCGACCAGGTTCGCCAGCACCCGCTCGAGCAGGCCCGCGTCGGCGTGGATCAGCGGCAGATCCTCCGGAATCGCCAGCTCGACCCGGTTCTCGCCCAACCGCAGGACGCCGGCGAGCACCTCCAGGAGCGCGGTCGGCCGCGCGTGCACCGACAGCGCCCCCGCCTGCAGCCGGCTGGCGTCGAGCAGGTTGCCGATGATCGCGTTCAGGCGTCCGGCATGTTCCTCGATGGTCGCGAGCAGTTCGGCCTGGTCTTCCGGGTCGAGCTGGATGTCGGTCTGGCGCAGTGTGGACGCGGCGGCGGTGATCGTGGCCAGCGGGTTGCGCAGGTCGTGGCCGACGGCGGCCAGCAGGCTGGAGCGCAGCTCGTCGATGTGCGCCAGCTCCTCGGCCCGCCGGGCCTGCTCGGCCAGTTGCTGGGTGCGCCACAGGCGCCCGGCCGTGAGGGCCAGGGAACTCAGCAGGCCGCGGTCCTCGCCGAGGCGTTCAGGGCCGGACAGCTCGAGGCTGAGGTGCTCCCCTGCGGGCACGACGAGCCGGGTGTCGTCCGGCTCCGCGGCGCCAGAGGAGACCAGCACCCGTCCGGCCTCGATCAGCCGCGCCTCGTGCATGCCGTAGATGGCGCGGGCCTCGGACAACGCCAGCTCCACCGAATTCGGACCGTGGTCACGGCTGCCCAGCTCGGCGAGCCACTCCGCTTCCAGCCGCCCGCGCTCGGTGCGTCCGCGGGCGCGCGCGCCGACCTCCGTGACCACACCGACCAGTGCGGCCACCGCGGCGAAGATCACCAGGTCGATCAGTTCTGAGCCGTTCGCGACCAGCAGGCTGCCGTAGGGGCGGGTGAAGAAGAAGTTGGCCAGACCGAAGCTGACCGCGGACGCGACCAGCGCGGGCAGCACCCCGCCCAGCACGGACGCGGCGACAGAGATGAGCACGAACACGAGCAGCACGGTGTCGAGGCCGAGGCTCTCCCGCATGGGTGCCAGCAGGAGGGTGAGCAGGACCGGGGCGAGGCAGGCCACGCCGAATCCGTAGAGCTGGCGCCGCCGGGAGATCCGGGAAGCCAGGCCGCTCGCCGGCGCGGGCGTGCTGATCTGCTGGCTCACCTTCCTGAGCTTGCCAGACTCCGATCACCTTCGCTGCGCCGACCGCCCCGCGGAGACTCCGCCACTGCGGCGGCGGGACGCGACGGCCGGGCGTCCCGTGCCTCGGGGGGAACGGCCACCTCGGCGCTCGTGCCCGGACGCTCGAGCACGTACGGCTCGGCCGAGGTCAGCTGGTACGGCACGCTGGTGACCATCACGCCCGGCATGTAGAGCAGACGGGTCTTCAGCCGCAGCGCGCTCTGGTTGTGCAGGATCTGTTCCCACCAGTGGCCGACGACGTATTCGGGGATGAACACCTCGACGACGTCCCTCGGCCCGACGTGGATCTTCGCGAGGTAGTCGAGCACGGGTTCGGTGAGGTCCCGGTAGGGCGACTGGACGATGGTCAGGGGAACCTGGATGTCCCGCGTCGCCCACTCCTCGGTGAGCTTGCGCGTCCGCTGCGGGTCAGTGTCGACCCGCAGCGCGGTGATCGTGGCGGGACGCAGCGCGCGGGCGAACGCCAAGGCCTTCAGCGACGGCTCGTTCAGCTGGCTGATCAGGACGATCGCGTGGATCCGGCTGGGCAGCGTGATGCCGGCCGCCTTCGGCGTGAGCTGCCGGGAGACCCGCTGGTAGTGGCGGTGGATCCGGGTCATCACGAAGAAGAGCACGGGCATGGCGATCACGACGAGGTAGGCGCCGTGGGTGAACTTGGTGATCAGCACGATCACGAGCACGACCGCGGTGGCCAGCGCGCCGACGGCGTTCACCAGCATCGACCCGATCAGCTTCGGCGACCAGCCGTGCTCGGCGGCGTGGCGTCGCCAGTAGACGACCATCCCGGTCTGGCTGAGCGTGAACGAGACGAACACGCCCAGGATGTACAGCTGGATCAGCCGGGTCACCGAGCCGTTGAAGGCGACGATCAGCAGTGCCGCGATCGAGGCCAGGATCAGGATCCCGTTGCTGAACACCAGGCGGTCGCCGCGGCGTCCCAGCTGCTTGGGCAGGAACCGGTCCTCGGCAAGGATGGACGCGAGGATCGGGAAGCCGTTGAAGGCGGTGTTCGCGGCGAGCACGAGGATCAGGGTGGTGAAGCCCTGGACGGCGAAGAATCCCCAGCTGTTGTTCCCGAACACGGCGGCGGAGAGCTGTGCGAGCACGGTCCGTTGCTCGTAGCCGTGGGGGACATTCGTGAGGCTGTCCAGGCTGTCGGCGATGTGCACACCGGCGACTGTGCTCAGCACCGAGATGCCCAGCATCATCGAGATGCTCAGTCCGGCCATCGTGAGCAGGGTGATCGCGGCGTTGCGTGCCTTCGGCTTGCGGAAGGTCGGCACGCCGTTGCTCACGGCCTCGACCCCGGTCAGCGAGGTGCAGCCCGACGCGAACGCGCGCAGCAGCAGGATGATCAGGGCGGCTCCGGCCGGGCTCGCATCGACGAAGCCGAGGTGGGCGGACTCCGCGACGGGAGCGTGGCCACCCAACACGTTCCAGAAGCCGACGCCGAGCATGACGAAGACGCTCACGATGAAGCCGTAGGTGGGGATTGCGAAGAGGGTGCCGGACTCGCGTACCCCACGCAGGTTCATCACCATCAGTACGACGATGAACAGCAGCCCGAGTTCGACGCTGTGAGTGCGCAGTTGGGGGAACGCGGAGACGAAGTTCTCCACGCCGGACGCCACCGATACCGCGACCGTCATCACGTAGTCGACCAGCAGGGCGGCCGCCGCGACGAGGGAGGCGTTCCGTCCGAGGTTCGCGCGGCTGACCGCGTAGGCCCCGCCCCCGTCGGGGTAGGCGTGGCAGGTCTGCCGGTAGCTCAGCGTGACCAGGCCGAGCAGCGACACCACGACCACCGCCACCCAGGGGGTGAGCAACACCATGGAGGCGCCACCGAGGGCCAGCACGAGGATGATCTCCTGCGTGGCGTAGGCGTTGGACGAGATCGGGTCGGAGCAGTACACCGGCAGGGCGAGGCGCTTGGGCAGCAGGGTCTCGTGCAACTGGGTGGAGCGCATCGGGTTGCCGACGAGCAGTCGCTTGGGCACGCGGAACGTGGTCACGATTCCAGCCAACGCGCCCGTCCGTCGCGATTCCACTTCCTTGACGCGTCCCTAACGCCGCCGGTGCCGACCTTGACGCGTCCTTGACGGGGCTCGGTTCCGGGGACGGTTCCTGTTCGGTTCGCGGGGACGGTTCCCTTCCCGTTCGCAGGGACGGTTCCTGTTCGGTTCGCGGGGACGGTTCCCTTCCCGTTCACCCGGATTCGACGCCGATCAGGCCACCGCGCGCGCCGTCCACTCGCCCGCGATGTGTACCCGTCGAACGCGGGAGTTGCTCAGCCCGGTAGCTCTCGCGATCTGCGCGTAGGAGACCGACCGCGTCCGCAGTTCGCAGATGGCCCGGCGTTGGGCGTGCAGGCTGAGGTAGCGGAAGTCCTCAGCGGAGCGAGCTCCACAGGCGTGCGCAAGCATCAGGCCAACCTCGTCCTCGGTGTACCTCGGCAGCCGGTGGGTCTTCGAGTCCTCGATGGACGAAACGGTCCGGACGGACGCAGCGTGGTCCATCGCCCCCGGCGGCATGAGCCGCCGGAGTTCAGCCTCATCAACCAGGGATGGCCGGCCCAGGAACCGTCGGCTGCTCCACCGGTACTTCTCGGCGCTCGGCGCGAGGCCGGCTTCGACGGGGTTGTCCCACACGTACCTGATCACCGAGACGAAGTACGCGTCGTCTTCGACCGGCTCGCTCCGGAACCGATCCTGGAAGAGGTGACCCACCCGTCCGTACTTTCGGTTGAACCAGCCCGCGTACCGGACGCCGAGGCGCTTGATCACAGCCCCGATCGGTTCGTCGGCGATGCGCAGCACGAGGTGCACATGGTTGGGCATGAGGCAGTACGCCAGCACCCGGCAGCCCGAGAGCTTCCTGGTCTGGTCGAGCGCGAGCAGGAACCTGTCGCCGTCCTCCTCTTCCAGGAAGATGGCGTCGCGGTTCACCCCGCGCATCATCACGTGGTAGATCCCTGACTCGGCGATCCTTCTGGCACGACGGGGCATCCCCGGTCCTCCTCTGCGTTCGCGGTTGACGCGGCGAGCTTAGGAACGCTGGACGGTGATGGCAGGGTCTGGATTCGGATCTGTGGACAACTTCGCCATTTGGCGAAACGGCTGTGGACGGCTGAACGGGGGTGAACGGGATGGGAACCGTCCCCGGGTAGGGGTGAACGGGAAGGGAACCGTCCCCGGAACCTCCCCGGAACCTCGGAGCCTGCGGCGGGTGGGGGTGAACGGGAAGGGAACCGTCCCCATTTCCGTTCGGTGGGGACGGTGACTAGCGTGGCGGCGTGCGCGCGTTGGTGAAGACGGCCCCAGGGCCAGGCCTGGAACTCATCGAGGTACCCGAACCGGACTGCGGTCCCGACCAGGTGAAGATCCGGGTGCTGCGCGCCGGGCTCTGCGGCACGGACCTGCACCTCGAGTCCTGGGATGACTGGGCCGCGTCCACCGTGATCGCGCCACTGACCATCGGGCACGAGTTCTACGGCGAGGTCGTTGAGGTCGGGCACGAGGTGACCGGCATCACGCCGGGCGACCACGCGTCCGGCGAGGGCCACATCGTGTGCGGACGCTGCCGCAACTGCCGGGCCGGCCGCCGCCACCAGTGCATCCACACCGTCGGGCTCGGCGTGAACACCCACGGTGCGTTCGCCGACTACGTGGTGCTGCCCGCGTCCAACGTCTGGCTCCAGCCGGACGCGATCGACGCAGAGCTCGGCGCCATCTTCGACCCCCTCGGCAATGCCACCCACACCGCGCTGCAATGGCCTGTCGTCGGCGAGGACGTGCTGGTCACCGGCGCGGGCCCAATCGGCGTGATGGCCGCGGCCATCGTCCGGCACGCCGGCGCCAAGCACGTCGTCGTCACCGACATCAGCGACTACCGGCTCGGCCTGGCGAAGGCCGCCGGCGCCGATCTGTGCGTGAACGTCGCCCGCACCCGGATTGCGGATGCGCAGCAGCAGCTCGCCATGCTGGAGGGTTTCGACATCGGCCTGGAGATGTCCGGCTCCCCGTCCGCCGTCACCGAGATGCTCGCCAACCTGAACCACGGCGCCAAGGTCGCCATGCTCGGCCTGCCGAAGGACCCCTACCCGATCGACTGGGGCAAGGTGATCACCCACATGATCACCATCAAGGGCATCTACGGGCGCGAGATGTTCGAGACCTGGTACCTGATGAGTTCGATGCTGGCCACCTCGCCCAGCCTCGCCGACGCCGTCCGCTCGGTGATCACCCACCGCTTCCCGGCCGATCAGTGGGCGGACGCCTTCGCCGCGGCCCGCAGCGGCGAGTGCGGCAAGGTGATCCTCGACTGGAGCTGACGCCAGCCGTCCGCGCTCACGTCGACGGACAACCGGCCCGTCCCAGCGCACGGGGTGGCGCGGCTCAGTCGGCCTCGGTGGCCGCCTCCACGGGGCCGTGCGACAACGGATCGGTGTGGTCGCGCGCGGCCCGCATCGCGCGTCGTCCGGACGGCAGCGCCAGTGCCACGGCGGCCACGGCAAAGGTCGCCAGCCCGGACGCGACCAGCACGAACTCCACCGAGCGGACGTCGGCCAGGGGCCCGAACACCGCCATGCCCACCGGCATCGCGGTGGCGGAGACGATGCCGAAGAAGCCGAACACCCGTCCCTGTCTCTCGGGTTCGACGGCTTCCTGCAGCACGGTCATGGACGGCGTGGAGAACGCAGGCACGGCTACACCCACCCCGAACATGAAGGCGTAGAAGACCCACAGGTTCGTCGAGAGGCCCATGCCGATCGACAGCGCTCCGAACGCGATCGACGCGCCGACGATCAGTGTCATCCGGCTGAACCGCTTGCCCCACGCGCCGATGGTGGCCCCCGCGAGCATCATGCCGATCGAGAACGACAACTCCAGCACGGTGAGCTTCCACACCTCCTCGCCGAAGCTGCGCGCGACCATCAGCGGCGTCAGGAACGAGGGAGCAGCAGCGAGCACCATCACCACCGCGTACAGGCCCAGCAGCCATCGGATCAGGGGGTGGCCGACGACGTAGCGGAAGCCCGCGGCCAGGTCGCCGAAGTACCCGTCCTGCGCGGCCTGCGCCCGCGCCACCTTCGACACCGGCACAAGGGCGAGCAGCCCGATCCCGATCGCCGCCGTGACGACGTCGATCGAGAGGATCGCGGCCAGCGGCAGCGTGGCGTAGAGCACGGCCGCCACCGGTGGGCCGACCAGCATCATGCCGGCCTGGATGGTCTGGGTGAGGCCGTTGATCGACAGCAACCGGTCGGCGGGAACGATCTGTGGCACGAGCGCCCCCACGGCGGGCGTCTGGATACCGGCGCCGATCGAGCGGACGGCGAGCACTGCGTAGATCAGCCACAGGTCGCGGGCACCGAGGAACATCAGGACGGCGAGGACGAGCGTGGCCAGCGCGATCGCCGCGTCCGCTCCGATGATCAGGAACTTCCGGTTGTGGCGGTCGGCCCACACGCCGCCGAAGATCGAGACAATCGCCTGCGGCAGGAACCCGAAGATCGTCGAGAGGGCGACGACCGTGCCGTCCTTGGTGGTCAGGGTGAGGTACCACAGGACCGCGTACTGGACGAGCATCGAGCCGAACAGCGACACCATCTGGCCGCTGAGGAACAGGGCGACGTCGCGCCGCCAGCGGGGCCGCTGGCCGTGCGGGGTGCTTGTCTCTTCCGGCATTCCGCCATTCTGCGTGGTGCCACTGACACTGCCAACCCGGGGCCACCGCCGACTCGGAGACCACCGCCGACTCGGGGGGCGGCGTCCGCGTAGGCTCGGACCCATGGACGCGACATTGCGCGCTGAACTGGCCGCGACCCTTGCCAACATCAAGGCGGACGGCCTGTACAAGACCGAGCGGAGGCTGACCACCCCGCAGTCAGCCCACGTGGCCACGGCTACCGGGCCGGTGCTGAACTTCTGCGCGAACAACTACCTCGGACTGGCCGACCACCCGAACGTGATCGCGGCGGCCAAGGCGGGACTGGACGAGTGGGGCTTCGGGATGGCCTCGGTCCGCTTCATCTGCGGCACCCAGACCCTGCACACCCGGCTGGAGCGGCGGCTCAGCGAGTTCCTCGGCACAGAGGACACGATCCTGTTCTCGAGCTGTTTCGATGCGAACGGCGGGGTCTTCGAGGCACTGTTCGGCGAGGACGACGCGATCATCTCCGACGAGCTCAACCACGCGTCCCTGATCGACGGCATCCGGTTGAGCAAGGCACAGCGGCTGCGCTACCGCAATCGCGACCTGGGCGAACTGGAGGACCGGCTCAAGGAGTGCTCGGGGCGCGCCCGGCGGACGGTGATCGTGACCGACGGTGTGTTCAGTATGGACGGGTCGTACGCGCCACTGGAGAGCATCTGCGAGCTCGCCGACAGGTATCGCGCGCTGGTGCTGGTGGACGACTCACACGCGGTCGGGTTCGTCGGCGCGCACGGTCGCGGGACGCCGGAGCTGTTCGGCGTCGAGGGCGAGGTGGACATCATCACCGGCACGCTTGGCAAGGCCCTCGGTGGAGCGTCCGGTGGCTACGTGAGCGGAGCGTCCGAGGTGATCGAACTGCTGCGCCAGCGGGCCCGCCCCTACCTGTTCTCGAACTCGGTGGCTCCGGCGGTCGTGGCCGGGTCGCTGGCTGCGCTCGAACTGGTCAGCGGCTCGGACGACGCCCGCGAGCGGCTGGCGGGCAATGCCGCGTTGTTCCGGAAGCTGATGTCCGCGGCCGACTTCGACCTGTTGCCGGGCACGCACCCGATCGTGCCGGTGATGTTCCCCGGCGAGGACGGCGCGCGCACCGCCACGCAGATCGCCGACCGCATGCTCGATGAGGGCGTCTACGTGATCGCGTTCAGCTACCCGGTGGTGCCGAAGGGGAAGGCGCGGATCCGCGTCCAGCTGTCTGCCGCGCACACCGAGGACGACGTGCGGGCCTGCGTCCGGGCGTTCACAACGGCGCGGGACGCCGTGGCTGCGCACTGAGGGTTGCGCATTGAGGGGACGGTTCCCTTTCCGTTCACTCGGTCCGCGCACTGAGGGGACGGTTCCCTTTCGGTTCATTCGGTCTGTCATCGGTTGAAAGGTGAACGGGTAGGGAACCGTCCCCGTGAACGGGTAGGGAACCGTCCCCGAACTTCCCGGCGCTCCCCTGGGTGCCAGGGAAGCTCAGCGGTTGAGGTAGGTCAGGACCGCCCGGACGCGGCGATTGTCCTCGTTCGGGCCGAGGTCGAGTTTGGCGAAGATGTTCGCGACATGCTTGGCGACGGCTGCCTGCGTGACCACCAGCTGATCGGCGATCTGGGCGTTGGACGCGCCGTTGGCCATCAGCGAGAGCACCTCGAGCTCGCGCGGCGTGAGCCGGCTCAGTACCGGGTCACCGCGGCGCGCGTTGAGCAGCTGGCCGACAACCTCCGGGTCGACCACGACGCCACCGGCCGCGACGAGTTCGACCGAGCGCAGGAAGTCGGCCACCCGCCCCACCCGCTCCTTCAGCAGGTAGCCGAGCCCGGCGGACGCGCGTGCCTCCAGCAGCGTGGCGGCGTAGGCCGGCGCAACGTATTGGCTGAGCATCAGCACGGGCAACTCCGGATAGGCGTCGCGGAGCTGGACGGCCGCCCGCAGCCCGTCGTCCGTCATGGACGGCGGCATCCGCACGTCGGCGATGACCAGATCGGGCAGCTCCCCGGTGGCGGCGAGCCGGCTGCACCGGGCGACCAGCTCCGGCGCGTCTGCCGCCTCGGCCACCACCTCGTGTCCGGCCCGCTCCAGCAGGCCCACCAGACCGGCCCGGATCAGCGCCGCGTCGTCGGCCACCAGCAGTCGCATCCCGCCTCCTTCGGCGAACAGTATCTCCCTCCGGTCTTCCGGGCCGAAGGCCGGCCGAGCCCCTGGGCCGAACTCTCGAACCGGAGGCCGGCCCGCGCTCGTTCAGCGGTTCGGGAAGCTCGCCCGGAGCAGGGTCGGGCCGCCCGGCGGGCTGGACAGCCAGAAGCCCCCGCCGAGGGCTCGGGTCCACTCGACCAGGCCGCTGAGGCCGTGGCCCGGACGCACCTGCGCACCACCCACGCCGTCGTCGTACACCTCCAGCACCAGCGGGTCGGCCAACTGCAGCCGGACCGTGGACGTGGTGGCTCGCGCGTGCCGGGCCTGGTTGGTGAATGCCTCACTGACCAGGTAGTACACCGCCAGCGACACGTCTTCCCCTGGGGTCTGGACGCCGCTGACCTCCACGTGCACAGGAAGGGACTGGCGTCCGGCCAGTTCACGGACCGCGGCGACGAGTCCCCGGTCGGTGAGCAGTTGGGGGTGGATGCCGCGGATCGTGTCCCGCAGCGACGTCGTCGCGGCCTCGACCGAGCCCTGCGCGGCCTGCAGTGCTCGGCGCGCCCCGTCCAGGTCACCCCGCCCGAGCGCGTACTCGGCCTCCCCGAGCTGCATGCTGGTCAACACCAGGTGCTGCTGGGCGCCGTCGTGCAGGTCGTGTTCGATCCGACGGCGCTCGGCGGCGAACACGTCCACGAGGTTGCGTCGGGAGACGGTCAGCTCGTCCACCTGCTGGCTGAGCTCGGAGTGCGGTCGCAGCTGGATGTCGACGATGATCGCCTGCGCCGCCGCGAGCGCCCAGGCCACGTACAGCCCGATGACGAGGGCGACCGTCAGTTCGCCCCCGACCAGCACGATATCGATGCTCCAGCGGAAGGCATTGAGCTGGCGGGCGAGGGTGTACGCCAGGCCGAGGATCAGTATCGCCAGCCCCGCCCCGGGGATCGCATCCACAAGACCGAACAGGACGGTGATCCCCCACACGGCGAGATTGCCGTCGCTGAAGCCTCGCGGGTCCCACGGGTGCCGGACGCGGGTACGGGGCAGCGGGGTGAGTCGCGGCAGGCCGAGGACGACAAGGCGACCCCGCTCCACGTTCGCCGTCGCCCAGGTCACCAGCGGCAGCACCAGCACCCCGAGGATCGCAGCGAGCAGCGCGAGCACTCCGCCGACGATCGAGGTGAAGCAGTACAGCACGGCCCGCCAGCCGATCGGGCTGATCAGCATCCGCAGCGGGTTGTGGGGCGCCGCGAGCCGGCTCCGGAACTCGGCATCGGCGAGCGGGCTCTGCGTGGTCACCCCGCCACCCTAGGGGTGGCGGGCCGCGCAAGGGAGGGTGCGTGGGCGAGTGACCGGTAGTGCTGGCACTACCCGCAGGACGCCGGTCAGCGCCCGTGAGCCTGCCGCACCGCTGCGGTTGGCTGGAGGCATGAACAACATCCCGGGGCGCATGCTCAGCGCTCGCAGCATCTCGAAGTCCTTCGGCGACGTCCATGCGCTCGACGGCGTCAGCATCGACATCCCGTCGGGTCAGTCGGTGTCGGTGATGGGCCCGTCCGGTTCGGGGAAGTCCACCCTGCTGCACTGCCTGGCCGGCATCCTGCGTCCGGACGCGGGTGACGTCAGCCTCGGCGACGAGCCGATCTCGCTGTCATCGGACGCGGCCCGCAGCCGGTTGCGCTTGCAGCACATGGGCTTCGTCTTCCAGGACGGGCAGCTCCTGCCCGAACTCCCGGCGCTGGAGAACGTGGCGTTGCCGCTGCTCCTGCTCGGCCGTCCGCGTGCAGAGGCGCTGGGCCGGGCTGCCGACTGGCTGTCCCGGCTGGGCCTGGCCGGACTGGAGAAGCGGCGTCCCGGGCAGTTGTCCGGCGGGCAGGAGCACCGGGTCGCGATCGCTCGTGCGATGGTCGCCGATCCGGCCGTCGTGCTGGCCGACGAGCCCACCGGCGCCCTCGACCAGGCCACCGGCGCCGAGGTGATGCGGGTCCTCACTGCGGCGACCAGGGACGGCGGGGCGAGCCTGGTGGTCGTCACCCACGACGCCGGGGTCGCGCAGTGGTGCGAGCGACACGTCGAGATCGTGGACGGCCGCGTGATCAACGACGTCGCCGCCCGGTGGGCCGCCTGATGCGGCGGGTCACCCGGGTCGCCCCGATGCTGTTGCGCGGACGGATCTCGGCAGGGCAGGGGCTGATCGACCTGATGACCGTCGCAGCCTTCACCGTGAGCAGCTGGCTGTTGTTCACCGTGCTGGCCGGACTGAACGTGTTCGTCCAGCGCCAGGCCGCGCCGCCAGCGATGTTCCTGGCTGCGGTCGGCGGCGGACCTGTGGACGGCGCGTCCGAGTTGCCGATCTGGACGCTGATCGCAGCCTGCGCGAGCGTCCTGCTGGTCGTGCCGGTGCTGACCCTCGGCGCGGCGGCCGCCCGAATGGGGGCGCTGGGCCGCGACCGGCGGCTGGCCACGTTGCGGTTGCTGGGCGTCTCCGGCGGCCAGGTGGTGGCGCTGAGCGTGCTCGAGACCGTCCTGGCTGCCCTGGCCGGTGCCGTTGTGGGGCTCGTGGGCTACCTCGTCACCCTGCCGGCGTGGGCGGCGATCACCTTCCAGGCCACGCCGCTCTCGGCCGCGGAGATGCTGCTGCCCGGCTGGGCGCTGGCCTCCATCGTCGGGCTGGTGGTCGTGCTCGCCGCGATCAGCGCGGTCGGCGGCCTGATGCGGCTGCGGATCTCACCGCTCGGGGTGGCCCGGCGGGCGCCGCGTCCTGCCGTTCGCGTGTGGCGCTTCCTCGCCCTGCCGCTGGCCGTCGTGGCCTGGCTGCTGGTGGCCCCGATGCTGAACCTCGCCCGCGCGTTCGCCGTCGGCGCGACCGTGGTCCTCGTGTCGCTGGCCGTGTTCATGGGTGTGATCAACCTTGTCGGCCCGTGGCTGCTGCAGTTCATGGGCCATCTGCTGGCCCGTTCGGGGCGACCGTCCGTACTCCTGGCCGGGCGCCGGCTGCTGGCCGACCCCAAGGGCGCATGGCGCTCGGTGTCGGGGCTGGCGTTCATCGGCTTCACCGGGGGCGCCCTGGTCACGATTCCCGACCTCGGGGAGGGGGCAGCCGATCCGCTGATCCGGATCCTCGCCGATGACCTGCGCACGGGCACATACCTCACGCTGGCGATCGCGTTCGTGGTGGCGGCGGCGTCCACCCTGCTGAACCAGGCGTCCGCGGTGTTGGACCGGCGCCGCGAACTGCAGCAGCTGGGCAACCTCGGCGTCCCGCTGGTGCTGCACGACCGCACCCGGCTCGTCCAGGTGGTGGCGCCGGCCTCCGTGGCTGCGCTCGGCTCTGGGCTGCTGGCGGTCTTCTTCTTCGGGCTGCTGCCGAAGGTGGGTGCGAGCCAGCTCGGGGTGATCGTCTTCCTCGGTGCGCTGGTCGCAGGGATCGCGCTGGTCTGGGCCGCCGGCGAAGCCTGCCGTCCGCTGGTCCGCGCGGCTGTCGCCGGCACGGGCCCGCGTCCGGACTGACCCGCACACGGCGATCCGCAGCCTGGGGACGGTTCCCTTCCCGTTCACTTTCGACCGAGGAAGGGCGAAATGAACGGGAAGGGAACCGTCCCCGGCGTCTGAACCTCCGCGGGGAGGTGAACGGGAAGGGAACCGTCCCCGGCAGCCGGGGCCGAAATTGTCGACATTCGGCGTGACCTGTAGACTCCTGGACGAGGGGAGTACTTCTCAAGTCATCCGTTGGTCAGTTCGGGCGCGCGATCGTGCCCCCGCGGGTGCGCCGGCAGCGGCGAAGGAGACCTCACCGCATCAATGCTGTGAGAGAGGTCCCTCGTGAACCTTCCCGTCCTCGAGATCGCCATCGGCTCGCCCGAGCTGTGGGCGATCAGTATCGCCGCGGTCCTGGCCCTCTTCGGCCTCGACTTCCTGATCACCCGCCGCCCGCACGAGGTCTCCATGAAGGAAGCCCTCGGCTGGTCCGCGTTCTACATCGCACTGCCCCTGGCCTTCGGGGTCTGGGTGTGGACGGCCTTCGGCCCCGAGCGGGGCCTGGAGTTCTACGCCGGCTACCTCGTCGAGAAGTCGCTCAGCGTGGACAACCTGTTCGTGTTCATGCTGCTGCTGGCGTCCTTCGCCGTCCCCCGCGAACTGCAGCAGCGCGTCCTGCTGATCGGGGTGGCGGGCGCGCTCGTCCTGCGCGGCGTGTTCATCGCGCTGGGCGCGGCGATGCTCGCCCACTTCGCCTGGACCTTCCTGCTGTTCGGCGTGATCCTGCTGGTCACGGCGGTGAAGGTGCTGCGCGACACCCTGGCTCCCGCCGAACACGAGATCGACCCCGGTGCGTTGCCGATCGTCCGCCTCGTCCGCCGGTTCTGGCCGGTGACGGATGGCTACCGCGGCCCGCGCCTCACCGAGCGGGTGGACGGACGCAGGGCGCTCACCCCGCTCGCTCTCGCCACGCTGGCCATCCTCGGCACCGACGTCGTCTTCGCCGTCGACTCTGTGCCCGCGGTCTACGGCATCACCGGCGACGCGTACCTGGTCTTCGTCACCAACGCCTTCGCCCTGCTCGGGCTGCGCGCCCTCTACTTCGTGCTGGAGGGCGCGCTGGGCGCCCTCGTGCACCTCGGCTACGGCCTGGCGGCGATCCTGGCGTTCATCGGCGCCAAGCTCGTGCTGCACTGGGCCCACGGCCTGTGGAGCTGGGTGCCCCAGATCGATACCCTGGCCTCGCTGGGTGTGATCGTCGCGATCCTTGCCACCGTCGTGGTCACGAGCTTGCTCTCGAACCGACGCTTGGCAAGGGCAAACGCCGACTCTTGAGAGCGTCGCGGGGGGCGTGGCAATAGTACCTAGAGATTTCTTGCGACTACCCGTAACCAAACGCTGTCTCTCGTCGGTAACCCGGTCGGAAAGGCACATTGATGGGCATCGACGACGGCACCTTCGACCGGCTCTCAGCCGGCGAGGCCCCTGTTGACGATGCTGCCTGGAGCGGCGTTGCCGCTTTCCTCGGCGAACTGCGGTCGGCCTACCCCCCGGGGCCGACCGCAGCGGTCGAGGCCGAACACCTCGCCGCCATGGCTCGGGAGTCCCGGATCATGGCAGCGGGCCGGGCGGCATCCGGTGCCAACGTGCTCAGCCGGCGGCGGACGCGACTCCGTCGCGCCCTGGTCTCCACCGTGGCCGGTGCCACCGTCCTGCTCACCGCAGGGGTCGGGGCTGCCGCCGCAATGGGGATCAATCCGATCGCCCAGCTGGTCGCCCCCCGAATCGACCAGCCAGTGACGATCACACCCGCGCCGGCCCCGACGTCCGGAGGCAACCCCTCCGCCCCGGACGGGGGCCGGCCCACAAACCACACTCCGACGACGCCGCCGTCCCCGACCCACACGCCCACCGACGGGGGCAGCGTGGTGCCGACCACGGGCGAATCCGCCAAGCCGACCAAGGTGGAGAAGACCAAGAAGCCCAAGAAGGAGAAGGAAGCGAAGAAGGTCCCGTCGGACAAGGACGCCAGCGGAAAGAAGAAGACGACCTCCCCCTGATGGCCGTCTTTCCGCTGAAGGCGCAGGCCCCCCGCCTGCACGAGTAAGGAGCGCACCGACGCTCAACCGCGGATCCCCTCCCGTGCAGGTTGAGAGTTGAAGGCGCAGCAGCGCCGGGCTGGTTTCCCCTCACCAGCCCGGCGCTTATCCTTGGCGCGACCAAGTCCCGAGAAGATGCTTGCAGATGACACTCGGAGTTCGATTCGACCCGGTCCTCTCGGCCGCCAGCGAGGGGGCCGATTGGGCGTGGGCCGAGCTCTACCGGGACATCGCACCGAGCCTGCTGAGCTTTCTGCGCAGCCAGGGCTGCCTGGAGCCCGAGGACTGCCTGGGGGAGACCTTCGTCCACCTCGTCCGGGGCCTGCCGAACTTCTCCGGCGGCGAGGCGGAGTTCCGCGCGTGGGCGTTCACCGTTGCGCGGAGCAGGCTCGTGGACGCGTGGCGCAGCGCGGGCCGTCGTCCCAGCGTCCCGATGGCCGACCCCGAGGACGCCTACGTCCCGCGGCACGTTGCGGACGCGGCGGACCAGGGGCTGCTCGCGCGCAGTGCGGTTGAGGAGGTGCTGTCCACCCTCACCGCCGACCAGCGGATGGTGCTGGTGCTGCGGGTGGTGCAGCAGTTCTCCGTCGAGGAGACCGCCCGGATCATCGGGAAGAGCGAGGGCTCGGTGAAGCTGCTGCAGCACCGTGCGCTGGCTTCCCTGCGCCGGACGCTGGCGAGCCGCGCCCAGCCCGGGCCGCTGGAGGGCGTGCCGGGCTGAGCCGACTCAGGCGAGCTGCGCGGCCCGGACGACGATCGCTGCGATCGTGGCGACGGCGAGGCCGGCGAGCCCGAGCCACTGCACGCGGGAGCGGTTCTCGCGGGGCGCGTAGACGATGATCGCCGTGGCGGCCATGCCGCCCAGCAGGCCCCCGATGTGCCCCTGCCAGGAGATCCCGGCGTTGACGAACGTGAAGACCAGGTTGATCGCCAGCCAGGTGAACGCGACCCGCAGGTCGGCCTTGATCTTCAGCCCGACCACGATCAGCGCTCCGATCAGGCCGAACACCGCCCCGGACGCGCCCAGCGTCTGGGTGGTCGGCTCGGCGAACCACATCACGGCCGCAGAGCCCGCCAGCGCCGAGAGCAGGTACGTCGCGAGGAACCGGGTGCGGCCGAGGGCGGTCTCCATCGGCGGGCCCAGGAACCACAGCGAGAGCATGTTCATGCCGATGTGCCACACCTGGACGTGGGTGAAGGCGGAGGTGATCACCTGCCACCACGCCCCACTGGCCACGCCGGCCTGCCACGCACCGCCCACGATGGCGCAGCGCGTCGCCGTGGTGGCGCCGGGGAACCACTGGGTCGGATCGGTGGCACTCAGGCAGAAGCCCCCCGGTTGCAGCGCCAGCAGGTTGGCGATGGCGTCGCCACCGATCAGGATCAGCGCCCAGACCGCCACATTGATGCCGATCAGCACGATGGTGGTGAGGCGGGGGTTCGTGCTGCGCGTCCCGCCGAAGGGGCCCTCGTGCTGCCGGGTCTGCTTCGCGAAGGTGGCCACGCACTCGGGGCACTGGAACCCGACCGCGGCGCTGATCATGCAGTCGCCGCAGATCGGGCGTCCGCAGCGCTGGCAGCGGATGTAGGTGGCGCGGTCGGGATGGCGGTAGCAACCGTAGGCGACGGGCTGCTGCGGCTGGGTCATGCCCTGCACGATACCCGGCGCCACGCCGCGGACCGCACGCGGAACAGGCCGTCGAGGGGCCACCCTTCGCCCCACGCGCTCCCCCTTGGGGACGAGCCGTCGGCGAGAAGGCTGGCCCTCGGCGTGAGGTGCGGATAATGGACGCATGGCAGGCAAGCGGGTGGCACTCGTTCTCGGTTCAGGCGGAGCGCGCGGCTACGTCCACATCGGCGCAATCCAGGTCCTCGCCGAACGGGGCCACGAGGTGGTCGCGGTGGCGGGCAGCTCGATGGGCGCACTGGTCGGCGGGCTGTTCGCCGCAGGCAAACTCGGCGACTACACCGACTGGGTCACCGGACTCTCGCAGCGGGACGTGCTCCGGCTGCTCGACCCGACGCTGTCCGGACCGGGCGCGATCCGGCTGGAGCGGGTGCTGGCCCGGATGAGCGAGATCCTCGACGGCGCGCTGATCGAGAAGTTGCCGATCCCCTACACGGCGGTCGCGACCGACATCGGGGCGCGGCGCGAGGTGTGGTTCACCTCTGGTCCGCTGGACGTCGCGATCCGGGCGTCCATCTCGATCCCGGGGCTGATCACGCCGATCATGGTGAACGGGCGGCTGCTGGTGGACGGGGGTGTGCTGAACCCCGTCCCGATGGACCCGGTGATCGGGACGGACGCGGACTTCACCATGGCGATCTCGCTGGGTGGGGCGAGGACCCCGCACCGCGACGCCACACCGACCAAGGAGAGCTCGGAGCAGCGTCCGCCGAACGAGTGGCTGGACCGGTTCGTCAAGGGGGCCGCGGGGGTCTGGGAGAACGACTTCGTGGCGTCCATCCTGGCGCGGTTCTCCCGGAACGGGCACGACGACGAGGGGCACACCCCGCCAGCGTTCGAGCCGCCGCCGCCGGGCCTGGGCATCACGGACGTGACGTCGATGTCGCTGGACACGATGGGCTCGCTGATCACGCGCTTCCGCCTCGCCACCCTGCCCCCGGACGTGCTGGTCACCGTCCCCGGCGACGCGGCGAAGGCGATGGACTTCCACCGCGCCGAGGAACTGATCGCCCTGGGTCGCACCCTCACCGAGGCCGCTCTCGACGAGGCCACCGTCGACGAATAGAGAGTTCTTCGCGGGCAGCCCCTGGCTGGCATCCCTTCGCGGCCAGGGGAGCCGCGCGTCAGGAACGATCAGGCGACGCGGGGCTGGACGCCCACGTCGTGGAGGTGGTGGAGGAGGTCGTGCAGCATGTAGCGACCGAGCGTGTCCAGGGTGAACTCCGAACCGTTGCTGCGGGTGCCGGGACGCTGCCACTCCGACTCCGCGACGTCCGCCCAGGCGGCGGCGTTCGCCTCGCCGGCCGCGGCGAGTTCGGCGGCGACCGTGGCCGGGTCCTGCTCCCAGTAGCGCTCGTCGAGCGCGGTAGCGTCCTGGTCCCAGTTGGGGAACACCGGGTTGGACTCGGTGCGGATCAGCTGATTGCGGACGGTGAAGATACGCAGCACGTCGCGAACGTGGCAGCCGTACTCCAGTGGGGACCACACCTGCGGCGCCGGGCGCGCCGACGCGTCCGGGCCCGACAGCACGTCCGCCCACGGTGCGGCGGCGGCACGGACCAGCGCGGGCAGGTCGTGCGCGTCCACGTCTGCGGCGAGGTAGCCGCACTCGGGGCAGGGACGCTCCAGCACGAACGTCCAGTCCTTGTCGTCGGGCTCGGGGGGCTGAGGGGTCTGCATCGGCTCAGGATAGGCACCGGCCGGCATCCGCAGCACGACCGAGCCAGAGTCGAGATCGAGTGGCTTCGGTCCGGAACCGCCCTTGTCCGCCTCAACGACGAGCATCTTCTCGAGGTCGAGCTGCTCGCGCGTGTGCCTCAGGCCGGGGTTGAAGATCTCGAAGAAATCGCTCATGCCCGGATCAACGCCGGACGAGCTCGGAGAACTCCGCGATCCGGTGCAGCGAGACGCCGTTGCGCTGTTCAGCGCCGAGAGTGTGGCCGGAGCCAGACGAGAGCATCAGCAGCGGAGCCATGCCGGGATCGCGGGTGTAGATGGTGATCTGCAGCCCCCGGGTCGGCTGCTCATAGGGGAGCTCCGTGGCCAGGCGACCGCTCAGGGGGGCCATCGCGGCCCGGTTCGGGTCGCTCCAGGTGCGGGCGATCGTGGCCATCGACTCCTCGTCCACCTCGACCCAGACCGACCAGACGAACACGTCGGGCTCCGGCTCGACCACGGGCAACTGGATGTGCCCGCGGATGAAATGCCTTGTCACGCCCTGATGGGGGAGGATGCAGACGTCCGGAGTGAGTTCGGCCTCGAGCCGCTCGCCCTCGCTTACAGCCAGCCATGCATCCGGCGCCGAAGTACCCAGGATCCGGGTGAGGCCGCGGTGCACCTGGTGGCAGACACGGCAAGGCGCATCCGAACCCTCGATCACCGGAAGCATGCGATCCATCCTCCACCCCCGTCGGTGGCTGCGTCCGGAAAAGCCGCAGATTGTTACCTGTGGGACTACGTGGGTCCACGTGGGCTCCGGTGGGGTACGCCGGCGAAGGCTCCCGGAGCGCGGGCGCGGTCACCGGTACGGCTCCGGTCGGGTTAGGTTGGCGGCATGCAGCTCGGGGTCGACTTCGGAACTACTCGCACCATCGTCGCCCACGCCGACCGGGGCAACTACCCGGTGGTCAGCTTCCTGGACGCGGCGGGCGACAGCCACGACTACTACCCGTCTCTGGTTGCGCTGCAGGGCACCCGGCTCGTCTACGGCTTCGAGGCCCTCGCCGCGGCCAGGCAGGGCGCGGCCTACCTGCGTTCGGTGAAGCGGCTGCTCGGTGAGCCGGGGGTCGGCGCCGACACCCCGGTGCGGGTCGGGGACGCCACCTTCCCGCTGTTGTCGGTGCTCACCGGCTTCCTGTCCGCGCTGCGGGTCGCGCTCGGCTCGGCGTCCAACATCGGTCCGGAGTTCGTGGCCGCGAAGGCCCGGACGACGGTGGTGTCGGTGCCCGCGCACGCGCTGGGCGCGCAGCGGTTCCTCACCCTGGAGGCGTTCCGGCAGGCGGGCTTCGAGGTGTCCGGCCTGGTCAACGAGCCGTCCGCGGCCGGGTTCGAGTACACCCACCGCCAGGGGCGAACGCTGAACTCCCGGCGCAACCAGGTGCTGGTCTACGACCTCGGTGGCGGGACGTTCGACGCGTCCCTGGTCGAGGTGGCGGGCGTCCGCCACGACGTCGTCGGCTCGGTGGGGGTGAACCGGCTCGGCGGGGATGACTTCGACGAGGTGCTGAGCGCGCTGGCACGGGACGCGGCCGGCAGCCCCGAGCTGGACGAGGGCGAGCTGCGGCAGCTGCTGGAGGAGTGCCGGGAGGCGAAGGAACGCCTCAGCCCGCAGTCGAAGCGGATCACGGTGGAGGTTGCCGGGCAGCCGGTGACGGTGGCTGTCGACGACTTCTACGCCGCGGCGTCCGGGCTCGTGGCGGCCAGCCTCGACGCGATGGCACCGCTGGTTCAGAACCTCAATGACGAGGTCGACACGATCGGCGGGCAGGTCGCAGGAATCTACCTGGTCGGTGGCGGCAGCGCGTTGCCGCTGGTGCCGCGGCTGCTGCGTGAGCGGTTCGGCCGACGTGTGTACCGCTCGCCGTACCCGGCTGCGTCCACGGCGATCGGGTTGGCGATCGCGGCGGACCCGGCGTCCGGCTTCTCGCTGGTCGACCGGCTCTGGCGTGGCTTCGGCGTGTTCCGGGAGCTGGACGCGGGGCGCGCGGTCGGCTTCGACCAGCTCGTCGACCGCAACACCGCGCTGCCTGACCACGGCGAGCTCACCGTTACCCGGCGCTACCGGGCCGCGCACAACGTGGGCTGGTTCCGGTTTGTCGAGTACGCCGGGGTGGATGCGGACGGCGAGCCGCGCGGCGACCTCGCTCCGATCGCAGAGGTGCGGTTCCCGTTCGACCCGTCGCTGCAGGGCCGTTACGTGCTGGACGCGGTCCCGGTCGAGCGCTGGGACCACGGTCCAATGGTCGAGGAGTCGTACCGCATCGATCCCCACGGCATCGTCAGCGTCCGGCTGACCGACCTCGACACCGGCTACAGCCAGGTCTACGGCCTCGGCCGCTGACTCCCGCTCCGGTCCGGGCTGCGCCTGCTGGTGCCCCCGGCGCTCGAGAGAACCGGGGACGGTTCCGTTTCCGTTCACGGGGACGGTTCCCTTTCCGTTCACGGGGTGCGTCCCCGTTCCCGTTCAGTCACACTGCGGGGACGGTTCCCTTCCCGTTCAGTCACACTGCGGGGACGGTTCCCTTCCCGTTCACCTGGTCCGTCCCCGATCCCGTTCACTTGGCCCCGTCCCTTGTCAGCGGCCGGACTGTGAAGGAACCGTCCCCGCTCCGGTTCCCCGTCAACCGATCACGGGTGGTGAGTGAGCAGGAAGGGAACCGCCGCTGAGCCTCCGTGAACGGGAAAGGAACCGTCCCCGTGAACGGAAAGGGAACCGTCCCCTGACCCTGCGAACCGGGGAGCGGAGCGACTACTCGTTGGTGAGTTCGACGACCTGGCGGGCGCCGCGGTAGCGGAAGGTGAACTTCAGCCGCGTCCACCCCTCCGGCAGGTGGGGGTCGACCGTCCAGCCGTCCTTCGTCAGGCGGAGCCCGGCGAAGCCGAACACGACCGCCTGCCACAGCCCGCCCGCGGACGCGCCGTGGATTCCGTCGGACGCGTTGCCGCGCGCGTCCTGCAGGTCCGCTCGGGCCGCCCGCAGGAAGTGTGCGTAGGCGCCGCCGAGATCACCGGTCCGGGCAGCCACCACAGCGCTCACGCCCGACCCGTGGCCGGAGCCGTGCTCGTGGTCTGTGCGCGGGTCGTAGTAGTGGTAGTTGTGCGACAGCGCCTCCGCCGGGAACAGCTCGGGCAGCTGGAACGCGAGCATCAGCACGTCCGGCTGCTTCAGCGTCCGGGTGAGCTGGACACCGTCCACTCCGAGCAGCACCTGCATCGACAGCGCGCGGGCCGGATTACGCAACCGAACGTAGTCGACATCGGCAAGATCGAAGTACCCGGCGAACTGCTCCACCACCCCGTTCACCGCGGGCAGCGGTCGCAGCCCTGCCGCGACCTCCGCCCAGCGTGCCCGCTCCCCTTCGGCGAGCCCGAGCCGGGCGACCAGGTGGTCGGTGCTGATCGGCCCGGTCCGCTCCAGCCAGGTGAGCACGAGACCCGCCGTGCGCAGGTGCCAGGCCGCCATGGCGTTGGTGTAGGCGTCGTCGTCGACATGCTCGTGGTACTCGTCCGGCCCCACCACGTCCCGGAGGTGGAAGCTGCCGTCCGCATCCTGCGCCACCCGGGACGCCCAGAAGCGCGCGCCCTCGATGATCAGTTCGGCGCCCTGTTCGCGCAGGAACGCGTCGTCCCCAGTGGCCTCCCAGTACTGAATCACCGCGAACGCGATGTCGGCCGTGACGTGGATCTCCAGGTCCCCCGACCACACCCGCATCCGCTCGCGGGGGTCGAGCGGGTCCTCGATCCAGACCGGAGTGACCTCGGCGCCCGTCCCGGCGCTCTCCCAGGGGAACTGTGCGCCGGTGTACCCGCCCTTGCGTGCCTTGGCCCGGGCCCCCTCGAGCCGTCGACAGCGGTAGGCGAGCATGTTTCGGGCGATGTCGGGTTGGGTGAAGGTGAACACGGGCAGCATGAACGACTCGGCATCCCAGCGCACGTGATGCCGGTAGCCGTAGCCGGAAAGGGTCTTCGCGCCGATGCTGGCGTCCTCGGTGAACCGCGGGGCGGCGCTGACCAGCTGGAAGAGGTTGTAGCGGACGGCCCGTTGTGCCTCCGGGTCGCCGTCGATTTCGACGTCGCACTCGGACCACACCTGCGCCCACGCCCGACTGGACGCGGCCAGTGCGCCCGCCCAGCCCTGTGCGTCCAGCCGGCCGGTGACCTCACGCGCCAGATTCAGCGGCACGGTCGTGTCGATCGCGGGCACGATGCCGACGCTGCGCACGATCTCCACCGGCGTGCCGGCCCGCAGGCGCAGCCGGTAGTCGAAGGACGGCTGCCCATCCGCGTCGCCGGGCGTCAGCTCCGCCGGGACGGAGAGGTGCGGGCGCACCACCACGGCAACCGGGATTCCCGTGGCGCGGGTGACCGCGACCAGCGCGATCCCGTCCTCCCCGACCGACTGACCCACCAGGCGCCAGTGCAGCAGGCCGGTGTTCTCCACGTGCAGGCTGGCGCTCGCCCGGATTCGGATGTCGGCCTCGCCGCAGCCCAATTCGAGCCGCGTGCGCAGCATGGCGCCGTACGGTTCAACGAGGCTGGTGAACCGCTCGTGCAGCACGCGCAACTGAATGCCGGGCCCGATCGGATAGTCGTACTCGCGGTGCAGCACCCCGGTGCGCAGGTCGAGCGTCTGCCGGGTCTCTGATGCGTCCTCGGGGCGGACACGCTGATCGGCGATCCACAGGTCCAGTCCCCACCACCGCGGCAGGTTCGCGAGTTCCGTCGCTCGCCCCGGCATGTCGTCCCAGACCCGGTGCATGAACGAGGCCGCGGTCTCCTGCGGGTGGCCCTCCTCCAGGGTTCCCCGCAGGCTCAGGTTGCCGTTGCCGATGGTGAAGATCGTTTCCCGGTGACCGATCCGACCGGGATCGAAGCCGTCGCGGGTGATGGTCCAGGCGGCGTCCTCGGAGGCGGGGACTGTGGCACGGTTTGCCTTCATGGCTCGCTCCTCGGGCCGACGGGGGGTGGCGGCGGTCGGCGTCCAGTCGATCAAAACACCCTTTCGTCGCGGCCGGGTCGGGGGCGCGCCGTGATGGGGCCACTCCACGAGCCGCGGCCGTCCGCGTCCACCCGGATGTCCGGTGAACGGGAAGGGGGACGGTTCTTGTGAACGGGAAGGGAACCGTCCCCGCATCCCCCCGGTGAACGGGAAGGGGGACGGTTCTTGTGAACGGGAAGGGAACCGTCCCCGTGAACGGGAAGGGGACGGACCGGGAATCCGGAGGGACGGATCAGTCCAGGGGGAGCGGGTCGACGTCCACCTCGACGACGAGGTCGGACGTGGCGGCCTCGGTGAAGACCACGCCGCGCAGCGGGGAGACGTCGGAGAAGTCGCGTCCCCACGCGGTGACGATGTAGCGGGAGTCAGCGAAGTGGTCGTTGGTCGGGTCGAGGTCGAGCCAGTCGCCGCGCGGGGTGAGCACGGACGCCCAGGCGTGCGTGGCGTCCGCGCCCTGCAGCTTCTCCTTCCCGGGCGCAGGCGCGGTCTCCAGGTAGCCGCTCACGTACCGCGCGGGCAGCCCGACCGACCGCAGGCAGCCGACCGCGAGGTGTGCGAAGTCCTGGCAGACGCCCTGCCGCAGCTCCAGCAGCTCGGCCAGCGTGGTCCGCACCGACGTGGTGCCCTGCCGGTAGCCGAAATCGTCGTGAATCCGGTGCAGCAGGGCGGCGAGGGCCTCGCCCAGCGGCCGCTCCGGCCGCAACTCGGACGCGGCGTACGCGTGCACCTTCGTGCCGATCGCCACCAGCGGGGACGGCAGGGTGAACTCGGCCAGCTCCACCGCGTCGAGGCTCGCTGCGAGCTCCGCGGCCGCCCCCGCCACCGTCCAGGCGTCCAGGCCGGCGAGGTCCGGCTCCGGCCAGTTCACCTCGACCACGCTCGTCGCCGCGACGGTCAGTTCGGTGGTGGGCTCGCGGGTCTCGAGGTAGAGCGAGTGGTTCCCGAAGTAGTCCAGGTGGCTCGCCATCAGGTCGGACGGCGGCGTGGCCACCACGTCGCTGGCCAGCACCCGCTGGGTGGGCGTCTCGCGCGGTTGGAGCAGACCCCGGTTGTAGCAGGCCTCGAGCACGTCGTCGTAGGTGTATCGGGTGACGTGGCGCACCCGGTAGCGATGGGGTCCGTAGCTCATCAGCCGGCCTGCCTCGGGGTCGACCAGGTCTCGGCGGTGCGCCGGGTGGCCTGCCGGACGAAGTGGCGGGCCCCGATCCGCTCGCCGAGCCCGTCGAGGGCGGACGCCAACTGCTGCAGCCGCGCGTCGGCATCATCCGGAGCCGCGGCGGCGTAGGCATCCACGTCGGCCAGGATCGCGTCCGCCTGGCCGGCGAGGCGGTCGTCCCCCACCATGCGCAGGTCGGAGGCGAGCGAGGCCAGCGAGTGCGCCACCGAGCGCGGGTTCGCCGGGTCGTGCACGAGCAGCTGCCGCACCGACTCGGTCGCGGTCGCCGGGCCGGTACCGGACGCGGCACGCCGGCGGTGCGTGATGATGCTCTCCCCGGCGCGGAGCACCGCGTCCGCCACCAGATCGGCCGTCGGGTCGGAGGCCTGGCCCGGCGTCCGTCCGGCCAGCGCGTGCCGCAGCATCGAGACGGTGTGCCGGGCCCGCTCCAGCCGGCTGCCCGCGTCCAGGAACGCCCACGACGAGTCCCGCACCATGCTCTGCGCCATGATCCCGGCGTAGGCGAGCAGGGATTCCAGCACGTCGGCCAGCAGCGGCTGCAGGTCGCCGTCGGAGTCCGGAGGGGACGCCAGCGTGCGTTCCAGCCGGCTGAACACGCTCCACACGTCCACGCTCATCAGGTCGCGAACCTCCTGCGCCTCGGCGGTGAGCCGCCGCGCGCTGTGGTGCACCCCGCCCGGCGCGGACGCGTCCAGCGCCACCCGGGTCAGGTAGCCCAGCGCCGACTCGGCGTACCAGCGCTCGATGCCGGTGATGGCTGCCACCGCCTCGATCAGCTGGCCTGCCGCGACGGCACCCCAGGTATCCGGACGCGCGGCGAAGTCCTCGGCCACGTCGTCGGCCACCTTGACCAGGCGGGCGGTGCTCTCGGCCCGTTCGGCGAACTTGCCGATGGCCATCAGGGTGCGGGCGACGCGCGGCGGCACCGCCCCCTCCCTGGCCAGCGTGAGCCGCGGCCGGACGCGCTCCGGTTCGACCCGCTCCACCGCCGACGCCGGCACCCACACGTCCTTCGCGAGCGTGCCGGCCGCACTGGACACGGTGTGCTCGCTGGTGCTCGCCGCGACCCGGCCCAGTCCGCCGGGAAGGAACTGGTAGCCGTCCCCGGCCGCCACGCCGAACGCGCGCAGCACGAACCGGCGCGGTTCCAGCCCGCCCGGGGTGACCACCGGCGCCGTGGACAGCTCGATCGGCTCCTGCCCGCACCACGCCCACGGCTCCTCGCGGATCCGGTCGATCAGCTCCGTCCGCTCGTCCGCGTCGAGCAGCCAGCCGTACCGGACCGCAGCGGCGTCCCTGCGTGCGGTCGGCTTGACCACCAGCTCGTCCAGGTGCGTCAGCACGTGGCTGAGCTGGGACTCCTCCCCGCACCACCAGGTGACGGGGGCGTCGAGCAGCAGGTCCTCGCCGAGCAGCGCCCGCGCCACGGGTTGCAGGTGTGCGATCAGGGCCGGATTGTCGAGGACGCCGGAGCCGACCGGGTTCACCACCGTGACCGCGCGCCGCCGTCCGGCTTCGACCAGGCCGGGCAGGCCCACCTCGGAGTTGCCGCGGAACTCCAGCGGGTCGGTGAGCGCCGCCTCGACGCGACGCAGGATCACGTCCACCGGTTCGAGGTCGTCGCCGGCGCGGAGCCAGACCCGTCCCCGGCTCACCACCAGGTCGTCGGCCTCGGCGAGCGGGAAGCCGAGCATCGCGGCCAGGAAGCCCTGGTCGTAGGCGGTCACGCTGGTCGCGCCGCGGGACAGCAGCACCACGCGCGGGGTCTCCGAGCCGCCCGGCGCGGCGTCCAGCAGGGCCCCTGTCATGGCGTGGAAGAAGCCCCGCAGGCGGGCCAGGTCGCTGGTTCGGTGCAGCCCTGCGAGCACCCGGCTGACGATGCGCCGGGTGGCCATCGCGTAGCCGGCGCCGGCGGGCGCCTGGGTGCGGTCGGAGATCACCCGCCATGCGCCGGACGCGTCCCTGCCCAGGTCGGTGGCTGTGAGCACGAGCTGGCGTCGGCCCGGCATCTCGATCCGGTCCGCCGGACGGGTGAAGCCGGGATGGGAGAGGATCGTCGCCGGCGGCAGGACGCGCGTGCGCAGCAGCGTGCGGTCGCCGTACAGGTCGGCCATCACGGCGTCCAGGA
Organism: Actinobacteria bacterium HGW-Actinobacteria-5; assembly: GCA_002843035.1. Classification (GTDB taxonomy): domain Bacteria; phylum Actinomycetota; class Actinomycetes; order Propionibacteriales; family Propionibacteriaceae; genus Propionicimonas. Next base: position 7,669 of record PHEV01000015.1, on the reverse strand, counting down.
GGCGGGCGCGCTGGACCAGGCCACGCTCCAGTCCGGTCCAGTCGGCGGCGTCCAGCGGCAGTGGTAGCGGGTCGACCAGCCACGGCGTTCGGGCCCCCGAGGAGGCCGCGCCGTAGGTGATGCCCTCGTCCGCGACCAGCCCGGCAGCCTCCGCGCGGGCAGCGAGCAGTCCGCCGAGCCCCATGCCGTCGATGGTCGCGGCGAGCTCCCCGGTGTGCGGACGCGGCTGCCCGGCGTCGATCAGCTCGTCGACGCCCGCGCGGGCCGGATGCATCCGGTAGGCGTCCAGCAGCGGGCTGGGCAGCTCGGACGCCGGGGCAGACATGGCGACACGATACCGACGCGGCGCCGGCATTCCCGCGGTGTCACCGGAGGTGGGCGAACCCGGGTCGGCGCGGACCCCCCGCGCGCCGACGCGGGCTCACCCGATGAAGGTCACCCCCGCCAGGGCGACCCTGAAGCCCCTTCCTGTCTGGGTGTTGCCGCAGGTCACTCCGACCTTCTCGCTGATGCAGACGTAGGAGCCGTTGGCGATCTTCTTGCCGTACGGCAGGACGGCGAGGGTGAAGCCGTTGTACTTCACCGACGGGTAGCCGGCGGGCTTCCACCAGGCGACGGACTCGCTGCTGGTCTGCGGGAACGCCTCCGGGTCGCCGCTGCAGAAGTACTCCGCCTTGCCCTGGGCGTGGACGGAGACGCCGGTGACGTCCAGTCCCTCGCCCGGGCACACGGTGTTCGAGGACGGCACCTTGCCCTTCATACCGTAGGGGAAGTGGCACAGCGCGAGGTCGGACCGCAGGCCGCACCAGATCCGCCCGGACGGGCTGGCGAAGTCGGAGAAGTCGTAACTGCTCACGTCCGTGGCGCCGGTGGCGTCGGGGACCGCTGGTGCGGTCGGGGTGGCTGCGGTGCCGGACGACGTGGGGGACGCGGAGGGGGTCGTCGCGACCGTGGTGGCGCTCTCGGTGACGATCGGGCCCGGCGTCCACTGCGCAGGCGAGGCACAGGCTGAGAGCACGCACAAGGCAATTGCGCTGACGACGAGGTGACGCGCCATCGAGATCCTCGCTCCAGTGTGTCTTGCCGGCCAGTCTGCCGCCGAGCGCTGGCCGAGTGCCTGAGAGGCCGAGAAGAATCGTCTGAGCAAGGCTTCCTCCTGAGCTGTGGTCGGCTGTGAGAGGCGCGAGAGCGCGAGGCGATACCGCAGAATCGAGAGGTGGACACGTCGCGCCGGGCCCTGGTGCTGGGCAGTGGCGGCCTGACCGGGCTGGCCTGGCAGGTCGGGGTGCTGGACGGACTCGCGGATGGCGGGCTGGCCTGGAACGCCGATCTGCTCGTGGGTACGTCCGCGGGGGCGCTGCTGGCCGCGCGGCTCGCCGCCGGGGAGGCGATCCGGGACGTGGCGGACGCCCTGGGGTCCGACCGCACGTTCCGGTCGAATCCCGGCGAGTCGGCGCGCCAACCTGGTGGGGGCGGGGACGTCCCGGGTGCGGTCCCGGTCTCCGCGGCGATCCGGTTGGTGGCCGCGCAGCTGCACCCGCACCGGCGCCGGGCCGTCGTCCGGTTGGGCCGCAGGGCCGCCGCCGAGTGGACGCCGGAGGCGTCCGGACGCTGGGTGGACGCCGTGGCCGGCGATCTCGCGGGACGGGGCTGGCCGGCGCCTCTCGTGGTCGTCGTGACCGACGCGGCCACCGGCCGTCCGGTGCTCTTCCGGGCCCGGCGGCCGGTCGACCTCGCCCTGGCGGTGGCGGCGAGTTGCGCGATGCCGGGAGTCCTCCCGGCCGTGCGGATCGGCGGGCGGCTGTACTTCGACGGCGGGTTGCGCTCCCCGGCGAACCTCGACGCGGCGGGTGCGGCCGACGTGGTTGTGGCGCTGGCGCCGTTGACCGGAGCGTTGCGGGCGCACCGGCGTCCGGGGGTGCAGGCTGCACGGCTGCGGGCGTCCGGTGCCACGGTGGTGCTGCTCACCCCGGACGCGGCCGGTCGCCGCGCGATCGGCCTGGATGTGCTCGCCGTCGATCGCGTCCCGGCCTGTGTGGAGGCAGGCCGCACGTTCGGCCGGCGCCGTGTTGCCGACGTCGGGGCCGTCTGGGGGTGAGTGAACGGGAAGGGAACCGTCCCCTTTCCGTTCACGGGGACGGTTCCCTTCCCGTTCACCGGGTCCGTCCCCGTTCCCGTTCACCCCGGGATCATCGGCGGTTCACACGACCCGTCCACAATCCGCATGTGCGCGAGCGCACCCGAACGGAGGAGACGCCGTGCTGCACCTGTTCCACTTCGACCTCAAACCACGCAGCAACTACGGCGACGCCATCCTGTTCGAGCTGGTCCGGCTACTGCTCGACGGGTACGACGACCGCGAGCGGTTCCTCGTGACGGGGTCGGCCAACCTCCGGCACCAGGTCGGCGCGGGCCGGGTGCGGCAGGTCAACCAGGGCTACGACGCGGTCGTGCTGGGTGGTGGCGGTCTGATGCTGCGCAGCACGAATGAGAACCAGCTGTCGGGATGGCAGTGGAAGATCTCGATCGCCGACCTCGAGGCGCTCACCGTTCCCCTAGTGGTGTTCGCGATCGGCTACAACCGGTTCGAGGGAGAGCCGGACTTCGACCCCGTCTTCGCCGAGCATCTGAACGCGACCGTGGCGAAGGCGGCGTTCTTCGGGCTGCGGAACCATGCCTCGATCGCCCGCGTCCGGGACTACCTGCGGCCCGAGTTGCGGGACCGGCTCACCTTCCAGCCGTGCCCGACCACGGTCGCGTCCTACCTGGTGCCGGACCTGCACGTCCCCGACCTCGAGCCCGAGCGACGCGTCGGCTTCCAGGTGACCTTCGAGGAGCGCAACGAGTTGGCCGGCTACGACGGCGACCGCGTCTTCGCCGGCCTGCTCGATGTCGCCCGGGAGCTGGCCGGACGCGGGTACGCGCTCGACGTGATCTCCCACCATCCCCGTGACCGCCGCTTCCATGACCACCTCCGCGAGCACGGGGTGGACGCGCGGCTGGTGCCTCTGGAGGGGATCGAGCGCGACATCCACGACGGGCTCGCCTACTACGCGCGATTGCCGCTCACCATCGGGATGCGCGGGCACGGCCAGATGATCCCGTTCGGCATGGGCAACGGCATCATCTCTGTTGCTGCGCGCGACAAGCTGCGCTGGTTCGCTGACGACATCGGGCACCCCGAGCTTGCCGTCGATCCGCGGGGGGATGAGTGGCCGGGCCGCGTCCTCGATCTGGTGGACGCCTGGTTCGGTGACTTCGCTGCGCGCAGGCGGGAGTTCGCGTCCATTCGTGAGGGATTCTGGCAGCTGAGCCTGGACAACCTCGCCCGGATCAGCGCCGCGCTCACCGGCACGCCCGGCGAGCGTCCCTTCCGCGCGTTCAGCCGCTACGAGCGGGAACTCGCACTGAATGCCTTCACTGCAGCTCGGCTGTACGACCGCGAGGTGGAGACGTCAACGCGGCTGCGGGACGAGCTCCGGGCCGAACGAACACGCGCCACGGCCGCCGAACGCCAGCTGGCGCGGCGCGAGGCTCAACTCGCCCGGTTGCCGTTCTACACGGCGATCCGCCGGGCGCGCAGCGGTTCTGCCCACCGTGGGGAGTGAACGGGAATGGAACCGTCCCCTGAGTCGGCAGGGGGAGTGAACGGGAAGGGAACCGTCCCCTGAGTCGGCGGGTCCGCCCGTCGTGGAGAGTGAACGGGAAGGGAACCGTCCCCTGGATCGGCGGGTCCGTCCCCGGTCCCGTTCGTTCCCCGGCGGACCGGGGGTGCCGGTCGGGCACCAGCAGCGAATAGAGTCATTCGGACGCCGAACCGCCGAGGAGGCCCGATGTTCCGGAAGATCCTGGTCGCGAACCGGGGCGAGATCGCCGTGCGGGCGTTCCGCGCCGCCACCGAACTCGGGGTGGGCACCGTCGCGGTGTTCCCCTACGAGGACCGGCACGCCGAGTACCGGCTGAAGGCGGACGAGTCCTACGAGATCGGGGTGCACGGCCACCCCGTCCGCGCCTACCTGGACATCGCCGGCATCATCGAGGCTGCCCGGCACGCGGACGCTGACGCGATCTACCCCGGCTACGGGTTCCTGTCGGAGAACCCCGATCTCGCCCAGGCCTGCGAGGACGCCGGGATCACCTTCATCGGCCCGCCGCACACTGTCCTCGAACTCACCGGCGACAAGGCCCGCGCCATCGCGGCGGCCCGTGAGGCCGGCCTGCCGACGCTGCGCGGCTCCGAGCCGAGCGCGGACGTCGACACCCTGGTCGCGGCGTCGGACGAGGTCGGGTTCCCGCTGTTCGTGAAGGCCGTCTCCGGCGGCGGCGGACGCGGCATGCGCCGGGTCGAGGATCCCCAGAAGCTGCCTGCGGCACTGGCCGAGGCGATGCGCGAGGCCGAGTCGGCCTTCGGTGACTCGAGGATGTACCTGGAGCAGGCGGTGATCCGCCCCCGGCACATCGAGGTGCAGGTGCTGGCCGACGCCACCGGCGAGGTGATCCATCTGTTCGAGCGGGACTGCTCGGTGCAGCGGCGCCACCAGAAGGTCGTCGAGATCGCGCCGGCGCCGAATCTCGACCCCGGGCTTCGCCGCCAGATCTGCGCCGACGCCGTCCGCTTCGCCCGCCAGATCGGGTACGTGAACGCGGGCACGGTCGAATTCCTCGTCGGCGAGGACGGCCGTTATGTGTTCATCGAGATGAACCCCCGGATCCAGGTCGAGCACACGGTGACCGAGGAGGTCACCAACGTCGACCTGGTCAGCAGCCAGATCCGGATCGCGGCCGGCGAGACGCTCGTCGGGATGGGTCTCACCCAGGACGCGATCAGCGTCCGCGGCGCCGCCCTGCAGTGCCGGATCACCACCGAGGACCCGGAGAACGGCTTCCGTCCCGACACCGGCACGATCTCGGTCTACCGCACGCCCGGCGGCTCCGGCGTCCGCCTCGACGGCGGGGTGGTGTTCGCCGGCGCCACCGTCGGTGCCCACTTCGACTCGATGCTGGTCAAGCTGACCTGCCGCGGCTCCGACCTGCACTCGGCCGCCCGCCGGGCCTATCGGGCGCTGAGCGAGTTCCGCGTCCGCGGCGTCTCGACGAACATCCCGTTCCTCGAAGCGGTGATCTCCGATCCCGACTTCCTCGACGGGCACACCAACACCAGCTTCATCGACGAGCGTCCGCACCTGCTGCATTACCACATCCCCGCCGACCGGGGCACGAAGCTGCTCACCTACCTCGCCGAGGTCAGCGTGAACAAGCCCAACGGCGAGGCGCGCTCGCTGATCCGGCCGCAGGAGAAGCTGCCGCAGCTGCCGAAGGGCGCGCTGGCGGTGCCGCCGCCGTCCGGCTCGCGGCAACGGCTGCTCGAGGTCGGGCCGGCGCAGTGGGCGGCCGAGTTGCGCGCGCAGACCGCGGTGGCAGTGACCGACACCACCTTCCGGGACGCGCACCAGTCGCTGCTGGCCACCCGGGTCCGCACCCGCGACCTGATGCACGTCGCGCCGGTGATCGCCCGGACGCTGCCGCAGCTGCTCAGCGTGGAGGCGTGGGGGGGTGCGACCTATGACGTGGCGCTGCGGTTCCTCAAGGAGGACCCGTGGGACCGGCTGGACGCGCTGCACGCGGCGATGCCGAACATCCCGATGCAGATGCTGCTGCGCGGCCGTAACACCGTCGGCTACACCCCCTACCCGCTGGCGGTCACGAAGGCGTTCGTGCACGAGGCCGCACGATCCGGGCTGGACGTGTTCCGGATCTTCGACGCGCTCAACAACGTGGAGCAGATCCGTCCGGCGATCGAGGCGGTGCTGGAGACCGACCACGCCGTCGCCGAGGCGGCGCTGTGCTACACGGGCAACATGACCTCGCCGTCCGAGACGCTGTACACGCTCGACTACTACCTGCACCTGGCCGAGCAGTTCGTCGAGGCGGGCGCGCACATCCTCGCGATCAAGGACATGGCCGGCCTGCTTCGGGCGCCGGCCGCGGCGAAGCTGGTCACCGCATTGCGTGGCAACTTCGACCTGCCCGTCCACCTGCACACCCACGACACCGCCGGTGGCCAGCTCGGCACCCTGCTGGCCGCGATCGATGCCGGCGTGGACGCGGTGGACGTCGCAGCGGCGTCCATGGCCGGGACGACCTCGCAGGTGTCGATGTCGGCGCTGGTGGCCGCGCTGGAGGACACCGACCGCGACACCGGGCTGAGCCTGGACGCGGTGGAGGCGCTGGAGCCGTACTGGGAGGCCGTCCGCAAGCTCTACGCGCCGTTCGAGTCCGGCCTGCCCGGGCCGACCGGACGCGTCTACCACCACGAGATCCCCGGTGGCCAGCTGTCGAACCTTCGCCAGCAGGCGATCGCGCTCGGGCTGGGCAACCGGTTCGAGGCGATCGAGGACATGTACGCCGCGGCGAACAAGATCCTCGGCAACATCGTGAAGGTGACGCCGTCGTCCAAGGTCGTCGGAGACCTGGCGCTGGCCCTGGTCGGGCGCAAGGCGGACCCGGCCGATTTCGAGGCGAACCCGGAGAAGTACGACATCCCCGACTCGGTGATCGGCTTCCTCAACGGCGATCTCGGCGACCCGCCCGGCGGGTGGCCCGAGCCGTTCCGCACCAAGGCGCTGGCCGGACGGACGCCGAAGCCGGTGGTCAGCGAGCTGACCGAGGAGCAGGCCGCCGACCTGGAGTCCAACCCGCGCCGGACGCTGAACCGGCTGCTGTTCCCCGGCCCGCTGCGCGACTACGAGGAGTCCTTCGAGGCCTACTCGGGGCTGACGGCGATGCCCACCAAGGAGTTCCTGCACGGCGTGAAGCAGGGCGAGGAGGTCGAGGTGCGGATCGAGCGGGGCAAGTCGCTGCTGCTCGGCATCTCGGCCATCGGCGACCCGGACGACCGCGGCATGCGCCAGGTGATCTGCACGGTGAACGGCCAGATGCGGGTGATCTCGGTCCGCGACGAGTCGGTCACCTCCACGGTGGCGACAGCCGAGCAGGCCAACCCGAAGGTGCCCGGCCAGGTTCCGGCTCCGTTCGCCGGCGTGGTCACGTTGATCGTCGAGGTGGGCGAACAGGTCAGCGCCGGCCAGCAGGTGGCCACCATCGAGGCGATGAAGATGGAGGCGGCGATCACCAGCCCGGTAGCCGGGACGGTGAAGCGGCTGGCGATCGGCCACGCCCAGGCCGTCGAGGGCGGCGACCTCCTGGTCGAGATCGCCTGACCGCCCCGTCCACTTCACGTCGTCCCAGCTCGGTCGGCGCGTTCGGGTCCGCGTTCGGGGACGGTTCCCTTCCCGTTCACGCTGCCGGTTCGGGGACGGTTCCCTTCCCGTTCACTCTCCGCCCATGATCGGGCGAAAGTGGGCGGGACTTGGGGACGGTTCCTTTCCCATTCAGTCGCTGACAAGGGCAACGGCTGGTGAATCGAAAGGGAACCGTCCCCGTGAACGGGAATGGGGACGGACCATCCGAACGGGAAGGGAACCGTCCCCGTGAACGGGAATGGGGACGGACCATCCGAACGGGAAGGGAACCGTCCCCGTGAACGGAAACGGAACCGTCCCCGGGCTGCCCCACAAGGTCTACGGGTCAGCCGGGACGGAAGGCGGAGCCCATGTGGGCGTCGTCGGCGAGCGGGAGCTTGCCGGACTTCGCGGCGGCGACCAGAGCT
>PHEV01000014.1:10229-55631 GCA_002843035.1 Actinobacteria bacterium HGW-Actinobacteria-5 | reverse complement strand
CTGCTCGGCAGCCGGATCACCGAGGTGACCGCGATGACCGACACCTTCATCACCACCCGTCCGGTACCGCTGGGCGTGGGCGTCGGGCACTCCGCCGTCGCCGTCAGCGACGAGCGCAGGGAGGTCGAGAACGAGGACTACGTGGCCGCGCTCGCCCGAACCGCCGGGGGCGCGCTGGTCACGCTCGAATCATCGCGGGTGGCGGTCGGGCCGCGCGCGGAGTACGTGGTCGAGGTCTACGGCACGGGCGGTTCGCTGCGGTGGAGTTTCGAGCACCCCGAGCACCTTCAGGTGCTGCTCCTCGACGAGGCCGGACACCGCGGCTACACCAGCGTGATGACCGAATCCGGGTACGGCGACTACGGGCGCTTCCAGCCCGGTCCGGGCCAGCACCTCTCCTTCGACGACGGCAAGGTGGTCGAGGCGCGACAGTTCCTGGAGTCGATCCTCACCGGACGCCAGGTCGCGCCGTCCGCCGGTGACGCCTGGGCCGCTGCCGAGGCGGACGAGGCTGTGGTCGCCTCGGCAGCCGACCGCAGCTGGCACAGCGTCCCTGAGGTCACCGGGACCACCTACGCCTTCTGAACCGATCCGCACAGGGTCCATGAGCCTGCGGTGACGCGATCGCGGAGCGGACCTCCCCGTTGCCGCCTCCGATCACTGTCTGGCCCTGCGCGACACGGTTAGCGCGCGCCAGTCAATCGTGCACTAGGCACGCGCTCCACCGAACCTCGACGCCGAGGCAGGACGATCCCGGTCGCTACCCGTGTGCCTCCTGGTCACGGAAGGCTGCCGGACTGGGCTTTCGCTCGAGCTGCGGGTCTGTGGCCTGGCCCTGGTCCCGGTGAGCCGGCGTCCCCCGCTGAACTGGCCCAGGCAGGGGTCAGGTGATCTCGCGGAGCCAGCGGCGCAGCTGCCAGGTGGCCTTCACGTCGTCCTCGTTGTATTCGAGCACGCGGGTGCGCGCCTGGGCCCTGGCGTCCTCGGTCGGGGCGTGCACGGCCTCCTCGAACCAGCGCATGCTGTTCAGCCCGCCGGGATCATCGTCGCGCCAGTGGAAGCCCGCGCCCGCGGTGGCGACCACCTTCAGGCCGAGCCCGCCCGCGCCGAAGAAGTGCTGCCGAACGGCCCGGAAGAGGTCGACGAAGTGGCTGCCGGCGAAGTCGACGGCCCACTGCATGAGGGCGTCGTCGTCGGCGGCCAGGCGCTGCAGCCGGACCACTTCGTAGTCGGAGTAGTGGAAGACCAGGGCGTCGGAGTCGCCGACGAAGTCGTGCAGCCAGCTCATCGCCCGGCGCGCCAGCTCCCGCTCGCCGGCGTCGTCGAGCTCGGTGAAGCTGCTGAACTCGTGGTAGCGACCGCCTCCGTTGCCGTCGCTGACCCAGAACCCCCACAGATAGACCCGGTCGTCGCGTGAGGTCTCCACGTCGATGTCGATCTCCAGCGGCGCGGACGGAACCGCGATCGGCCCGTGGCTGGTGCGTTCGAGCTGGATGCCGTCGGCGAGCAGCCGTGAGCGGCGGTACGCGAGGCGAAGTCGTTCCTCCGCTCCCGGGCGGTGGGCCACGTGCGGCAGGTAGCCGGGCAGCAGGGCGTCGAGGTCGCTGCCGGCGAGCTCCTGGACGGTCGTGACACCGGCATCGCGCAGCGCGGCGATCTCGTGGTGGTCCAGCGGCGACTTGCTGATCCTCAGGCTGAGGTCGTCGTCGTCCAGCTCGGCCCGGCACCGCGGCCACCACGTGCAGTAGCTGCACTCGTAGCTCACCACCGGATGCATCAGCGGCGGGTCGTCCGGATCGGCGGCCGCCGCGCGCTCGGCCAGATCGACCCGGAGCGCGAACTCGTGGTCGTAGCGGTCCAGCGAGCTCACCGGCGGCACATGGTCGGGCGCGGCGGCGAACCGGTCGACCTGCGCAGGTGCCGGCGGGGCGGCGGGTTCGGTGAGGTCGAGCCACGTGGCCCGGAGCCCGTCCGCACCCACCTCGTCGTTGCCGACGACCACCGCCCACGGCCCGCTCGCTGCCTGCTGGCCGATCGCGCCGAGCATCCGCCACAGGTGGGTGAGCTGGAGGGCGTTCGCCCACCGCCAGTGCCAGCGGTACCGCCAGCCCGTGGTGCGGTGCCGTCGGGGCAGGTCGCCCAGTGCCGACCAGACGAACGGCAGGTCGTCGCCGCGGGAATCGACCACGCGCTGGTAGCGGATGATGCCCGGCACGTAGCCGCCGGCGGGATCGCGGACGAGCAGGTCGGGGCGCCCCGAGCGGTGTGCCTCCCAGTCGCGGGGGAGCAGCCCGGCGAGCACCACGTCCGTCCCCTCGGCGAGCGCGGCAAGGCAGGCCTGCTCCTGGACCTCGCCGGGCTGGCCGAGAAGGCCGCGGAGGTCGGCGACCGACGCCGAGCCGGCCAGGATCCGCTCGTACACGGAGGCCGCGAACTCCGCGCTGCCGGGGAAGCGGCTGGTGCCGATGGGCGCGTCGGGCTTCACCATGCCTGGATGGAACGCGTTGTGCACCTTCAGCGGGCAACTGCGGGCGGCGTACGGGTCGAGCGTGAACATCAGGCGTGGGCCCGGTGGAGGGCGACGACACCACCGCTCAGGTTCTTCCAGCCGACCCCGCGCCAGCCGGCGTCGAACATCAGGTCGGCCAGGGCGTGCTGGTCCGGCCAGGCCAGGATCGATTCGGCCAGGTAGTCGTAGGCGGCCGTGTTGGACGCCGTCGCCCCGGCGATCTTCGGCAGGGCGCGGACCAGGTAGTTGCGGTAGGTCGTGCGGAACGGCTTCCAGGTGGGCGTGGAGAACTCGCAGATCACGATCCGTCCGCCACGACGGGTGACCCGGTGCAACTCGGCGAGGGCCGCGGCCACGTCCTCGACGTTGCGCAACCCGAAGCTGATCGTCACCGCATCGAACACGCCGTCCGCGAACGGCAGCGCGAGCGCATCCGCGTTGACGAAGGTCAGGTCCGGCTGGCGCTGTTTGCCGACAACCAGCATGCCCTCGCTGAGGTCGGCCGGCACGACGATCGCGCCCGCGTCCGCGAACGGACGGCTGGAGGTGCCGGTGCCGGCGGCGAGGTCGAGGATCCGCTGACCCGGGCGCGGCCCGACCGCGGCGACCGTCTCGGCACGCCAGCGCCGGTCCTGGCCGAGCGAGAGGATGTCGTTGACCAGGTCATAACGCGGCGCCACCGTGTCGAACATGGCGGCGACATCGGCTCGCCTCCTTGCCAGGGTTGCCCTCGCCGCATCAGTTCCACGCACAGCCCTAGCCTGCCATGACCTGGAGACCGCCACGTCCATCGGCGCATCGACCGGTCGTGGCGGGAATCGCTTCCGGGATGGGGGAGAATCGAGCCCATGGCGCGAAAGACCCCGGTGCTCAAGGTCACCAATCTGAAGAAGGCCTTCGGGCCGGTCGTGATCGTCGACGGCTTCAGCCTCGAGGTGGCCGCAGGGGAGGCGATCGCCCTGACCGGGCGCAACGGGGCTGGCAAGTCCACGGTGCTGCGGTGCCTGGTCGGTGCCGACCGTGCCGACGAGGGCACGGTCGAGGTGAACGGCACCCGGGTCAGCGAGACCAATCCCGAGATCCGGCGCGATGTCGCGACGGTGATCGACGACATCGACTTCTTCCCCGACCTCAGCGTGGTCGAGCACCTCGACCTGCTTGCGCGCGCACACGGCATCCCGGACGCCGACGCCGCTGTCGATGAGGTCCTGCACGAGGTGCAACTGGTGCCGCAGTCGGGCCAGCTGCCGTCCACCCTCTCATCCGGCCAGTTGCGCCGCCTCGCGCTGGCCACTGCGTTCATCCGGCCGCGCAAGCTGCTCGTCCTCGACGAACCCGAACAGCGCCTCGACACCGAGGGCGTGGAGTGGCTGGCCGACCGGCTGGTCGAGGAGCGCCGGCGCGGTCTGGCAATCGTGATGGCCAGCCACGACCCCACGCTGGTGCAGAAGGTGGCGACCCGGACGATCCGGCTGGGCGACCGCGCCGAGGTCCTCGCCGATGAGTAAGAAGTCCCGCAAGCTGATCCGCTCGACGCCGGTCGCCGGCGAGGCGGAAGCCGAGGTCGAGGTCGAAGCGGTCGTGCCGGCAGCGCCGGAGCGCACCTTCTTCTTCCTGCCGGACGCGCCACCGCTCGAGGTGGACGAGCACGAGTTGCACGGCCTGATGAAGCTGTGGCGCCACGGACGCGCTACCCGCTCGATCGGTCAGGTGCTGCAGGACAGCTATGTGATGTTGTTCAGCGTCGTGATGATCGGCGCCATGGTCGTCTCGGTCGTGCTGCGCGCCCAGGGCAACATGGCCGGCTGCAGCACCGACGCGTGCGCCTCTGGTCGGCTGCTCGTGCCGACCGCGATGGTGCTGGCCTGCTTTGCGGTCGCACTGGGCGTGGCCAGGCTCTTCGGGCCGGTGCTGGCCTCGGCCGCGGAGGGCTTCTGGCTGATGGACGCGCCGATCAGCCGTCGGCGCCTGCTGCGCGGCCGGCTGGTGCTGCCGCTGCTGCTGTCGTTCCTCGTCGCCGGCCTGGGCACCGCCCTGGTGGGCGCGCTGTCCGGGCTCGCCTGGGCGCAGGTGCTCGCGTGGAGCTGTGCGGCCGCCCTCGGCAGCGCCGGGCTGGTCTCGCTCGCCGCGTCCGAGCAGACCCGGGAGCGCGTGGTGGTCGTGAAGGTGCTGCAGGCGGTGTTCGCCGCCGCGGCGCTGGCCGTCCTGTTGGTCGTTGTCTCGGTGGCGGCCGGGTGGCTGCCGACCACCTTCGTGGCTGTGGCCGAACCCGCGACCTGGTTGTTCGCCGGGGTGGCCGCGGCGGGCCTGATCGGCATGGTGGTGCTGCTGCAGCTGACCGTGGCCCGGCTGGAGGAGATCCGTCGCGCGCGGCTCGTCTCCGGGGGCTCCCTGGTGGCCGGCATGCAGGGAGCGATGTTCGCCCTCGACTTCGGCCTGATCCGGGACATCCTGGTGGAGCGGCGGATGGCCGAGAAGGGCCACGTGAAGCCCACCCGCGGCCGCGGGCTGGGCCTGGCCGCGCTGGTCTGGCGGGACGTGGAGCGGCTGAAGCGGCAACCGTCGGCCTTCCTCGGCCTGGGTATGAGCCTGTTCGTGCCGTACGCGGTGGACGCGCTGCGGATGAGTCAGCTGAACCCCTTCATCAGCGGTCTGGCCCTCGTCGCGGGCCTGGTGCCGTTCCTGGGCAGCATGCGGGTGCTCTCGCGCACCGGCGGACTCGCCCGGACGTTCCCGTTCAAGACGGCGCAGCTGCGCACCGCGACGATGGCTGTGCCGGCGATGCTGGCCCTGGTCTGGGGGCTCGCCGCGACGCCCGCCTTCATCGGCATCGCCAGTACCGGTGCCGATCGCAGCATCATCAGCGGGCTGTCGGTCGCGCTGGTCACCTCGCTCGCCGGGCTGATGGGCGCGGTGCGCTGGGTGACCGCGAAGAAGGTGGACTACCAGACGCCGATGATGGCGACCTCTTCCGGCGCCCTGCCGCCGGGACTGATCTTCAACCTGTTCCGGGGTCTGGACATGGTGGTGCTGATCACGGCGCCGCTGATCCTGCAGCTGCCCGCCTACTGGTCGCTCGTGATCGGCCTGATCGTGTTCTGGGCACTGCGGGGCAGCTTCAACATGGCCGACCTGCAGGCCGAGCAGGAGCAGGCGAAGCGGGAGCTGGCCGAGGCCAAGGAGGGCAGGGGCGAGAAGCAGAAGATCCCGCGCCCCGGGCGCTAGCTGGTCCTGGCCCCCGCCGGCTTGACAGCGTGCGGGAAGGAGCACAGGATTCTCTGCAGGTGGTACGTACCAGTGCGGTCCAGTGCGTGCCAAAGGAGGAGACCATGTCGGACCCCGGCGTCACGGCGATCGGCGCTGGCCCCGTACCCAAGCACCAGCAGCTCCGCGAGGTGCTGATCGGGCTGGTCGTTCCGGGCCAGGCGATCCCCTCCGAGCGCGAGCTGATGCTCACCTACCGCGTCTCCCGGGCCACGGTCCGCAAGGCCATCGACGGACTCGTCGCGGACGGACTGCTGCAGCGCACCCACGGGCTGGGCACGTTCGCCGTCCGGCCGCGGCTGGAGACCCGACTGCACCTGGCCTCGTTCAGCCAGGACATGCGTCGACGCGGCCGGACCCCGTCCACCCGTCTGATCTCGATCGCACAGGCAGAGCCGCCTGCAGAGGTCGCCGCCGCGCTCGGCCTTGCGCCCGGCGCGCAGGCATGGCGCGTCCAGCGGGTCCGGCTGGCCGACAGCGAGCCGGTCGCGCACGAGGACGGCTGGTACCCGGCCGAGCCGCTCGCCGACCTCGATCGCCGGGACATCGCCGGCGGGTCGTTGTACGAGATTCTCGGCGCCGACTACGGGCTGTGGGTCGACCACGCAGAGCAGACCCTGTGGGGAGAGGCGGCCGGGCCTGACCTCGCGCGTGCCCTCGCCGCCCCCGTGAACACCCCCCTGCTGGTCTTTCGGCGGATCGCGACCGCCGGCGGCCGGACCATCGAGTACGTGGTCTCCCGCTACCGCGGCGACCGCTACCAGGTCCACATGGAACTGGGCCGGGACAACCTGTCTCCGGAAGACCAGCAGCCGGAAGGGAAGGCGCTTCGCGAGGGCGAGGAATCGAACCTGTCCCCGGATCCGACCGCACCGTAGAACCGCACCGCTGCCTTCCCCCGGCGAACCGGGGGACGGGAGCCCAACCGAAGGAAGCAATGGAAGTCATCATCTGTCCCAACGCGAAGCGCGTGGGCGAGGTTGCGGCAGCGAAGGCCGCCCGGATCGCCGCCCCGATCGGTGCGAAGGTGGTGCTCGGCGTGGCCACGGGGTCGTCACCGGTGCAGACCTTCACCGAGCTGGCCCGGCTGGCGAACGCCGGAGAGCTCGACCTGTCCGAGGCGTCCGCGTTCGCGCTGGACGAGTACGTGGGCATCGCGAAGGGCCACCCGGAGAGCTACCACGAGATCATCCGCAAGACCGTGACCGAGCCGATGGGTCTCGACCCGGCCCGGGTGCACGTCCCGAACGGCTTCGCCGACGACCTGCCGGCCGCCTGCGTGGCCTACGAGGAGGCGATCAAGGCCGCCGGGGGAGTGGACATCCAGTTCCTGGGCGTCGGCTCGAACGGCCACATCGGCTTCAACGAGCCCACCTCGTCGCTGTCGTCCCGCACCCGGATCAAGACCCTGGCCGCACGGACCCGGGAGGACAACGCGCGGTTCTTCGACTCGATCGACCAGGTGCCGCGGCACTGCCTGACCCAGGGCCTGGGCACGATCATGGACGCGCGCCACGTGATCCTGGTCGCGACCGGGCCGGGCAAGGCGCACGCGATCGCGCAGGTTGTGGAGGGTCCGATCACCGCGATGTACCCGGGCTCGGTGCTGCAGTTGCACCAGCACGCCACCATCGTGGTCGACGAGGAGGCCGCCGCGGAGCTGTCGCTGGTCGACTACTACAAGCAGACCTACGCGAACCTTCCCGACTGGCAGAGGCTGGACGTCTGATGCTGATCACCGCGGACCAGATCCTCTTCGGCGACGCCGACGCACTCGTCGCGGGGTGGGTCGAGACCGCAGCAGGGCGGATCGTGGCCACCGGCACCGGTGTCCCGCCGCGTCCGGCCGACGAGCAGATCGATGGCGTGCTGATCCCGGGCTACGTGGACGTGCACAGCCACGGTGGCGGGGGTGCGTCCTTCGTCACCCAGGATCCGGAGGTGGCGCGGCAGGCGCTGGCCGCCCACCGCCGGCTGGGGGTCACCACGATGGTGGCCTCGCTGGTCACGGGCTCGACACCCGACCTGAAGCGGCAGGTGGGCTGCCTGGCCGACCTGGTCGAGTCGGGAGAGCTGGCCGGCATCCACCTCGAGGGCCCCTGGCTCGCCCTGAAGTACAAGGGTGCGCACCCGCCGGCGCTGCTCGCCGACCCCGAGCCCGGCGCGGTGTCCGAACTGCTCGACGCAGGCAGGGGAACGGTGAAGATGGTCACGATCGCACCGGAACGCGCCGGGGCGATGGACTCGATCCGGCTGATGGTCTCCCGGGGAGTCGTGGCGGCGATCGGGCACACCGATGCCGACTACGACACCACGCGTGCCGCGATTGACGCCGGCGCGATCGGCGCGACCCACCTGTTCAACGCGATGCGGTCGCTGCGGCACCGCGAGCCCGGACCGGTGCTGGCGCTGTGGGAGGACCCGCGGGTGTACCTCGAACTGATCATGGACGGGGTGCACGTGCGTCCAGAACTGGTCGCCTTCGTCGCCTCCACCGAGCCCGACCGGGTGGTCTTCGTCACCGACGCGATGGCCGCCGCCGCGTCGACCGACGGCGACTACGTACTCGGCGAATTGCCGGTCGAAGTGCGTGATGGCGTGGCCCGGATCGCCGGCACCGACACGATCGCCGGCTCGACGCTCACCCTCGACCGCGCGGTGCGCAACGCGGTCGCCGCGGGGATCCCGTTCACCCAGGCCGTGCGGGCGGCAACCTCGCTGCCCGCTGACTACCTGACGCTGCCCGACGTGGGCCGGATCGCCGTGGGCAAGCGGGCCGACCTCGCCGTCCTCGACTCCGGCCTGTTCGCCACCCGCGTCATGCAGGCCGGCGCCTGGGTGTGATCCCGGTCGACGTGCCGGACTCCCACGGACCCACGATTCAGCCGGAATCCGGCCACTCGGTGGGGGCGCTCCGGGCTGTCCTCAGGGACGGCTACGGTTGGCTGCGTGAGTGAAGCCGACGCGCCCGTCGAGGCGAAGCCGAAGGTCCGCTGGGGGCGGGTGGCGCTGTTCTACCTCCTCGCGCTCGGGTGGGTCAGCGTGATCGCCGCAGTTCTGTTCGTCACCGGCCGACGCGACGTGTCGGGTGGAGGGGGAATCAGCGTTCTCGCGATCGTGCTGGCCGCGCTCGCCATGCCGGCTCCGCTCGTCTCGGCACTGATCGTGGGACGGCTGGACCAGCGTCCGGCCCTGATCCGCACCACCTTCGACCGGTTCTGGCGCAAGCTCCCGAGACTGGTCCTCGTCGTGGTGCTCGTGATCGCCGGGCTCCTGCTCGGCATGCTCGGGCTCACCTGGGTGCTCGGCAACGTCCTCGGCCTCAGCGGAGTGGGCCGCGTCCTGTTCGCCCAGCCGGATCTGCTCGCCAACGCCCTCCTGCTCTTCCCGAGCATGGATGTCGACCAGGTCGCGAAGCTGAACGCGAGCATCCCGTCGCTGTGGCCGCTGTTGGGGCTCGCCTACGCGGGTGCCCTGGTGGCCGGGTTCACCCTCAACGGCGTCTTCGCGTTCGGGGAGGAGTACGGCTGGCGGGGCTGGCTGGCCGAGGAGCTGCGTCCGCTCGGCGCGTTCTGGGCGAACCTGCTCACCGGCGTCCTGTGGGGGGCCTGGCACGCACCGCTGATCCTGCTGGGCTACAACTACGCCGGCTACGCGAAGCTCGGCACCGCTTTCATGATCGCCTGGTGCGTGCCGGCGTCCTTCCTGCTCTGGCGGGCGCGCCAGGTCACCGACTCGCTGATCGCTCCGGCGGTGCTGCACGGCGCGATCAACGGCTTCGCCGGCGTCTTCCTGCTCGTGCTCGTCGACACCAACCCGCTGATCGCAGCCCCGATGGGACTGGCCGGCGCCGCGGCCATCGCCGTCGTGGCGGCCGTGTTCTGGTGGCTGTCCAGGAAGCGGGCCGGTCGGGTCGAATGAGCGGGTCGACGTACCCGAGTTGGGTGCACGAGCTGGGTGAGCGCCGGCTGGTCGAGCAGTTCGGCGAGGTGACGCTCGCCCGCGGCCAGGAGTACGTCCGGCAGGGCCGTGTGGGGCGCATCGTCACCGGGTCGGGAACCGGTGGCAGCCTGGTCCAGGCACAGGTGCGCGGGTCCTCGTATCGCACCTACCAGACCGTTGCCCGGTACCACGCGGACACCGGGGCGGTCAGCACGTCCTGCTCGTGCCCGGTCGGGTTCAACTGCAAGCACGGGGCCGCGCTGCTGTGGCACATGCGGACGGTGAGCCTGCGGGCACTCGTACCCGAGTGGCAGCGGGCGCTCGAGCAGATCACCGCCGAGACGCGGACGGCGCCCCGTGGCCAGCCGCTGGCCGTCCAGGTGACCCGCGCGGCCCGCGGGTCGATCCAGCTGCGTCCGCTGGTCTGGGGGAAGTCCGGACGCTGGGTGCGCACGGGCATCACGTGGGACTCTGTACTACAGCCGTGGAGTGGTGACTACGTCGAGGAGCACCGGGTGGTGCTCGCGGGGCTCGCCCGCGGCCGCGACTCGCGGTCCGGCTACTCCTTCTACGCCCAGCGGGCCGACCTGCTCGAACTGGGGGAGCTCGGGCCGTCCGCCTGGGCCTGGCTGCGCGCGGCGGGCGAGGCCGGGGTCGACCTGGTGCCGGGCCAGGGCACGCCGCCGGTGCGGGTGGCTGCGGACCCGGCCCGGGTGGCAGCCCGGCTGGGGCCCGATGGTGGCGGACTTGTGCTGCGCACCTGCGTCGCCTCCGGCGATCGCGAGTGGCCCGTGGTCTACGCCGACCTGCTCGGTTCGCCGCCGCACGGCCTGGTCGTCGACGAGCCCGGCGAGTTGCTGCTGGTGCCATTCGCCGAATCGCTCAGCCAGGCCCAGCAGGCGCTGCTGGTGCAGCACCCGCGGTTGCGGGTGCCGGCCGCCGACGTGCCCGCGTTCGCAGCCGAGTTCGCCCCGGCGCTGCGGCGGCTGGTCGACCTGATCGTGGAGGCCGGCGTCGACCTGCCCGAGACGTCCCCGCCGCAGGTCCTGGTCAAGGTGCGGTACGGGCCGGAGCACCGCACCGATCTCGAATGGCTGTTCCGCTACCGGGTGGGTGAGCGGGCCCTCGATGTGGAGCTGTCTCCCGCCGGCTCCCGTCCCGCCTACCGCGACGGCGACGCAGAGCGGACGCTGCTCGACGGCCTGCCGGCGGGGCCGTGGCCGGTCCGCGCCGACCGCGCGGGCGCTCATCCGCTCGCGAGGGCCACCCTGACCGGGCCGGCCACGGCCGACTTCGTCACCAACTGGGTGGACCGGCTCACCGCGGCAGGCGTGCTGGTCGAGACCACCGGACGTCCGCAGCCCTACCGGCTGGTTGAGCAGGCGCCGCAGGTCAGCCTCGCGGTCACCGACCCGGCCGAGGGCGCGGACTGGTTCAACCTCGCGGTCACGATCACGATCGAGGACGAGCCGGTCGAGTACCGCGAACTGTTCACCGCGCTCGCGACCGGGCAGACCCACCTGATCCTTCCATCGGGGGTGTGGTTCAGCCTGGAGCGGCCCGAGCTCGAGCAGTTGCGGGCGCTGATCGAGGAAGCCGGTCAGCTCCAGGCGAAGGATGCAGAGGGGCTGCGCCTGCGTGCAGAGCACGCCGGGCTCTGGGAGGAACTGGTCAGCCTGGGCGTGGTGGCCGAGCAGTCCCGGGCGTGGTCCTCGGCCGTGACGGCGCTGCTGCACACCGACGAACTGCCCCGGGTGGCGCTGCCGGCCGGGCTGAGGGCGAGCCTGCGTCCCTACCAGGAACTCGGCTTCCGCTGGCTGCACTTCCTCCATGGCGCACGGCTCGGCGGGATCCTCGCCGACGACATGGGGCTCGGCAAGACCCTCCAGGCGCTCGCGCTGGCCTCCGCGCTGGCCGAGGAGGGACGGCTGGAGCGCCCGCTGCTCGTCGTGGCGCCGACCTCGGTGCTGGGTACCTGGGCCACCGAGGCGGCCCGGTTCGCGCCCGGGCTGCGGGTGCGGGTGGTCGAGCAGACCTCGAGGAAGCGGACGCAGCCGCTGGCCGGGCTGGCCTCCGACGCCGACCTGGTCGTCACGTCCTACACCCTGCTTCGGCTGGACGAGGCCGAGTACACCGCGCTGCCGTGGACGGCGGTGTTCCTCGACGAGGCGCAGTTCGTGAAGAACCGGCACTCGCGGGCCTACCTCGCCGTGCGCAAGCTGCGGGCGGGCGCGAAGTTCGCGATCACGGGCACGCCGCTGGAGAACAACCTGATGGACCTGTGGTCGTTGCTGTCGATCGTCGCGCCGGGGCTGTTCGCCGATCCGGCGGCGTTCGCCGAGTTCTACCGGCGTCCGATCGAGTCGGGCAGCGATCCGCAGGCGCTGGGCCGGCTGCACCGCAGGGTGCGTCCGCTGATGCTGCGGCGCACGAAGGAGAGCGTCGCCGCCGAGCTGCCGCCCAAGCAGGAGCAGGTGCTGTCGGTGCCGCTCGCGCCGGGGCACCGGCGGCTCTACGACAAGCAGCTCGCGGCCGAGCGCAAGCGGGTGCTCGGGCTGGTGGACGACCTGCGGCGCAACCGGATCACCATCCTCGCCTCGCTCACGCTGCTGCGGCAGCTCGCCCTCTCGCCCGCGCTCGTCCTGCCCGACCAGCCGGTCGCCTCGGCCAAGATCGACGCCCTGGTGGAGCTGGTCACCGAGCTGGCGTCCGAGGGGCACCGGGCGCTGGTGTTCAGCCAGTTCACGACGTACCTGGGCATGGTGCGTGACCGGCTGGCGGAGGAGGGCATCGGCGCGGTCTACCTGGATGGAAGGACGCGGGACCGCGCGGCCCGGATCGAGCGGTTCCGCTCCGGCACCGACCCGGTGTTCCTGATCAGCCTCAAGGCGGGTGGCTTCGGGCTCACGCTCACCGAGGCCGACTACGTGTTCATCCTCGACCCGTGGTGGAATCCGGCGGCCGAGCTGCAGGCGATCGACCGGACGCACCGGATCGGGCAGGACAAGCACGTGATGGTCTACCGCCTGGTCAGCGAGGACACCATCGAGGAGAAGGTCGTCGCGCTGCAGGAACGCAAGCGCGACCTGTTCGCCAAGGTGGTGGGGGAGTCCGGCGATCTCGCCGCGCCGCTCTCCGCCGACGACATCCGCGGGCTGCTCGAGCCGTAGTAGCGACGGCCGCCCGGAGCGTCGTGACTTTCGAGCGGTTACTTGTGTAACAAGGTAGCTGGTAATACCCTTGAAGCATGCCGACGGAGAGAGACGTGTGGGCCTCCCAGCTACGCAAGGGAGTGCTCGAACTGGCCGTGCTCGCACTGGTCGCCCACGAGGCGCGGTACGGCTCGCAGATCGTGGACGAACTGGCCGCGCGGCCGGCGCTCGCGATCACAGCGGGCACGGTGTACCCGCTCCTTGCCCGGCTGGCGCGAGCCGGCCTGGTGAAGACGACCTGGCAGGAGTCACCCGTCGGGCCGCCCCGCAAGTACTACGCGCTGACCGCCTCCGGGCGGCGGCAGCTGGCAGCGATGGCCGCGGCCTTCGGCGACGTGTCGTCCGCCCTGAACGACCTCCTGGGAGACCTCCGATGATCCGCACCCTCGACGAACTCACGCCCGAGGCCCGTGCCTGGGCCGAGGCCTGGCTCGACCGCGCGACGGCCGCCGCCCCGCCCACCCTGCGGGCCGACGTCCGCGACGACCTGATTGCGCACCTGTGCGAGCGGCTCGATGCGGGCGCCGCCGTTGCGGACGTGGAGCGGGTGGCGGACGCCGCGGGTCCGATCGCCGGCGGTCCGTCCACTGCGCGGCGGTGGCTGCGGCAACTGCTGGCCGGTCTCGGCGTGCACGACGTCCCGGGGCGGATCGCCGCGACCTGGTGGAACCCGGCGGACGAGCGAGTGCTGGTGCCCCGGGCAGTCGGTCTGGGGTGGGACCTGAACTTCGGCGCGGTCGCGGTGCGGCTCGGGGTGATCGAACCGGACGCCGAGACGGAGCCCTTCGCGTCCACCCCCGCCCGGGCGTTCGCGACGGCGGCCGCCGTGCCCGCAGCCCTGGCCGCTGCCGCCGTCCTGCACTATGCCGTGCGGGGGCGGAACCTGCCTGATCGACTTCCGGCGCACTGGAATGCCGCGGGCGCGCCCGATCGCTGGACGCCGAAGCGAAGGGCCGCTGCCGCTGATGTGGCCGGCACCGTGGTGCCGGCGGCCGTGGCCGCGTGGGCTGCCCGGTCGGGGCGGCCCGGGTCGGAACGTGCCGGACTGATCGCGGGCGCGACGCTGTTCGCGTCGATCAGTGCCACCACGACCGTGGCCCGCAGCCTTGGCGATGGCCGGCGAGCGTGGCTCGGCCCGGCGATGGCCGCGAGTGGTCCGCTCGCGGTCGGGGCGGTACTGGTCTGGCTCGCCCGTGCGGGCCGGGCGGAGGAGATCCGGCGGGACCTGGAGAAAGCTCATGACTGAGTTGGCTCGTCCACAACGGGTCGAGTGGCGCCTCGTCGGCACCTACTACGGCATCGCCTTCGGCGGGGCCGTACTCGTGGCCCTGTTGCTGTGGGGATTGCGGCTGGCACTCGGGGATGCGATCGGCGTTGTCGGGATCGTGGTCACCGCGGTGCTCTACATGCCGCTACCGCTGGTCGCAGGACTGGTCACCGAGCGGGTCGCGGGCCGGCGTCCGCTGCTCGCCCGGGAGTGGGGGGCGCTGCGGCGCAGCTTCTGGAGGACCTATGGCCGCAACGCGCTGGCCGCCGTCGTGGTGATCCTTGCCATCCTCGCCCTCGGGTTCGGAACCGCCTGGCTCGCCGGTGTCCTCGGTGTCCCCGGAGCCGGTCACCTGGTGGCCAACGCCGAGGAGCTGCGCACCCGGATGCTTGAGGTCGTACCCGGCGTGTCCGCGATCGAGGTGCTGCCGCCACCCCTCGTCGTCGCCGCGACCGGGATCGTGCAGGGCGTCTTCGCCGGGCTCACCGTGAACGGACTGTTCGCCTTCGGCGAGGAGTACGGCTGGCGTGGGGTGCTGGCCGACCTGCTGCGTCCGCTCGGGCTCGGCAGGGCCACTGCGCTCACCGGCGTGCTGTGGGGGTTCTGGCACGCGCCGATCATCGTGCTCGGTCACAACTACGGCACCGAGTGGGGCTGGGGGATCCCGGCGATGATCGCCTGGACCGTGCCGCTGTCCTTCCTGCTCACAGCCGTGCGGGAGCGCACCGGCTCGGTGCTCGCGCCGTCCATCCTGCACGGTGCCTACAACGGGGTGATCGGGCTGTTCACGCTCCTGATCATCGGCGGAGGCCTGTTCATCGCGCTCCCGATGGGGCTGCTGATGGCGCTCAGCCTCTCCGTGCTCGCCGTCGTGGTGTGGCGCTTCCGGGCGCCCACCCGCAGGTCGAGTACCAGTCAGGTCGACCGCCCGGCTGAAGCCCCGGCCAGCGGGACCAACTGACCGCGTCGCACCGCTCCGGGTCAGTGGCGGGTCCGATGGGCGCGGCAGCTCAGCGCGGCTGACCAGCCTGTCGGCCATCCGGCTCAACGCGTCGGCCCAGCGCGGGTTGGTGTGCGGTGCGGGCCGGCCGAGCCAGATGTGGTCGAACCCGACGAGCCGGAACCGGTCTGGGTGGAACTTCCGTCGATACCCGCCGGTGCCGAGGCCACCGCCCGGGCCCCGTGCAGGTAGAGCACAGGGATGCCGCTGGCCTCCCCGTCCGGCCGTCGTGGTGGTCAGTGCCCGGAGAGGTCCGCGCCGAGTGCCTCCAGCATCGGCAGCAGCTTCGCCTCGGTTTCGGCGAACTCCTCGGCAGGATCCGACTCGGCCACGATCCCGCAGCCGGCGTAGACGGTGATCTGTTCGGGACGGGCCGGGTCGACCACGCCGCAGCGCAGCGCGATCGCGAACTCGCCGTCGCCGGAGGAGTCCAGCCAGCCCACGGGTCCGGAGTACCGGCCGCGATCCAGGTGCTCGAGTTCCGCGATGGTCTCCCGTGCGACCGGGGTCGGCGTCCCACAGACCGCAGCGGACGGGTGTAGTTCACCCGCAAGGCGGAGCACGCTCACGTCCGGGTGTGCCACCGCCGTGACGTCGGACGCAAGGTGCAGCACGTTCGGCAACTCCAGCACGTACGGCGCGTCCGGCACGTTCATGCCCGAGCAGAACGGCTCCAGTGCACGGGCCACGGATGCCACGGCGAGCTCGTGCTCGATCAGGTTCTTGCCCGAACGGGCCAGCGCGTGGGCCAGCTTCAGGTCCAGTTCCTCGCCACCGTTGCGGCGGATGGTGCCGGCGAGCACCCTCGACGTCGCCAGTCCACCCTCGCGCCGGATCAGCATCTCCGGTGAGGCTCCCACCAGACCGTCCACGTGGTAGGTCCAGCAACTCGGGTAGCGCTCGGCGAGCCCGGTCACCAGCGAGCGCACCTCCAGGGGCGCGGACGCAGCGAGTCGCACCCCGCGGGCGAGCACGACCTTGTCGAGCATGCCCCGCCCGATCCGCTCGACCGCCTGCTCGACGATGGCCTGCCAGGCCTCAGCGTCCAGGCTGCCCGAGACGACCTGCACGCCGGTCGGCGCGGGCGGGACAGGCTGGGGCAGTGGCGGAGCGGGTGCGGGGCCCGACCGGGCCGAGATCGAGGTCAGCCAGCTGGTTCCGTTGCGTCGGCCGAGCACCACCCGGGGCACGATCACGAGCGAGCGGTGCGCGGTGTGTGCCGGATCGAAGACGAAGGACGCGAACGCGATCGGTCCCGTCGCGCAGGTGCCGGGCAACTCGGTCTCGTGTTCGATCCGCGAGCACACGTCCCGCCACCACTCGTCGGCCTCGGCGGCGGTGCCGCCCTCGAAGCGGGCCACCTCGCCGATGCCGATCATCCCGTCGCCGCGGCGAAGCCAGGCGTGGCCGCTGACCGGCGGCAGGTAGGCGGCCAGGTCGCCGGGGTCGTCGACCGCCACGGTCATCGCGCGCCACTGCGGGCCGGGCGGGTGATGGATCACCCACGCAGGATAGCCGCTGGCCACAGGCGCCGCCCGCGGCGCCGAATGGCCCCCCGGCAACGTATTGCCTAGACTGGCGCGAGTCCCACGCACCACCGCAGGAGAGCCCATGCCCGAGCCGGAACCCGCAGTCCCGGCCACCGGCTCAGCCATCGAGGCGGACGTGATCGTCGTCGGCGCCGGGCCGGGCGGGTCCGCGGCCGCCGCGCACCTCGCCGACCGGGGCCTCGATGTGGCGTTGCTGGAGAAGGCGCGGTTCCCCCGCGAGAAGGTGTGCGGCGACGGGCTGACGCCCCGTGCGGTGAAACAGCTGCTCAAGCTCGGCATCGACACCAGCCCCGAGCACGGCTGGGTACGTAACAAGGGCCTTCGGGTCTACGGCGGCCGCACCGAGCCCTTCGAACTGGCCTGGCCGGAACTCGCCGAGTTCCCGCCCTACGGTCTGGTGCGGGCCCGGGCGCAGTTCGACAAGATCCTCGCCGACCGCGCGGTTGCCGGAGGCGCCCGCCTGTACGAGGAGACCACCGTCACCGCCCCGGTCGTCGACCCGCGCACGGACCGGATCGTCGGCGTCACCACCAAGGACGGCCGCAGTTTCCGCGCCCCGGTCGTGGTCGCGGCGGACGGGAACTCCTCGCGGCTGGCGCTGGGTATGGGCCTGGAGCGGCGCACCGACCGTCCGATGGGCGTCGCGGTTCGGGCCTACTTCACCTCCCCCCGGACCGACGACGACTACATGGAGTCCTGGCTGGAACTGTGGGACGGCAAGCCGGGGGAGTCGAACCTGCTGCCCGGCTACGGCTGGGTCTTCGGCATGGGCGACGGCACCGTGAACGTCGGCCTCGGCACGGTCGGCTCGAAGTCGGAGCCCGCCGGCCTGAACTACCGGGAGATGTTCCACGCCTGGCTGGCGAACACGCCGCCGGAGTGGGGTTTCCGTCCCGAGAACCAGGTCGGGCGCACCCTCGGTGCGGCGCTGCCGATGAGCTTCAACCGCCAGCCCGCCTACACCCGCGGCCTGCTGCTGGTCGGCGACGCCGGCGGCATGATCTCGCCGTTCAACGGCGAGGGCATCTCGTATGCCATGGAGGCGGCCGAGATGGCCGCGGACGCGATCGCGGACGCCCACTTCCGCGGCTACGGCACCCCGAGCGCGGAGCGGGCGCTGCGCGGGTACCCCGCCCGGCTGAAGTCGGAGTGGGGCGGGTACTTCCGGCTGGGACAGGTGTTCGTCTCCCTGATCGAGCACCCGCAGGTGATGCACCTGTGCACCCGCTACGGTCTACCGCGGCCCACGCTGATGCGGTTCACGATGAAACTGCTGGCGCACCTCTACGACACCCGGGATGGTGATTGGATGGACAAAGTCATCAGCACCCTCGCAAAGGTGGCACCCTCAGCATGACAACTCCTGTGCTCCGCTCGCTGCAGAAGGGAACCGCTTCACGATGAGCCCCTACATTCCGCTGCTGGGCATCATGGCCCTGGCCGCGTTCTTCCTGGCGGTCTCGATCACACTGAGTTCGTTCCTGGGGCCGCGGCGCTGGAACAAGATCAAGTACAGCTCGTACGAGTGCGGAATCGAGCCCACCCCCCAGCCGATGGGCGGCGGCCGGTTCCCGATCAAGTACTACATCACGGCGATGCTGTTCATCGTCTTCGACATCGAGACCATCTTCCTCTACCCGTGGGCGGTCACCTTCAAGCAGCTGGGCCTGTTCGCCCTGGTCGAGATGGTGCTGTTCATGGTGACGGTGTTCGTCGCGTACGCCTACGTGTGGCGACGCGGCGGCCTGGAGTGGGACTGACGGGAGTAACCGGATATGGGCATTGAGGACAAGATCCCCCAGGGCGTGGTGCTGACCACGCTGGAGGGCGTTTTCGGCTGGATGCGGCAGGCGTCGCTGTGGCCGGCCACCTTCGGCCTGGCCTGTTGCGCCATCGAGATGATGACCTACGGCGCGCCCCGGTTCGATGCCGGACGCTGGGGTCAGGAGGTCTTCCGCGCCTCCCCGCGCCAGGCCGACCTGATGATCATCTCCGGCCGGATCAGCCAGAAGATGGCTCCCGTGCTGCGCCAGGTCTACGACCAGATGCCCAACCCCAAGTGGGTGCTGGCGATGGGCGTGTGCGCGTCCAGTGGCGGCATGTTCAACAACTACGCGATCGTGCAGGGCGGCGACCACCTGGTCCCGGTGGACGTGTACGTGCCCGGCTGCCCGCCCCGTCCCGACATGCTGATCGACGCGATGTTCAAGCTGAAGAAGGACATTGTCGCCAAGCGTCCGATGGCCAAGAACGAGATTGAGGCCTGGGAGGCCGCGGAGCGGGCAGCGCTGGTCGCCCCGGCTACCCACGAGATGAAGGGCCTGCTGCGATGAGCGACGAGCAGTCCGACCTCACACCGGCCGTCCCCGAGCCGCCGAAGCCGGTCGCCACGCGCCGGGGCATGTGGAGCTCGGGCACCGGCGACACCTCCGGCTACAGCCGGATCGTGCGTGCCGTGGACTGGCCGGCCGCCAGTGAGCCCCCGTTCGGCTCCTGGTACGACGATGCCTACAACCGGCTGCTCGCCCTGGTCGACGACCCGTTCATCAAGGTCGTCCTCGACCGCGGGGAGCTCACCTTCTTCGTGCCGCGCGAGAAGGTCGTCGAGGTGATGCAGGCGCTGCGTGACGACGCCCTGCTGCGCTTCGAGTTCTGCGCGTCGGTCTCCGGTGTGCACTACCCCGACGATGCGGGCAGCGAGCTGCACGTGGTGTACCACCTGCAGTCGATGACCCACAACCGCCGGCTGCGCGTGGAGACCGCCTGCCCGGACGCCGACCCGCACGTGCCGAGCGTGGTGGCGACCTACCCGGCGGCCGACTGGCACGAGCGCGAGACCTGGGACATGTTCGGGATCATCTTCGACGGACACCCGCACCTGACCCGGATCCTGATGCCCGACGACTGGGTCGGCCACCCGCAGCGCAAGGACTATCCGCTCGGCGGGATCCCGATCGAGTACAAGGGCACCACCGTGCCGCCGGTTGACGCGCGGAGGAACTATCGATGAGCGCCGAGCACAACGACTTCTACGCTGCTCCCGGCGAGGAGGCGGAGGGCACCGTCTACACCGCCATGGGTGGTGGTGACTGGGCCGACATCGCCAGCGCGCAGGCCGAGCGGGGCGACGAGACCCTCGTGATCAACATGGGGCCGCAGCACCCCTCGACCCACGGCGTGCTCCGGCTGATGGTCGAGTGCGACGGGGAAACCGTGCGGTCGATCCGTCCCGGGATCGGCTTCCTGCACACCGGTATCGAGAAGAACATGGAGTACCGGAGCTGGACGCAGGGCACGACCTTCGTGACCCGGATGGACTACGTCGCCCCCCTCTTCAACGAGGCTGCCTACTGCTTCTCCGTGGAGCGGCTGCTCGGCATCGAGGACCAGATCCCGCAGCGCGCGCAGGACATTCGCGTGCTGATGATGGAGCTGTGCCGGATCGCGTCCCACCTGGTCGCGATCGGCACCGGCGGCATGGAGATCGGCGCGCTCACCGTGATGACGATCGGCTTCCGTGAGCGGGAGATGATCCTCGACTTCTTCGAGGCGGTCACCGGCCTGCGGATGAACCACGCCTATATTCGCCCCGGCGGCGTGGCGCTCGACCTGCCCGAAACCGGCATCGCCCAGCTGCGCGACCTGATCAGCTGGCTGGAGAAGCACCTGCCCGAGTATGCGGCGTTCTGCAACGAGAACCCGATCTTCAAGGGCCGGATGTGCGGCATCGGCTACCAGGACCTGTCGGCCTGCTTCGCGCTCGGCGTCACCGGTCCGGTGCTGCGGTCCACCGGCTACGCCTGGGACCTGCGCAAGCAGCAGCCCTACTGCGGCTACGAGACCTACGACTTCGACGTGATCACCTGGGACACCTCGGACGCCTACGGCCGGTTCCGGGTGCGCCTCGACGAGATGTGGGAGAGCCTGAAGATCGTCAAGCAGGCCACTGACCGGCTCGAGGCCTCGACCGGCCAGCCCGTGATGGTGGACGACCCGAAGATCGCCTGGCCCGCGACGCTCGCGGTCGGCCCGGACGGCCAGGGCAACTCCCACGAGCACATCAAGCACATCATGGGCGAGTCCATGGAGGCGCTGATCCACCACTTCAAGCTGGTCACAGAGGGCTTCCGGGTCCCGCCGGGCCAGGCCTACGTACCGATCGAGAGCCCCAAGGGCGAGCTGGGCTGCCACGTCGTCTCCGACGGCGGCACCCGTCCCTACCGCGCCCACATGCGCGACCCAGGGTTCAACCACCTCCAGTCCGTACCGATCCAGTGCGAGGGCGGCATGCTCGCCGACATCGTGGTCGCGGTCGGTTCCCTCGACCCCGTGATGGGAGGCGTGGACCGATGAGCGGTCACGAGTTCCAGTCGTTCTTCGGCGAATCCGGCGAGGTGGACATGTCCGACACCACCACGTCCATCGACGAGGCAACCATGTCGGAGTTGCGCGAGCTGGCCGGACGCTACCCGCAGCCGCGCTCTGCGCTGCTGCCGATGCTGCACCTGGTGCAGAGCGTGGACGGTCGGATCTCGCCGGCGGGGATCGAGGCGTGTGCCGAGGTACTCGGCATCACCACCGCCCAGGTCTCCGGTGTCGCGACGTTCTACACGATGTACCGGCGACGTCCGGGAGGGAAGCACCACGTCGGGGTCTGCACCACCGCGCTGTGCGCCGTGATGGGCGGCGACGCGCTGCTGGAACGGGTCAGCGAGAAGCTGGGCATCGGTCCGGACGAGACCACGCCGGACGGCACCTTCAGCCTGGAGCGGATCGAGTGCAACGCCGCCTGCGACTTCGCCCCGGTGATGATGGTCAACTGGGAGTTCATGGACAACATGACGCCCCAGAAGGCCGAGCAGCTGCTCGACGACCTCGCCGCGGGTCGTGAGGTGCACTCCACGCGCGGCGCAACGATCACCAGCTGGCGCGAGGCGGAGCGCGTGCTCGCCGGGTTCCCGGACGGGCGCGCCGACGAGGGGCCGAGCGCCGGGCGGGCCTCCCTGCTCGGCAAGTCGATCGCGGACGCCAACGGCTGGACCGCCCCGAAGCCGGAGGAGCAGAAGTGACCGACACGCTCACCCCCGTCCTCTCCGCGAACTGGGGGACGGAGAAGTCCTGGACGCTGGAGGCGTACGCGGCGACGGGCGGCTACCAGGCCGTCGGCACGGCGCTGAAGATGACCCCGGCCGAGGTCACCGACCTGGTCAAGGAGTCCGGGCTTCGCGGACGCGGCGGCGCGGGCTTCCCGACCGGCATGAAGTGGAGCTTCGTGCCGAAGGACAACCCGAACCCCAAGTACCTGGTGGTGAACGCCGACGAGTCCGAGCCGGGCACCTGCAAGGACATGCCGCTGCTGCTGGCCAGCCCGCACACGCTGGTCGAGGGCATGATCATCGCTTCCTACGCGATCGACTGCCACACCGCGTTCGTCTACATCCGCGGCGAAGTGCTGCACGTGATCCGGCGGATGCAGCAGGCGGTGCAGGAGGCCTACGACGCCGGCTACCTGGGCACCAACATCCTCGGCTCCGGCTACGACCTCGACATCGTCGTGCACGCCGGCGCGGGTGCCTACATCTGCGGTGAGGAGACGGCACTGCTGGACTCGCTCGAGGGTCGGCGCGGCCAGCCCCGGCTGCGGCCGCCGTTCCCCGCCGTGGCGGGCCTGTACGCCTCCCCGACGGTGATCAACAACGTGGAGTCGATCTCCAGCGTCCCCGCGATCGTGAAGAACGGGTCGGCCTGGTTCGGCTCGATGGGCTCCGAGAAGTCCAAGGGCATGACGATCTACTCGCTGTCGGGGCACGTGAACCGTCCCGGCCAGTTCGAGGCTCCGCTGGGCATCACCCTGCGCCAGCTCCTGCAGCTGTCCGGCGGCGTCCGGGCCGGCCACGAGCTGAAGTTCTGGACGCCGGGCGGTTCCTCCACCCCGATCCTCACCGCCGAGCACCTCGACGTGCCGCTGGACTACGAGGGCATGGGCGGTGTCGGCTCGATGCTGGGCACGAAGGCGCTGCAGGTGTTCGACGAGACCACCTCCGTGGTCCGCACCACGCTGCGCTGGGTGGAGTTCTACAAGCACGAGTCCTGCGGCAAGTGCACGCCCTGTCGCGAGGGCAACTGGTGGCTGGTCCAGCTGCTGAAGAAGTTCGAGGCGGGACAGGCCGTCGAGGGCGACGTGGACAAGCTGCTCGACATCTGTGACGACATCGGCGGCAAGTCGTTCTGCGCGCTCGCCGACGGTGCGGTGGCGTGTGTGACGAGCGCGGTGCGGCACTTCCGCAGCGAGTTCGAGGCCGGCTACAGCACGCCCGCCTGGGAGCTCTTCCCGTACGGCCGCAGCGCCCTGTTCGAGGTTCCGGAGAAGACCGAGGTGCACGCATGAGCGTCCAGACCAAGGCCGATCAGGTCGCGCCGGTCGACCTGATCACCGTCACGATCGACGGCGTCGAGGTGCAGGTGCCCAAGGGGACGCTGGCCATCCGGGCGGCCGAGATGATCGGGATCGCGATCCCGCGGTTCTGCGACCACCCGCTGCTCGACCCGGTCGGCGCCTGCCGGCAGTGCATGGTCGAGGTGCCGGACGCCGGCAACGGACGCGGCTTCCCCAAGCCCCAGGCGTCCTGCACGCTCGAGTGCGCGCCCGGCATGCAGATCAAGACCCAGCACACCTCCGACGTGGCCCGCAAGGCCCAGAAGGGCATGCTGGAGTTCCTCCTGATCAACCACCCGCTCGACTGCCCGATCTGCGACAAGGGCGGCGAGTGCCCCCTGCAGAACCAGGCGATGGCGAACGGGCAGGGCGAGTCGCGCTACGAGGGCGTCAAGCGGACCTTCCCGAAGCCGGTCGCCATCTCCGCGCAGATCCTGCTCGACCGCGAGCGGTGCGTCCTGTGCGCCCGGTGTACCCGGTTCTCCGAGCAGATCTCCGGTGATCCGTTCATCGCGCTGGTCGAGCGCGGCGCGCTGCAGCAGGTGGGCCGGTACGCCGACGACCCGTACAACTCCTACTTCTCCGGCAACGTCGTGCAGATCTGCCCGGTCGGTGCGCTCACTTCGGCCGCCTACCGGTTCCAGAGCCGCCCGTTCGACCTGGTCAGCACCACCACCACCTGCGAGCACTGCGCGGGCGGCTGCCAGCTGCGTACCGACCAGCGCCACTTCCAGGTGAAGCGCCGGCTCGCCGGTGAGGCGCCGGAGGTGAACGAGGAGTGGAACTGCGACAAGGGTCGCTTCGCCTTCGTCTCGGCCCGCGGTGAGGACCGGATCACCCGGCCGCTGATCCGTGAGGACGGCGCGCTGCGCGTCGCGTCCTGGCCGGAAGCCGTGGACGCCGCCGTCGCCGGCCTGGCCGCCGCCGGTGGTAGCGCCGGCGTGCTCACCGGCGGCCGGCTGACCCTGGAGGACGCCTACGGCTACAGCAAGTTCGCCCGGGTCGTGCTCGGCACGAACAGCATCGACTTCCGCTCGCGTCCGGCCGGCGCGGACGAGGAGGCCTTCCTTGCGGCGAACGTCGCGGGGAAGTCCCTCGCCGGCGCGGTCACCTACACCGACCTGGAGACCGCCGGCCACGTGGTGCTGGTCGGCTTCGAGCCGGAGGACGAGTCGCCGCTGATCTTCCTGCGGCTGCGCAAGGGCGTCCGCAAGAAGGGCCTGAAGGTCACGACCATCGCCCCGTTCGCGAGCGACGGCAGCGCCAAGCTGAACGCCACCGTGGTGGCGACGGTCCCCGGTGCCGAGGTGGCAGCCCTGCGCGGGCTCGGCCTCGCCGCGGGGAACGTCCTGCTGGTGGGGGAGCGGGCCGCGCTCGTTCCGGGGCTGCTCGCTGCGGCTGCGGAGGTGGCGGAGACCACCGGTGCCCGGCTGGCCTGGGTGCCGCGCCGCGCCGGTGACCGTGGCGCGGTGGAGGCGGGCTGCCTGCCCGGACTGCTGCCGGGCGGACGCCCCGCGACGGACACCGCCGCACGGGTCGACGTCGCCGCCGCCTGGGAGGTCGACAGCCTTCCGGCAGAGGACGGCATGGACGCGACCGGGATGCTGGCTGCCGCCGCGGCCGGCGAGCTGAAGGCGCTCGTCGTCGCAGGACTCGAGCCGGTCGACTTCGCCGATGCTGCCGCCGTCCGTGCGGGCCTGGAGAACGCGGGGTTCGTGGTCGCCCTGGAGAGCCGGCTCTCCGAGGTCACCGAGCGGGCGGACGTGGTCTTCCCGGTCGCGCTGATCGAGGAGCACCCCGGCACGTTCCTGAACTGGGAGCACCGGCCCGGCCGGGTGAACACGGTGATCCCTCAGTCCGCCGCGCCGATGACCGACCTGCGGGTGCTGGCGGCTCTGGCCGACGCCCTCGGCCGTCCGCTGGGGGTCCGGACGCCGAAGCAGGCGCTCGCCGAGCTCACCGAGCTGGGCACCTGGACCGACCCGGCCGGGGTCGCCGACGCCAGGCCGGCCGAGCCCGTGAGGAAGAGCCGCACCCGCACCGTGGCACCGAAGGTGCCGAAGGTCACCGATGGGGAGGCCATCGTGAAGCTGGCCACCTGGCGGCAGCTCATCGACGGCGGCCGCGGCCAGGACGGCGAGGGTGCCCTCGCGGACACGGCCAGACCCTCGCTCGCCAGGGTCAGCCCTGCGCTGGCCCAGGCGCTCGGCGTTGCCGAGGGCGACGCGGTGGCGGTGAGCGGCGGCTCCGGCTGGTACAGCCTGCCGGTCGCGATCACCCCGGGGATGGTCGAGGGTGCGGTCTGGGTGCCGACGAACTCGCCCGGCACGCCGCTGGGTGAACTGGGCGTGGTCTTCGGCGACGAGGTCACCCTGAGCGTGGGAGGCGAGGAATGAACGATCCGTGGTGGCTGGTCCTGATCAAGGTCGTCGTCCTGTTCGTCGTCCTGCTGGTCTGGACGATCTTCAACGTCTGGTACGAGCGCCGGCTGGTCGGCAAGATGCAGCACCGCCTGGGCCCGATCATGAACGGCCCGCTCGGCCTCGGCCAGGCGCTGGCCGACGGCATGAAGCTCCTGATCAAGGAGGACTTCATGCCCTCCATGGTCGACCGGGTGCTGTTCACCCTCGCCCCGATGATCGCCGGAACTGCGGCCTTCACGGCCTGGGCCGTGATCCCCTTCGGCGGGAAGGTGACGATGTTCGGCGTCGACACCTACCTGCAGCTCACCGACCTCCCGGTCGGCGTGCTGGTGCTGCTGGCGGTGACCTCGGTCGGCATCTACGGCTTCGTGCTCGCGGGTTGGTCGTCCAACTCGCCGTACTCGCTGCTCGGCGGCCTGCGCTCGTCGGCCCAGATGATCTCCTACGAGATCGCGATGGGTCTGGCCCTGGTCGCGGTGTTCCTGTACGCCGGCTCGATGTCCACCCACGACATCGTCGAGGCGCAGCGGACGGCGTTGTCCCCCTTCGGCATCGACCTCGGCCTGCAGTCCTGGTACTGGCTGCTGCTGCTGCCCTCCTTCGTGGTTTACGTCATCTCGATGGTCGGCGAGACCAACCGGGCGCCCTTCGACCTGCCCGAGGCGGAGTCCGAACTCGTCTCCGGCTACATCACCGAGTACTCCGGCTTCCGCTACGCGGTCTACTTCCTGGCCGAGTACATCAACATGGCCACGGTCTCCGCGATCGCGACCACCCTGTTCATGGGCGGCTACCTGCCGATCTGGCCGTTGAGCTGGCTCGCCGACACGCTGATGCCGGCGTTGAACAACCCGTGGCTGGGCCCGATCTGGTTCGTGATCAAGGTGCAGCTGTTCATCTCGCTGTTCGTCTGGCTGCGCGGTACCCTGCCGCGGTTCCGTTACGACCAGTTCATGCGGCTGGGCTGGAAGGGCCTGATCCCGGTCTCGCTCGGCTGGATCGTGGTCATCGCGACCTTCCAGGGTCTGCGCCAGGCGAACCTGCTGCAGGGGCCGGTGCTGTGGGGTGGGATCGTCATCATCCTGCTCGCGCTCGTCGCGGTGATGTTCATCGGGGAGAAGCCGGCCCCGGACGAGGAACCGGCACCGGGTGTCTTCGACGCCTTCGCCGGCGGCTACCCCGTCCCGCCGATGCCGGGCCAGGTGCTGCCGGAAATGCAGGACGTGGTTCCGTCCACCGCCGAGGCCGCCGTACCGGCGTCGGGAGAGGAGCAGTAGATGGGCATCTTCGACCCGTGGGCCGGGTTCGGTGTCACCTTCCGGACGATGTTCCGCAAGACCTTCACCCAGGGCTACCCGGAGAAGGGCAAGGAGAAGATCACCGCGCCCCGCTTCCACGGCCGGCACCAGCTGAACCGCTGGCCGGACGGCCTGGAGAAGTGCGTCGGCTGCGAGCTGTGCGCTTGGGCCTGCCCGGCGGACGCGATCTACGTCGAGGGCGCGGACAACACCGAGACCGAGCGGTACAGCCCCGGTGAGCGGTACGGCCGCGTCTACCAGATCAACTACCTGCGCTGCATCCTGTGCGGGCTGTGCATCGAGGCCTGCCCCACCCGGGCGCTGACCATGACCAACGACTTCAAGCTGGCCGACACCAGCAGGGAGAAGATGATCTACACCAAGGACCGGCTGCTCGCCCCACTACTGCCGGGCATGGAGGAGCCGCCGCACCCGCGCCGGCTCGGCGCGGACGAGAAGGACTACTTCCTCGGCCTGCCCGCCACCGGTACTCCCGACAACCGCACCCCGGCGGTCGGCGACGCCTCAGGAGGCACCCGATGATCGGCCAGGAGGTCACGTTCTGGATCGTCGCACCGCTGATGGTGCTCGGCGCCCTGGGCCTGCTGTTCTTCCGCAAGGCCGTCTACGCGGCCCTCAGCATGGCGTTCGTGATGGTGAACCTCGCCGTCCTGTACGCCTCGCTGAACGCGATGTTCCTGACCTTCGTCCAGATCATCGTCTACACCGGCGCGATCATGATGCTGTTCCTGTTCGTGCTGATGCTGGTCGGCGTGGACACGCCGGACTCGATGGTGGAGACGCTGAAGGGACAGAAGCTCGCCGCCTGGCTGGCCGGGATCGGCATGCTCGGCCTGATCGTCTTCGGCATCGGCGCTGCCCTGCAGGGCGGTCCGAACGTCGGGCTGGACGAGGCGAACGCAGCGCACGGCGGCAACGTCGAGTCGCTCGCCGCACTGATCTTCGGCCGCTACGTGTTCGCCTTCGAGCTCACCTCGGCGCTGCTGATCACGGCCGCGGTCGGTGCCATGGTGCTCGGCCAGCACGCCCGCACCCGGCCCAAGCCCACCCAGCGCGAACTGGCGGACGCGCGGATGCGGGACTACGCCGAGTCGGGCGCCCACCCCGGCTCGCTGCCCAACTCCGGCGTCCTGGCCCGGCACAACTCGATCGCGACCCCCGCACTGCTGCCGGACGGCACGATCAGCCAGGCCTCGGTATCGACCACGCTGGCCGAGCGCGGGGTGATCGTGGACGCCCCGGCGCTGAGCCGCAACACCGCAGCCGTCTTCGATGCTGTCGAATCCGGCGAGGCCGAGGAGGACGACGAGTGAGCCCCGACAATTACGTCTACCTGGCCGCGATCCTGTTCACGATCGGCACCATCGGTGTGATGATCCGGCGCAACGCGCTGGTCGCCTTCATGTCGGTGGAGCTGATGCTGAACGCGGCCAATCTCGCCATGGTGGCATTCGCGCTGGCCCGGGGTGGCCTGGACGGCCAGGTGGCCACCTTCTTCGTCATGGTGGTGGCCGCGGCGGAGGTCGTGGTCGGGCTGAGCATCATCATCACCATCTACCGCACCCGGCGCTCCACCTCCGTGGACGCGGCGAACCTGCTGAAGCTGTGAGGGACTGCCGACGATGATCACCCTGGAAGCCCTCGCCCCGGTCGCCGCAACCGGCATGTTCTCCTACGCGTGGCTGATGATCGCCACGCCCGCGGTTGTCGCGGCGATCCTGCTGCTGTTCGGCAGCATCCTGGACCGCATCGGTCACTGGCTCGCCGTGGCCGCCGTGCTGTTCAGTTTCAGCATCGCGGCCTGCCTGTTCGCCCAGCAACTGCAGAGCGCCCCGGACGCGCGCGCGGTTGCGGTGCCGATGTTCGAGTGGATCACCACCGGAATGTGGCACATCTCCGCCGGCCTGCTGGTCGACCAGCTGTCGATCCTGTTCGCGCTGCTGGTCACCGGCGTCGGCGCGCTGATCCACATCTACTCGGTCGGCTACATGGCGCACGACGAGCGGCGGCGGCGGTTCTTCGCCTACCTGAACCTGTTCATCGCGGCGATGTTGACCCTGGTCCTGGCCGACAACTACCTGGTCCTGTTCGTTGGCTGGGAGGGCGTCGGCCTGGCGTCCTACCTGCTGATCGGGTTCTGGCAGCACAAGCCGTCCGCGGCCGCCGCGGGCACGAAGGCCTTCGTGATGAACCGGATCGGCGACCTCGGCATGACCATGGCGATCATGGCGATGCTGGCGCTGTTCGGCAGTTCGGCGTTCACCGCAGTGAACGCCGCCGCGCCACACCTCGAGCCGTTCTGGGCCACCACGATCGGGCTGCTGCTCCTGCTCGGCGCCTGCGGCAAGTCCGCCCAGGTCCCGCTGCAGGCGTGGCTGCTGGACGCCATGGAGGGCCCGACGCCGGTGTCGGCCCTGATCCACGCGGCGACGATGGTCACCGCCGGTGTCTACCTGGTGGTGCGCAGCCACGCCATCTTCGAGATGTCGTCCGCCGCCAGCACGGCCGTCGTGGTGGTCGGCTGCGTGACCCTGATGGCCGGTGCCTGGATCGGCTCGTCCAAGGACGACATCAAGAAGGTGCTGGCCGGTTCCACGATGAGCCAGATCGGCTACATGATGCTCGCCGCGGGGCTCGGCCCGGTCGGCTACGCGTTCGCGATCTTCCACCTGCTCACCCACGGCTTCTTCAAGGCCAACATGTTCCTCGGCGCGGGTTCGGTGATGCACGGCATGGACGACGACGTGAACATGCGCCACTACGGCGGGTTGGCGAAGGTGATGAAGGTCACGTTCTGGACGTTCGCGATGGGCTACCTCGCGATCATCGGCGTCCCGGGGTTCGCGGGCTACTTCTCCAAGGACCACATCATCGAAGCGGCTTTCGAAGTGAGCACGGTGGCCGGGGTGACCGCCCTGATCGGCGCCGGTATCACGGCCTTCTACATGACCCGGCTGATGGTGATGACCTTCCTCGGCGAGCGGCGCTGGCGCGAGAAGGTTCACCCACACGAGTCGCCATGGGTGATGACGGTCCCGTTGATCATCCTCGCGTTCTTCAGCGTCGTGGCCGGCGCCCTGATGAACAACTGGATCCAGGAATGGCTGGAGCCGGCGACCGGAGCGCACGTCCAGGAGACGGCGCTGATGCCCGGCCCGATCGGCTGGGCGACCCTGCTGGTGGTTGCCTCGGGCATCGCACTCGCGTGGTGGATCTTCGGCACGAAGCCGGTGCCGAACGTCGCGCCCGCCTCGGGCAACCCGTTCACGGTCACCGGCCGCAACGACCTGTTCGGCGACCTGATCAACGACACCCTGGTGGTGCGTCCGACCCTCGCGGTGTCCCGCGGGGTCGTGACCGGCGACGACCGGATCATCGACGCGGGGGCCGACGGCCTCGCCGGCGTCTTCTCCGGCCTGTCCAGCCAGGCCAGACGGTTGCAGACCGGTCAGGTCCGCGCCTACGCCCTGACGATGACGATCGGCGTTGTGCTGGTCGGAGCCGTCCTGATTCTCACCCAGCTGGCCTGAGGGAGGTAGCAGAGATGACATTCCCCTGGCTCACATTCCTCGGCCTCGTGCCCCTGGTCGGCGCGGCGGTGCTGTGCCTGCCGGTGAAGCAGATCGCCCGCGGGGTCGGCATGGTGTTCGCCCTTGCCACCGCGCTGGTCGGGATCGGCGTCGCGGTCCTGTTCAGCGGCGGTGCAGACCTGGCCGAGAAGGCCCCGTGGATCCCGACGTTCGGGGCCTGGTGGGCGGTCGGCCTGGACGGCATGTCGCTGGTGATGGTGTTGCTCACCGTCCTGCTGGTGCCGGTTGTGCTGCTCGCCGAGTGGAAGCTCCCCGGGCGCGGGCGCTGGACCCCGCAGGCGTTCGTCGCCCTCGTGCTGGCGCTGGAGAGCATGTCGGTGTTCGTGTTCCTGGCCCAGGACGTGCTGCTGTTCTACCTGTTCTTCGAGGCCACGCTGATCCCGATGTACTTCCTGATCGGTGGCTTCGGCGGCCCGCGGCGCTCCTACGCCGCAGTGAAGTTCCTGCTGTTCAGCCTCGCCGGTGGTCTGGTCATGCTGGTCTCGGTGATCGGGCTGTACGCGGTGTCGGTGCAGTTGACCGGAGCTCCCACCTACCTGCTCGACGAGCTGATGAAGCTCCAGATGGACCCGATGCTGGCCCGCTGGCTGATGGTCGGCTTCCTGTTCGCCTTCGTGGTGAAGGCCCCCATGGTGCCGGTGCACACGTGGCTGCCGACCGCAGCGGAGGAGGCCACCCCGGGTACGTCGGTGCTGCTGGTCGGCATCCTGGACAAGATCGGCACCTTCGGGATGATCAAGTTCTGCCTGTGGCTGTTCCCGGAGGCCAGCACCTGGGTCGCCCCGGCGATGGTGGTGCTGGCACTGATCAGCATCCTCTACGGCGCGGTCGGGGCGATCGGCAGCAAGAACCTGCTCCGCCTGGTCGCCTACACCTCGATCAGCCACTTCGGGTTCATGGTGCTCGGCATCTACACCTTCACCAGCGCAGGGATCTCCGGCTCGATCTTCTACATGGTCAACCACGGGTTCTCCACCGCGGCGCTGTTCCTGGTGATCGGGTTCCTGATCTCGCGGCGCGGCTCGGCGATGGTGACCGACTTCGGCGGCGTGCAGAAGCTCGCCCCCGTGCTCGCCGGCGTGTTCCTGATGGCCGGCCTTTCCGGCCTGGCGCTGCCCGGTATGTCGAGCTTCGTCTCGGAGTTCATGGTGCTGGCCGGCACGTGGGCCCGCCAGCCGGGCGTCGCGGCCGTCGCGGTGATCGGCACCGTTCTCGCCGCGGTCTACATCCTGAGGATGTACCAGCGCACGATGACCGGACCGGTCAACGAGGACGTGGCCAGGACATTCACCACGGACGCCACGGCCCGCGAGAAGTGGGTGGCGGCGCCCATCCTCGCCGTGATCCTGCTGCTGGGATTCGTGCCGAACCTCGCCCTTTCGGTGATCGAG
Source organism: Actinobacteria bacterium HGW-Actinobacteria-5 (assembly GCA_002843035.1). Classification (GTDB taxonomy): domain Bacteria; phylum Actinomycetota; class Actinomycetes; order Propionibacteriales; family Propionibacteriaceae; genus Propionicimonas. The sequence continues at coordinate 23,728 of PHEV01000014.1, read as the reverse complement.
CCCGTCGCGCAGACAACCATGAGCCATGTCGGGGTTACTGACCCGGTGGCGCCACTGGGAGAGGAAGCCAAGTGAACGCCATCACCGCGCCCACCTTCGAGTGGCTGCAGCTCGCCCCGATCCTGACGGTGCTGCTGGCCGCCTGCATCGGGATCGGCATCGAGGCGGCCCTCCCGCGCCGCTGGCGCTTCGTGTCCCAGGTGCTGCTCTTCGAGCTCGCCATCGGCGTCGCGTTCGTGCTCCTCGTGATGTCCTGGCTGTCGCCGAAGGACAACCTCGGCCTGATGGCGATGGACTCGATCAGCCTCGACGGCCCGTCCTACCTGATGTGGGGCGCGCTGTTGGTGTTCGGCCTGCTCAGCATGCTGGTGTTCGCAGAACGTGACCTGAACGACGGGGCCAGTTCGTTCGCCGCTTCCGCGGCGTCGGTGCCCGGCAGCGCGGCCGAGACCGAGGCCAGCCTGGCCCGCCACGAGCACAGCGAGGTCTTTCCTCTGGCCCTGTTCTCGCTGACCGGCATGATGGTCTTCGTCGCGGCCAACGACCTGCTGACCGCGTTCGTGGCGCTCGAGGTCATGTCGCTGCCGCTGTACCTGCTCTCCGGCATGGCACGCCGCCGCCGGCTGCTCAGCCAGGAGGCCGCGCTGAAGTACTTCCTGCTGGGGGCCCTGTCCAGCGCGTTCTTCCTGTTCGGCATGGCGCTGACCTACGGCTTCACCGGCTCCTTCGACTACGGACGGATCAGCGACGCGATCGCCGACCCGGTCTACGGTCGAGGGCTGCTCTACACCGGCATGGCGTTCCTCGCGATCGGCCTGCTGTTCAAGATCGGTGCGGTGCCGTTCCACAACTGGGTGCCGGACGTGTACGTCGGCGCCCCGACCCCGGTCACCGGATTCATGGCGATCTGCACCAAGCTCGCCGCCGTCGGCGCCACCGTCCGCATCTTCTACGTCGGGTTCGGCGGGGAACGCTGGGCCTGGCAGCCACTCGTGGCCGTGGTCGCCGTGATCACCATGGCGATCGGCGTCGTGGTCGCACTGACCCAGTCGGACATGAAGCGCCTGCTCGCCTACAGCTCCATCTCGCACGCAGGGTTCATCCTGGTCGCCGTGGTGGGAGCGACCGCCGGCGTCACCGGGCAGATGAACAGCTTCGGCTCGATCCTGTTCTACCTGGTCGCCTACGGCTTCGCGACCGTTGCCGCGTTCGCCATCGTCACGATGGTGCGCAACCAGGCCGGCGAGGTGCACGAGATCTCCGGCTGGGCCGGCCTGGGCCGGAAGAGCCCGCTGCTCGCGGGCATCTTCGCGGTGCTGATGCTGAGCTTCGCGGGGATCCCGCTGACCGGTGGCTTCATCGGCAAGTGGGCGGTCTTCTCCGCGGCCTGGCGGGGCGGGTACGCCTGGCTGGTGCTGGCCGCGGTCGCGTTCAGCCTGGTCGCGGCCTACGTCTACCTACGGGTGATCGTGCTGATGTTCTTCGCCGAGCCGGCGGACGGGGTCGTGGTGGGCAGGGCGTCCGGAATGACCTGGGTGCCGGTGGCGCTCGGCGCACTCGCCTCGGCCTACCTCGGACTGTTCCCCGGACCGCTGCTGGACCTTGTCACCTCGGCCAGCACGTTCCTGCGCTGAGGCTATGCTGTCGCGCGTGTCCGCCACCCAGCCAGCTGATCTCGTCGGTGAACTGCCTGGGGAGTTCACCGAGCGTGTGAACGGGCTGCTCGAACTGGTCGAAGAGCGCCTCGGCACGGCGGCGAAGGCCGACACCGACTTCGTCACCGAGGCTGCGCAGCACACGATCCGCGCGGGCGGCAAGCGGTTCCGTCCGCTGCTCGTGGTGCTCGCGTCGCTGCTGGGGTCCTCCTCGCCGACGGACTCGGTGGTGCGGGCGGCCCTGGTCATGGAGTTGACCCACGTGGCCAGCCTCTACCACGACGACGTGATGGACGAGGCCGAACTGCGTCGCGGCGTGCAGACCGCCAACCTCCGCTGGGACAACACCGTCGCGATCCTCGTCGGTGACTTCCTGTTCTCCCGGGCGTCCTCGATCGTGGCGGACCTCGGCACCGACTACGTGAAACTGCAGGCCGACACCTTCGCCCGGCTGGTCCAGGGGCAGATCGCGGAGACCAGGGGACCGCGCGACGGCGCCGACCCCCTCGAGCACTACCTGGCGGTCCTCGCCGACAAGACCGGCTCGCTGATCGCGGCGTCCGCGCTGTTCGGCGGCATGGTCGCCGGGCTGGGCGAGGCCGAGCTGGCCGCGCTGGCAGCGTACGGCGAGGAGATCGGTGTGGTCTTCCAGCTCAGCGACGACATCATCGACATCGCCAGCGACTCCTCCGGCAAGACCCCGGGCACCGACCTGCGGGCCGGCGTCCCCACATTGCCCACCCTGCTGGCCCGGCGCAGCTCCGATCCGGCGGACGCCCGCCTGCTCGCGCTGCTCGACTCCGACCTCAGCGACGATGCCGATCTGGCCGAGGCGCTGCGCCTGATGCGGGCGCATCCGGCGATCGCCGAGGCGAGGGACGAGATCGGCCGCCGCGCCGAGGTGGCCCGCGCGCACCTCGCGCCGCTGCCTGAGGGACCGGCGCGGGACGCCCTGGCCGCCCTCTGCGACGGGGTCATCTCGAGATCTGCCTGATCGACCTGGGTGGTGGCGCCGAGTTAGGGTTGCCTTAGTTGCGTGCAGCTGTCCAGGGAACGGAGGTCCCCAATGGCCCGTCCGCAGGTCGTCATCATCGGATCCGGCTTCGGAGGGCTGTTCGCGGCCCAGGCGCTGGCGAAGGCAGACGTCGAGGTGACCCTCGTCGCGAAGACGGTCGCCCACCTGTTCCAGCCGCTGCTCTACCAAGTCGCCACCGGGATCCTCTCCACCGGCGAGATCGCGCCGGCCACGCGCGACGTGCTGCGCAACCAGGCCAACGCCACCGTCCTGCTCGCCGAGGTGACCCGGATCAACCTGGCCAGCCGGGTGGTGGTGGCGGAGAAGCTGGCCAAGACCGTCGCGCTGAAGTACGACTACCTGATCGTCGCCGCCGGCGCCGGCCAGTCGTACTTCGGAAACGACCACTTCGCCACCTTCGCGCCGGGCATGAAGTCCATCGACGACGCGCTCGAACTGCGGGCCCGGATCTTCGGGTCGCTGGAGATGGCCGAGCTCAGCGAGGACGCCGACGAGCGGCGCCGGCTGCTGAACTTCGTGGTTGTCGGCGCCGGGCCCACCGGTGTCGAGATGGCCGGCCAGATCGCGGAGCTCACCCAGCACACGCTGCGGAAGTGCTTCCGGCGAATCGACACGACGAAGGCGAGCGTACTGCTGCTGGACGGCGCCGATGTGGTGCTGCCGCCGTTCGGATCGAAGCTCTCCGCCGCGGCGAAGGCCGAGCTCGAGCGGAACAAGGTCGAGGTGCGCCTCGGTGCGCTGGTCACGAACGTGGACGCGACCGGTCTGGACGTGAAGTACTCCGACGGCCGGACCGAACGCATCGCCTCCTCCTGCAAGGTGTGGGCGGCCGGCGTGCAGGCCAGCCCACTGGGCAGGACTCTCGCCGAGCAGTCCGGGGCGGGCATCGACCGGGCCGGGCGCGTGGAGGTGAACCGCGACCTCACCCTGCCCGGGCATCCCGAGGTGTTCGTGGTCGGCGACATGATCAGTCTTGACCGCCTGCCGGGCGTCGCCCAGGTGGCGATCCAGGGCGGGCGGTACGCGGCGTCGAAGATCCGCGGCGAGGTGTCCGGCCACCCGGTGAGCGAGGAGTTCCACTACCACGACAAGGGCTCCATGGCGGTGATCAGCCGGTTCGGGGCGGTCGCAAAGGTCGGCAAGCTGGAACTCACCGGCTTCCCTGCCTGGTTCGCCTGGCTGTTCGTTCACCTGATCTACGTGGTGGGCTTCAAGAACCGGCTCACCACCCTGCTGCACTGGGTGATCACCTTCATCGGCCGGGCCCGCTCGGAGCGGGTCACGACCGAGCAGCAGCTGGTCGGGCGGCTGGCGGTGAAGCAGCTGGGCGAGGACTTCCAGCCGACGATCGCCGGCACCCTCGAGCCGGGCAAGATCAAGCACTGATGGAGCTCACCGAGCTGGACGCCCTGGCGCTGGCGCGGGCCGTCCGCGAACAGGCGACGACCGCGACGGAGGTGGCGCGAGCGCACCTGGGTCGCGCCGAGCGGCTCTCGGATGTCGTGGGGGCTTTCGCCCGGCTCACCCCCGAGCGGGCACTGGCCGAGGCCGCCGAGGTGGACGCGGCGGTGGCCCGCGGCGAGACCTCCGCGCCGCTGCTCGGGGTCCCGTGTCCGATCAAGGACCTGAACCCGGTCGCGGGCGTGGGCTGGGAGGCCGGATCGGTGGTGCTGCGGGGAAACCTCGCCGAGGTGGACGACGACATCGTCGGCTGGTTCCGTGCTGCCGGCACGGTCGTCCTCGGCAAGTCGGCGACGCCCGAGTTCGGCCTGCCCTGCTACACCGAGCCGGAGGGAGCTCCGGCGGCGCGGACCCCGTGGGACCTGCGCCGATCCGCCGGGGGCTCCAGCGGAGGGGCCGCGGCAGCGGTCGCCGCCGGTCTGGCCCCGATAGCGCACGCCTCGGACGCCGGCGGCTCGATCCGCATTCCCGCCTCCGCGTGCGGCCTGGTGGGCCTGAAGGCCAGCCGGGGCCGGATCAGCGCAGGGCGGTTGCGGGTGCCCGGGCCCGGCCTGGGCACGGACGGCGTGCTCAGCCGCACTGTCGCCGACACCGCCGCGGCGCTCGATGTGCTCTCCGGGCACGGGGTGGGGGAGACCTACCACGCGCTGGCGCCCGCCTCCACCTTCGCCGAGGCCGCCGGCCGCGAACCCGGACGGCTGCGGATCGGGGTGCTCACCACGCCGGTGATCGCCGAGGCCGACGTGCACCCGGCCTGCCTGGAGGCGGCGACAAGGATCGCCGGCACGCTCGCCGGGCTGGGCCACGACGTGGGTGAAGCCGCGGTGCCGTTCCCCGTGGAACGCTGGGAGGCGTTCGGTGCCCTGTGGGCGGTCGGGGCGGCGTCCATCCCGCTGCCAGAGGCCGCCGAGCCGCTGCTGCGTCCGCTCACCCGGTGGCTGCGGGAGCGCGGACGCCACACCTCCGGCGTCGCCTACGCCGAGGCCGTGGGCGCGGTGCAGCGGCTCACCGTCGAGGTCGCGCAGGCGTGGGATGCCTGGGACGTCGTGCTCACGCCGACCCTCGCGCAGCCGCCCGCATTGGTGGGGGAACTGCGTGACGACGACGACCCTGCCGCCGACTTCGCCGCCCAGACCCGGTTCACGCCGTGGACCAGTGTGTACAACCTGTCCGGCCGGCCGGCCGTCTCGCTGCCGTTGCACACCGCCGTGGTCGAGCGCCGCGAACTGCCGATCGGGGTGATGTTCGGTGGCCGGTTCGGCGCGGAGGAGACTCTGCTCTCGCTGGCCGCGCAACTGGAGGACGCCGTCGGTTGGCGGCACCCGTTCGTGGTGGTGGATCCGGTCTGACGCGTCAGCGGGCGAATCGGTCTGGTGTGCCGTCCTGGTCCTCGTCGATGCTCTCGGCGAGTTCCACGGACCGGTAGTGCCGGTTGCGTGAGCCCAGCACGACGGCAGCGAGCAGGGCCGCCAGTACCGAGGCGGTCAGGATGGCCACCTTGCCGATGTCGTCGAACTCCGAGCCCTGCCCGAAGCTCAGTTCGCTGACCAGCAGCGACACCGTGAAGCCGATCCCGCCGATCACGCCCAGGCCGAACACGTCGATCCAGGACAGGTCGGGATCAAGCTGGGCGTGCCGCAGCCGGGTGACCAGCCAAGTGGAGCCGGTGATCCCGATCGCCTTGCCGGCGACCAGGCCCAGGATCACGCCCAAGCCGATCGAGCTGGTCACGGCGTCCACGAAGCCCTGCAGCCCGCCGACCACGACGCCGGCGGAGAAGAAGGCGAACACGGGCACGGCGACGCCGGCGGAGAACGGCCGCACCCGGTGCTCGAGGATGCCGGCGAGGCCGTGCTCGGCGTCGCCGCCGGCGGGNCATCACCCCTGCCACCGTGGCGTGCACCCCCGCCGCGTAGCAGAGCACCCACGCGACCACGGCCAGCGGGACCAGGGTCAGCCACGGGGCCCACCAGTGACGGGTCAGGAAGGGCTGGAACCGGTAGGCGATGAACGCGAACAGGCCGATCGGGATGATCTCCGCACCCAGGAATGCCGGAGCGAGGTGCTTGGAGTAGAAGAACGCGATGATCGCGATCGCGATCAGGTCGTCGGCGACGGCGAGGGTGAGCAGGAAGGTGCGCAGGGCGGCCGGCAGGTGCGACCCGATCACCGCGAGCACGGCCAGCGCGAACGCGATGTCGGTCGCTGCCGGGATGGCCCAGCCCTGCATGGCCTGTGGATCGGCGACGTTGAAGGCCACATAGATCGCTGCGGGGACGGCGACCCCGCCGACCGCGGCCACCACGGGCACCAGGGCGGTGCGGACGTCGCGCAGGTCGCCGACCACGAACTCGTGCTTCAGCTCCAGTCCGACCAGGAAGAAGAAGATCGCGAGCAGCCCGTCCGCTGCCCAGTGGCCGATGGACAGGTTGAGGTCGATCCCGAACACCGTCCCGCCGAGGTGGGCGTCCCGCAGCCCGAAGTAGAAGTCCGGCGCGAGGTTGGCGGCGAGCATGGCCGCGGTGGCGGCGACCAGCAGGAGGATGCCTCCCACGGACTCGCGTCGCAGGATGCCCTGGATGCGTACGAACTCCTGGTACGCACCCCGGGCGAGGGTGACCGGGACGGGACGGGAACTCACCAGATCTTCACCCTCTCGCCGGGCGCGAGCCAGGCAGCGTCCGATTCGGTGACGCCGAAGGCCGCGTAGTAGGGCGGCAGGTTGCGGACCACCTGGTTGCAGCGGAACTCCTCCGGAGAATGCGGGTCGGTGGCGACCTGCTGGCGCAGCGCCTCGTCGCGGCGCTTCGACTGCCACGCCCGGGCCCAGGAGAGGAAGAACCGCTGTTCGGCGGGGATACCGTCGACGGGCTCGGGTGGACCGTCCAGGGTGAGCTGCCAGGCGTCGTAGGCGATCGCGGCGCCGCCGAGGTCACCGATGTTCTCCCCGATGGTCAGCTCGCCGTTGACGTGCACGTCGGGCAGTTGCCGGGGGGAGAGCGCCGAGTACTGGCCGACCAGGGCCTTGGTGCGCTCGGTGAACGCCTCGCGATCCGCCGGCGTCCACCAGTCGCGCAGCCGGCCCTCACCGTCGCAGGTGGAGCCCTGGTCGTCGAAGCCATGGCCGATCTCGTGGCCGATCACCGCGCCGATCGCGCCGTAGTTCACGGCGTCGTCGGCCTCGAAGTCGAAGAACGGCGGCTGCAGGATCGCCGCCGGGAACACGATCTCGTTGCGCAGCGGGTGGTAGTAGGCATTCACCGTCTGGGGGGTCATCAGCCACTCCCAGGTGCGGATCGGGCCGCCGAGCTTGGAGATCTCGTCCGTCGCGTGGAACTCGGCCGCCCGCAGCACGTTGCCGAGCAGGTCGTCGGACTGGATCGTGAGCGCCGTGTAGTCCTTCCAGATGTCCGGGTAGCCGATCTTCGGGGTGAAGTGGGCCAGCTTGGTCAGCGCCTCGGTCCTGGTCTCGGCGGTCATCCAGTCCAGGTCGGAGATCGAACGCCGGTACGCCTCGAGCAGGTTCGCGACCAGCGCGTCCATCCGCTCCTTGGCCGCGGGTGGGAAGTGCTGCTCGACGTACAGCTTGCCGACCACCTCGCCGAGGGTGCGTTCGACAAGGTCGACGCCGCGCTTCCACCGCTCGCGCAGCTGGGGGGTGCCCTGCAGCACCGTCCCGTAGAAGTCGAACCGGGCCTGTACCAGCGGTTCGGGCAGGTACGGCGACAGCGCGGAGACCAGGCTCCACCGGCACCACTGCTTCCAGTCCTCCAGGCGGGATGCGGTGAGCAGTCCGGCCACCTCTGCGAGGAAGGACGGCTGGGCGACGACCACCGCGTCGAGTTCCGGCACCCCGGCCGCGGCCAGCATCCGCGTCCACGCCACACCGGTGGCGTCGAGGTCGGCGGGGGCGGTCGGGTTGTACATCTGACGCAGGTCGCGGGTGCGCACCTTGTCCCAGTGCAGGGCGGCGACCTCGGTCTCCAGCGCGACGATCGGCCCGGCGGCGCTCGAGGTGAGCCCGGCCAGCGTCATGGTGCGGTCGACGTGGTCGTGATAGGCGGAGAGGATCTTCGCGTGCTGCTCGAGTCGGTAGTACTCCTCGTCGGGCAGCCCGATCCCGGCCTGGCCAACGAACAGCGCGTAGCGGGTGGGCTCGCCCGGGTCGGACTCGACCTCGACGTCGACCGGTGCGCCCGTGCCGCGGCGGATGCTGCGGCCGAAGTAGTCGAGCAGGTCGTCGATGGTTCCGATGGCGTCCACCTCGTCCAGCAGTGGACGCAGCGGCTCCAACCCGGCCGCATCGATCCGCTCGGTGTCCATGAAGCTGCCGTACATGTGCTCGACCAGGGACGCCTCGGAGCCGGGTGCCGAGCCGGACAGGCCGGTGACGATGTCGCGGATCGCCCGCTCGGAGGCGTCGCGCAGTTCGATGAATGCGCCGGCAGCGGCCTTGTCGGCCGGGATCTCGGTGGCGGAGAGCCAGTGCCCGTTCACGTACCGGAACAGGTCGTCCTGGGGTCGGATGGTCGGGTCGAGGTCGAAGCTGGTCACGATCGCAAGACTAACGGGTCACTCGGACCAGCCCGGTGCTAGCTTCGGACCAACCGCCATCCCGGAGAGCACAGGAGCACCATGACCACCGCGACCGACCCGCGCGCGCACCTGCGGGACGCTCATTCGCTCACCGCGGCAGAAGTGCTCGCTGCACTGGACGCTCAGCCCGAAGGGCTCACCTCGGACGCCGCAGCCCAACGGCTGGCCGCCCACGGCCCCAACGCCATCCCGGATCCGCCCGCCGACCCCGCCTGGAAGCGGTTCCTCAGCCACTTCGACGACATCCTGATCTACATCCTGCTCGCTGCGGCGACGCTGAAGGCCGCGCTGGGGGAGTGGATCGACTTCTGGGTGATTCTCGCGGTCGCGGTGATCAACGCCGTGATCGGGTTCGTGCAGGAGGGCAGGGCCGAGCACGCGCTGGCCGGCATCCGCACCCTGCTCTCCGCAGAGGCGCAGGTGCGCAGGGACGGCGAGTGGGGCCACGTCCCCGCCGACCAGCTGGTGCCCGGCGACATCGTCCGCGTCTCCGCGGGGTCGAAGGTGCCCGCCGACCTGCGGTTGCTGGAGGCGTCCAACCTCCGCGTGGAGGAGGCCGCGCTGACCGGCGAGGCGGTCCCGTCCGGCAAGGGCGTCGACCCGGTGGCGGTCGGCGCGGGGATCGGCGACCGGACGTCCATGCTGTTCAGTTCGTCGCTGGTCTCGGCCGGCCAGGGCGTTGGAGTGGTCACTGCGACCGGCGCGGACGCCGAGATCGGCCGGATCACCAGCATGCTGTCCGACATCGACGCCTTCGACACGCCCCTGACCAGGCAGATCGCGGCGTTCGGCAAGCAGCTCTCGCTGGTCATCGCTGTGATGGCGGTGATCATGGTCGCCATCGGCAAGCTCCTGCACGGCATGCCCGGAGGCGAGCTGATCTCGGCCACCATCGGTTTCGCCGTCGCGGCGATCCCGGAAGGGTTGCCGGCGCTGGTCACGATCACCCTCGCGCTCGGTGTGCAGCAGATGGCGAAGCGGAACGCGATCATCCGCAAGCTGCCCTCGGTGGAGACACTGGGCTCAGTGACCCGGATCTGTTCGGACAAGACCGGCACGCTGACCACCAACGAGATGACCGTGCGCACCGTGGTCACCAGAGCCGGCGAGTACGGCGTCGAGGGCCTCGGCTACGACCCGAGCGGCGCGGTCGTGCACAACGGCAGGGAGGTCACCCTGGCCGGCCGGGGCGACCTGCGGGCCGTGGTCACAGCGATGAGCGTGGTGAACGACGCGGTCGTCGCCGAGGTCGACGGACGCTGGAGCCTGGTCGGGGAACCCACCGAGGGCGCGCTGCGCACGCTCGGCATGAAGGTCGGCTTCGATCCCTCGGGCTACCCCCGGACGGCCGTGTTGCCGTTCGACTCCGAGCACAAGTACATGGCCACGGCGAACACCACCCCAGAGGGCCATCGGGTGATCCTGGTCAAGGGGGCGCCTGACCGGCTGCTCGACCGCGCCGCCCAGCAGTTGTCGACGTCGGGGGAGACCGAGCCGCTGGATCGCGCGTGGTGGGAGGAGCAGATCGACGCGCTCTCGGCGGACGGCCTGCGGGTGCTGGCCGCGGCGTCGCGTCCCTCACCGCACCGGGGCGGCCGCGACTCCGGCGTCCTGAGCCACGACGACCTGGACGGACTGGTGTTCCTCGGCCTGACCGGGATCGTCGACCCGCCGCGACCCGAGGCGATCCAGGCCATCGCCACCTGCCACCAGGCCGGGATCAAGGTCACCATGATCACCGGCGATCATGCCGGAACCGCAACAGCGATCAGCCGCGAGATGGGCATCTTCGACGACACCTCGTCCGCCGCGGTGACCGGCGCCGCGCTGGAGGCGGCGACCGATGAGCAGTTGCGCACGATCGTGGAACGCACCGAGACGTTCGCACGCACCAGCCCCGAGCACAAGCTCCGGCTGGTCAAGGCGTTCCAGGCCAACGGCGAGATCGTCGCGATGACCGGCGACGGGGTGAACGATGCCCCCGCACTGAAGCGGGCCGACGTGGGCGTCGCCATGGGCATCAAGGGCACAGAGGCCACCAAGGAGGCGGCCGACATCGTGCTCGCCGACGACAACTTCGCCACGATCGAGCACGCGATCGAGGAGGGGCGCCGGATCAACGACAACCTGCACAAGTCGGTGCTGTTCCTGCTGCCCACCAACGGCGCGCAGTCGCTCGTGGTGCTGGTCGCGGTGCTGTTCGGGCTGACCATGCCGCTCGCGCCGGTGCAGATCCTGTGGGTGAACATGATCACGGCGGTGACCCTCTCCCTGGCGCTCGCCTACGAGCCGGCCGAGCCGGACATCATGCGCCGTCCGCCCCGTCCGCCCGGCACGCCGCTGGTGCAGGCGCGCTACCTGCCCCGGCTGGCGATCGCGTCGATCCTGATCGCCGCGGCGACGCTGACCACCTTCCTGATCGGGCGGATCGTCACCGGGGACGTCGCGACCGCCCAGACCTGGGCGGTGAACACCCTCGCCCTCGGCCAGGCCGCCTACCTGTTCAACGCACGGTTCCTGCGGGAGTCGAGCCTGCGCAAGGAGGCGCTGGTCGGCAACCGCGTGGTGTGGTGGGTGGTCGGCATCCTAGTGCTGCTGCAGGTGGCGTTCGTCTACCTGCCCGTGCTGCACACCTGGTTCGGCTCAGCGGCGGTCGGGGTATTCGGCTGGGTGGTCCCACTGGCGTTCGCCGTGGCGATCTTCGTACTGATGGAGGTCGCGAAGGCGGTCGTGCGGAACTCCGAGACGCGGTGACCAGCCGGGCGACCCAGGCGTCCGCTCCGGGCCGCCCTCGCGGCCGCCGCGCCGCGGGCCGTCGCCGCTGATCCCCAGCCGGACCGGCGCCCCCTACACTCGCTGGATCTGAGGAGGTGCGGCCGTGCGGGCAGAGACGGGGTGGGTCGCGAGACTGGACGGCGCGTTCTTCGTGCTGGCCGGCCTGGCTTCGGTCTGGTTCGCCTACCTCACACTCGAGGAGGGCATCACCCCGGGCTGGCAAATGCTCCTGGTGATCGTGTTCTGGGTGCTGGTGGCCTACCTCGTCCTGCCCCGGATACACCGCATCCTCACCCGCATCTACGTGCCCGACTACTTCATCGGACGCACGCGCACTGCCGACGGCCTGCTCGGTGATCCGGTGAACCTCGCCCTGATGGGCAGCGCCGAGCAGGTGCATGCGGCCCTGCAGCGGGGCGGCTGGACGCGGGCCGACGAACTCACCGGACGCACCGGCTGGCGGATCGTGACCACCACGCTGTCCCGGCGCAGCTATCCCGCGGCCCCGGTGAGCCCGTTGTTCCTGTTCGGACGGCGCCAGGACTTCGCCTACCAGCAGGAGGTGGAGGGCAACCCGTCCCAGCGGCACCACGTGCGGTTCTGGAAGTGCCCGGACGGCTGGCTGCTGCCGGGCGGTTTCGCGGTCGACTGGCTGGCCGCGGGCACCTACGACCGCAGCGTCGGCCTGTCGCTGTTCACCCTGCAGGTGACCCACAAGATCGACCAGGACACCGACGTCGAGCGCGAGCACATCATCGACACCGTGCGCGCCGCGTCTCCGGAGATCGGCCTGGACATCCTGCGGGACTTCTCCACCGGTTATCACTCCCGCAACGGCGGCGGAGACCTGATCCGCACCGATGGCGACCTGCCGGTGCTGAACCTGGCCGGGGTGCGCCCGGATGCGGCCCCGCCGTCGGCGCCGGCACCGGACGGTCGGCCGCGCCGACCGGCCCAGATCGTCTTCGGCGTGGTGGCAACCGTGCTGCAGGCCGTGGTCTACCTCGGATTCGCGGGACTGATCCTGCTTGCTGAGGCGAGTGGTGAACCGTCCGCGGACGTGCGCGCGGGACTGCTCTTCGCCGTGGCGCTGCTGCTCGTGGTCGCGGCGGCGAACATCGGGTTCGCGATCGCCACGCTGGCCGCGCGCAACGGGGCCCGCCTCACGTTGTGCGCGCTGAGCCTGTTCAGCATCGTGTCCACCTACATCGAGCGGACGGCGAGCAACCAGCACGGCCCTTTGCACGGCGAACTGCTTCCGCTGGGCACCAGCGTGCTCGTCCTGCTGGCCCTTTCCAGCCGGGCCGCGAGGCATTTCACGACGGACCGGGCCACCCTCGGCTGACCCTCGCCGGGCTCCGCCCCGCGCGCAGCGAGCGGCCGTGCCGGCTGGTCGTCGGGGCGTCCCGAGCCCTGCCACCGCGGGAGCAGCGGGCGTATCGTGAGGTCAATTGCGGTGCGGCAATCCGGCAGAGCCGCAGCACCGAGAGGAGCCCACCTCGTGCGTCGCCGTCTCATTGTTCTCGTCGCAGCCGCTATCTCACTCGTCTGGTGGCTCCCCGCCAACCCCGCGCAGGCCGTCCCCACGATCGTCCCCGCAACCCGCCCCGCCTCCGTGGTCAGCTACCTCGCCGTCGGCGACTCGATTCCCGCCGGCGTCGGCGTCGGCGAGAGTCACGCCTACCCGGCCATCCTCGACCACCTCGGCCGCCGGCTGGAACTGGTCGAGGATCTCGCCGTGAGTGGCGCCACCGTGACCGACGTCACGGCCCAACTGGCTGCCGTACCGGAGGCCGGGCGCGCGTCCGTCCGTCGGATCAGCCTCACCGTTGGGGCGAACGACATCGGCTGGGGTGCAGCCCTGGCCCTGTGCGTCAACGCGCCCGCGGAGTGCGCGGACACCGTCGTCGATCCGTCCACGGGCGCCACGCTCGGGCAGGCCATCGGCGTGGCCGTGGCGGGGTTGTCCGCGAGCC
>PHEV01000014.1:0-10204 GCA_002843035.1 Actinobacteria bacterium HGW-Actinobacteria-5 | reverse complement strand
CTGCTCGCCCGGGCCCACCAGTGGTACCCGAACGCGACCATCTACGTGAGCAGCTACTACCGCCTGTTCGGTTCCAAGGCGAAGGACTGCGTGCTGGCCGACGGCGCCGTGGTCAGCGCGGGCAACCAGGCCTGGCTGAACTCGACGGCAGACCGGCTCAACGCGACGATCAGGCGATCCGTTGCGAGCGTGAACGCCTCCGGCCGGGCCAGGGTCGCCCGGTACGTGAACGCCGCGCAACTGTTCCGCGGTCACGGCTTCTGCGACAAGGGCGCGCGCTGGGTGTTCGGCCCGATCGAAGTGGCGCTCGGTGTCGACGCTGCCGCGATCGCGCATCCCAACTACCGCGGTCAGGCCGCCTACGCGCTGGCTTTTCTCAGGGCTCGTATCGCCTGAGGGGAATCCCGTGCGGCCGGCCCCGGGGGTGGCCGGCCGCACGCCGGATCCCGGGGCCTTCTCATGCACTCTCCCGTTGCCAGGTTGATCGATAAAGTGTATCGTTTACTTTAACGATCAATAGGAGGTGCGGGATGGGTGGTGACACCGGCTCCGCAGTGACGATGAAGACCCTGGCCGAGCGCCTGGGCGTCTCCGTCACCACGATCTCCAACGCCTACAGCAAGCCGGACCGCCTCTCGGCCGACCTGCGCGAGCAGATCCTCGCCGAGGCGAAGGCGATCGGCTACTGCGGCCCGAGCGCCGCGGGCCGGGCGCTGCGCTCCGGCAGGACCGATGTCTGCGGCTTCCTGTTCGGTGGCCAGATCGCCGAAGCCTTTGCCGACCCCTACACCGTCGCGTTCCTCGCCGGGCTCAGCGAGACCGTGGAGCGGTTCGGAGCCTCGGTGCTCCTGCTCCGCGCTCCGGCCGACGGGGAGGAGTCGGAGGCGCAACTGCTGCAGCGCGCGGCGATCGACGCCATCGTGACCTGCTCGGCGAGTTCGGACCATCCCGGCACCGAGGTGCTCGCTGCGCGCGGCGTCCGGGTCGTCGGGGCGCAGGACTCCGAATCCGGCGACTGGGTCACGATCAACGACACCAAGGCCGGACGGCTGGTCGGCAAGCACCTGGCCCGCCTCGGCCACCGGCGGATCGTCGTGGTCGTCCCGGGGGATACGCCCGATGACGGGGTCGCCGAACTGCCCGCCGACGGCAGTGCGTGCAGCCGGTTCGCTGCCGAGCGCATCCGTGGTCTGAGGGAGAAGCTGCCGGACGCCTCCTTCACCGTCGTGTCCGCCGGCTGGAGGCCCAAGCAGGCCGGACGCCTCGCTGCGGCCCACGCCCTCGACCAGCAGGACCGCCCGACCGCGATCGTCGCGATCAGCGACGCCCTCGCCCTCGGCGTCCTGGACGCGGCGCGGGAGCGCGGACTGGTGCCCGGCCGGGACATCTCCATCGTCGGCTTCGACGACATTCCGGACGCGGGCTTCGTCGGCCTCACCACGGTGCGACAGCCGATCACCGACAAGGGCCGCCTCGCCGGGCGGCTCGCCATGGACCCCGACTACCCCCAGCGGCGGATCACGCTGCCGATCGAACTGGTCGTCCGGTCGAGCACCGGCCCGGCCCCAAGAATGTGAACCGAAGCAGAGCAGGAAAGAACGAGCAATGACCATCCCGTTGATGAACCAGATCCAGTCCGCCGAGTACGGGCTCAACCCGGTCGATCGCACCGCCGATCCCCGGTTCGTGCCCGCGCCCCGTCTCTCGCTGCGCACCTCCGGTGCCCGGCTGATCCGCTCCAGTGCCAACCAGGGCCTCCGGCTTGCCGATCGGCTCGAGGGGCACTACCAGCCGGCCTGAGCGCCCGTTACGCCAGTGTCGCGGGTCCGCCCGCGGCAACGGGCACAGGCAGCGAACGGCCCGCGACCGCACCAGATGGTGTGGGCGCGGGCCGTTCGGCGTGGTCGGGCCGCGGTAGTCGGAGGATCAGACGACGAGTGCCACCGGCGCGCCAGCGGCAGGGAAGGGATGAGCCAGGATCAGACGGTCCAGGTGTCCCCGCCGGCGATCAGCTTCTGCAACGAGGTGATCCGCTCGCCCGGATCGGTCTGCACCGTGAGCTGGTCGCGGGCCAGGTCGTCGTAGGTGGGGCGCTCGACGTCGCGGAAGATGCCGATCGGCGCGGTGACCAGGTCGGCGGTGTCGGTGAGCCGGGACAGCGCGAAGGCCAGCCCCGGATCGTCGGCGTGGGCGTCGTGCACCAGCACCTCGGCCGGGTCGACATCCTCGACGTAGGCGACGCGCAGGCTGCCGTCCGGGCCACGGACGACGCAGCGGGCGTTGTCGGGGCCGAAGATGACCGGTTCGCCGTGGCGCAGCGGGATCAGCCCGCCGTCGGCGCCCTTGAGGCTGTCGAAGGCGCCGTCGTTGAAGATCGGGCAGTTCTGGTAGATCTCCACCAGCGCCGCGCCGCGGTGAGTGATCGCCGCAGAGAGCACTTCGGTGAGGTGGGCGCGGTGGGAGTCCACGGTGCGGGCGACGAACGTGGCCTCCGCACCGAGGGCCAGCGAGACCGGGTTGAACGGACGGTCCACCGACCCGACCGGCGTGGACTTCGTCACCTTGCCCTGCTCGGAGGTGGGGGAGTACTGCCCCTTGGTCAGCCCGTAGATCCGGTTGTTGAACAGCATGATCGTGATGTTCACGTTCCGCCGCAGCGCGTGGACCAGGTGGTTGCCGCCGATGCTCAGTGCGTCCCCGTCCCCGGTGACCACCCAGACCGCGAGGTCCGGGCGGGTCATCGCGATGCCGGTGGCGATCGCCGGGGCCCGGCCGTGGATCGAGTGCATGCCGTAGGTGTCCACGTAGTACGGGAACCGCGACGAGCAGCCGATCCCCGAGACGATCACGGTGTTCTCGCGCCGGATGCCCAGTTGTGGCATCAGCCCCTGGAAGGTCGCAAGGACAGCGTAGTCACCGCACCCGGGGCACCAGCGCACCTCCTGGTCGGAGACGAAGTCCTTGCGGTTCAGCGGCGTCAGGCTGAGCGGGACCCCGGCGAGCCCGGGCCCGGTGGTCGTGGTCACGACTCCTCCTCGGTCAGGTCGATCAGCTCGTTCAGGTCGGCGGCGAGTTCGGACAGCGAGATCGGCAGGCCGCGCACCCTCGAGTACGGCTGCACGTCGACCAGGTACTTCGCCCGCAGCACCATGGCCAACTGGCCGAGGTTCATCTCCGGCACCAGCACGCGCTGGTAGCTGCGCAACACCTCGCCGAGGTTCGCCGGCAGCGGGTTGAGGTGCCGGACGTGGGCCGTGGCCACGTTGCGTCCGCTACCCCGGACGCGCCGGGCGGCGGCCGAGATGGGGCCGTAGGTGGAGCCCCAACCGAGCACCAGGATCCGGGCCTGCCCGCTCGGGTCGTCCACCACGACGTCGGGCACGACCGACGCGATCCCTTCGACCTTCCGCTGGCGCAGCTGCACCATGAACTCGTGGTTGGCGGGGTCATAGGACACCGCGCCCGTGCCGTCCGCCTTCTCGATGCCGCCGATCCGGTGCTCGAGGCCCGGCGTGCCGGGCACGGCCCAGGCGCGGGCGAGCTTGTCGTCGCGCAGATACGGCCAGAACTCACCGTCGGGCCGGTTCGGCTCGGTGGCGAAGGCCGGGTCGATCGGGGGCAGCGAGGCCAGGTCGGGCACCGCCCACGGCTCGGCACCGTTGGCGAGATAGCCGTCCGAGAGCAGGATCACGGGCGTGCGGTAGTCGACGGCCAGCTTGACCGCCTCGTAGGCCGCGGTGAAGCAGTCACCGGGTGACTGCGGCGCGATCACGGGCAGCGGCGCCTCACCGTGGCGTCCGAACAGGGCCTGGGTGAGGTCGGCCTGCTCGGTCTTGGTGGGCATGCCGGTGGCCGGCCCGGCGCGCTGGATGTCGCAGATCACCAGCGGCAGTTCCAGCATCACCGCGAGCCCGATCGTCTCCATCTTCAGCGCGAGGCCCGGCCCCGAGGTGGTGGTGACGCCGAGCTGGCCCGCGAAGGACGCGCCGAGCGCCGCCCCGACGGCCGCGATCTCGTCCTCGGCCTGGAAGGTGAGCACACCGGCGGCCTTGGCCGCTGCGAGGTGGTGCAGCACATCCGAGGCGGGCGTGATCGGGTAGGCGCCGAGGAACAGTTGCAGTCCCGCCTTCGCCGCGCCGGCCATCAGGCCGTAGGCGAGCGCCCGGTTGCCGGAGATCTGCCGGTAGGTGCCGGACGGGACCGGTGCGGGCGCGACCTTGTAGCGGTTGGTGAACACCTCGGTGGTCTCGCCGAACGCGTAGCCGGCCTTGAGGGCCGCGATGTTGGCGTCCCGGATCTGCGGAGCCGTCGCGAACTTCGTCTCCAGGAAGGCGATGGTGTTCTCCGTGGGCCGCCCGTAGAGCCAGTCCAGCAGGCCGAGCGCATACATGTTCTTCGTGCGCGCGGCCTCCTTGCGACCCAGGCCCAGTGCGGCCACTGCTGCGGACGCCTGGCCGGACAGGTCGAGGGCGTGCACCTGGTAGTCGGACAGGCTGCCGTCGGTGAGCGGGTCGGCCGCGTACCCTACCTTCGCCAGGTTCCGCGGGGTGAAGTCCGCGGTGTCGGCGATGATCAGGCCGCCCCGGGGCAGGTCGCCGAGGTTGGCTTTCAGGGCGGCAGGGTTCATCGCGACCAGTACGTCCGGACGGTCGCCCGGGGTGCGGATGTCGAAGTCGGCGAAGTGCAGCTGGAAGCTGGACACGCCCGCCACGGTGCCGGCCGGCGCGCGGATCTCCGCCGGGAAGTTGGGCAGGGTGGAGAAGTCGTTGCCGGCCACCGCCGTGTCATGGGTGAACCGGTCTCCGGTCAACTGCATGCCGTCGCCGGAATCGCCGGCGAATCGGATCACGACGTGGTCGACGGTCGTCACTTCAGTCATGCGATGCGTTCAACTCCTGACCTCGCCAGCGCGCCGGGTAAGTGTAGTTCGGCGGCAACCTGAGCAGCGTAGGCGCTACGCACTGCTTTCACCACCAGCGGGTGCACTCCGATGGGTGCGGAGACGACCTCTGCGCCCGCATCCTGCAGCCGGTCGGCGAAGACACCTGGTGCGAGCAGGTAGGACGCGACCGACACGCGGCGGTGTCCGGACGCCCGCAACCGCGTGACGGCGCCCGGCACGGTCGGCTCCGCGGCGGTGAGGTAGCCGGGGACGACGGGCCGTCCGATGCGGTCGGCCAGCTCCCGGGCCGCCGCGGCCACTCCCTCCAGCGAGCGCGGCCTTCTCGAACCGGCAGCCGCCAGCACGACCGCGTCCGATGGCTCCCCGGACTCGGCCTCGGCCAGGCGGTCGGCGACCGCCGCGACCAGTCCGGGGCCGATCAGGCCGGAGAGGCGTGCCCGCCCCCCGGCCGCCTCCACGGCGGCCGGGAGGTCGCTGGTGACGTGGTAGCCGGCGGTGAGGAAGCCGGGTACCACGACGGCCTCGCCCAGTGCGGCGAGGGTCTCGGTGAGCGTCGGGGTGATCACATCCGCCCAGCCGAGGTGCACCTCCACCCCGGGAAGCCCTGCGGCAACCGCGGCGGCGAGCTCTGCGGCGACGGCTCGTCCGGCGGCGCTGCGAGTGCCGTGCAGGGCGAGGATGAGCGGGGGGAGGGCGGTCATATCGTGTACTCCTGTTCCTCCGCCGCCCTGGCCGCCCGCACGCTGCGGTAGTGGCTGACCGACTGCCAGGCGGTCAGGCCCACCCAGACCGCGGCGATGGTCCCGTAGCCGAGCGTGGCCTGGTCGGCCGTGATCCCGGTGCCGGCGAACAGCGTGCGGACGTTGGTGATCACGATCAGCCCGCCGACCGCGACCCCCATGACCTGGGCCGGGATCTTCGAGACCAGCCACGCCGCGACCGGCGCCGCGATCACGCCGCCGGCCAGCAGCGCGGCCACGATCCACCAGTCGATTCCCGCCGTGCCGAGCGCCGTGACGAAGCCGATGCTCGCCGCGGCGGAGACCAGGAACTCGCTGGTGTCCACCGAACCGATCACCGTGCGGGGCGCCGTCCGCCCCGCGCTCAGCAGGGACGTCGTGGACACCGGACCCCAGCCACCGCCGCCGGAGGCGTCCACGAACCCCCCGACCAGGCCGAGCGGGACGAGGAACCGGGCCCGGTGCGGGGAGCGGCGGGCCGCAGCGAGCTGGGGCGGCCGGAACGCGGCGCGCAGCAGGATGTACATGCCCAGCAGGCCGAGGATCGCCGCCATCGCGGGCTTCGCGGCCTCGGTGGAGAGGCGGGACAGCACCGTGGCGCCGGCGAGCGCGCCGATCGCCCCGGGCACGCCGATCGTGGCGGCCAGTCGCCAGTCGACGTTGCCCAGCCGCCAGTGCGACACCCCGGACGCGATGTTCGTGCCCAGCTCAGCGAGGTGCACCGACGCGCTTGCCATCGCCGGAGTCAGCCCCGCGACCAGCAGCAGGGACGACGACGTCACGCCGTAGCCCATGCCCAGCGCGCCGTCGACCAGTTGGGCCGCGAGCCCCACGACAGCGAGCAGCAGGTAGCGCGCCATCAGATCTCCCAGCCGGCGGCGGGCTCGAAGTCGTTGCCGAACACGGTGTGGCCGCGGATCATCCCTGCGGCCAGCGTGCCCTGGGTCTGCGGGTCGACCAGGAGGAAGGAACCACCCCTGCGGCTGACGGTGTAGTCCTCGGCGAGAATCGGTGCGGCCAGCCGGATCCGCACCCGGCCGATGTCGTTGAGGGCGAGCCGCTCGAGCTCCACGGGCGCCATGCGGTCGAGGTCGAGACCGGCAAGGAGTTCGCCGACCCTCGCCTGCACCGTGCGGGTGCCGTGCTTGAGCAGGACGCGGGCCCCGGGAGCCAGCGGACGCTCCGCCAGCCAGCAGACCATCGCGTCCACCTCCGTGACCGGAGCAGGGGCGTCGGCGACCGAGGAGATCAGCTCGCCACGGGCCGCGTCCACCGGGTCGGCGAGGCGCAGCGAGACGGACTGCCCCGCGGAGGCGGCCTCCAGTTCCCGCCCGGCGAGATCGATGCCTGCCACCCGGGTGCGGACGCCCTCCGGCAGCACCACGACCTCATCGCCCACCCGCACCGAGCCCGCGCTGACCCGCCCCGCGTAGCCCCGGTACTCGACGTGGCGGGGGTCCCTGGCGGCCTCCTGTGGACGCAGCGTCAGCTGGACCGGGAACCGGAAGCCGTCGGTGGGTTCGCTCGCCCCCGGAACCGCCTCCAGCAGTTCGAGCAGGCTCGGCCCGTCGTACCAGGGCGTCCGGCCGGACCGGGTGACCACGTTGTCGCCGGAGAGGGCGCAGACCGGCAGCGTGTGGACGGTGGCGATGCCCAGTTCCGCCGCGACCCCGGCGAGTTCGGCGGCGACCGCCGCGTAGGGCGCCTCCGCGTAGTCCACGAGGTCGACCTTGTTCACCGCGACGACAACGCTCGGCACCCGCAGCAGTGCGGCCACGGCGAGGTGCCGCCGGGTCTGCTCGAGCACGCCGGTGCGCACGTCGACCAGCAGCACGAGGACGTCGGCGGTGGAGGATCCGGTGACCGTGTTGCGGGTGTACTGCACGTGGCCGGGGCAGTCGGCAAGGATGAACGTGCGGGTGGGGGTGGCGAAGTAGCGGTACGCGACGTCGATCGTGATGCCCTGCTCGCGCTCGGCCCGCAGCCCGTCGGTGAGCAGCGCGAGGTCGACGTGGCCCAGGCCCTTCGCCCTGCTGACCCGCTCGACGGCGGCCAGCTGGTCGGCCAGGACCGACTTCGAGTCGTGCAGCAGGCGTCCGACGAGGGTGGACTTGCCGTCGTCGACGCTGCCGGCGGTGGCCAGCCGGAGCAGCGTCGGAGCCGTCGGGGTTGTGGTCAGGGTGCTCATCAGAAGTAGCCCTCCTTCTTCCGGTCCTCCATGGCGGCCTCGGTGAGCCGGTCGTCGGCGCGGGTGGCGCCGCGCTCGGTGATGCGGGTGGCTGCGACCTCGGCGAGCACCGCGTCCACGTCGGCGGCAGACGAGGCGACCGCGCCGGTGCAGGACATGTCGCCCACGGTGCGGTAGCGCACCCGGAGCGTGCGGGCGGACTCACCCTCGCGCGGTGCGCTGTAGGGCCCCACGGCCAGCCACATCCCGTCCCGGTCGAACACCTCGCGGTCGTGGGCGTAGTACAGGCCGGGCAGCTCGATGCCCTCCGCGGCGATGTAGCGCCACACGTCGAGCTCGGTCCAGTTGCTCAGCGGGAAGACGCGGACGTGCTCGCCGGGTCGGTGCCGAGGGTTGTACAGGTCCCACAGTTCCGGACGCTGGTTGCGCGGATTCCACTGCCCGAACTCGTCGCGCAGGCTGATCACGCGCTCCTTCGCCCGCGCCTTCTCCTCGTCGCGCCGGCCCCCGCCGAACACGGCGTCGAAGCGGTGGTCGGCGATCGCGTCCAGCAGCGGCTGGGTCTGCAGCGGATTGCGCGTCCCGTCCGGGCGCTCCAGCAGGCGGCCGTCGTCGATGTAGTCCTGCACCCGCGCGACCAGCAGGCGCAGGCCGAGCCTGCCGACCAGTTCGTCGCGGAAGGCGAGCACCTCAGGGAAGTTGTGCCCGGTATCGACGTGCAGCAGCGGAAAGGGCACCGGGCCGGGCCAGAAGGCCTTCCCGGCGAGGTGCAGCAGGACGACGGAGTCCTTCCCGCCGCTGAACAGCAGTACAGGTCGTTCCAGCTCGGCCACGGCTTCGCGAATGATGTGGACGGCTTCGGCCTCGAGGATTTCCAGGTGGTTCACAGGTGTAGCCCGCATTCGGTCTTGGCGAGTCCGGCCCAGCGGCCGGATCGGGGGTCTTCGCCAGGTTCGACCCGGCGTGTGCAGGGGGCGCAGCCGATCGACGGGTAGCCGTCGGTGAGCAGCAGGTTCACCGGCACGGAGTGCGTTCCGGCGTAGTCGACCAGGTCGTCGAACGACCAGGCGGCGAGGGGATTCACCTTCACCATCTGGTGGGCGGTGTCCCACTCGACCAGGCCGGCGTTCGCGCGCAGGACGTTGTCCTCACGCCGGATCCCGGTCACCCACGCCTCGTAGCCGGTGAGCTCGGCGTTGATCGGGTCCACCTTGCGCAACCGGCAGCACAGCGACGGGTCGCGCTCGTAGAGCCGGGGGCCGTACCCGGCGTCCTGCCCGGCGACGTCCTGCGCGGGCAGCACATCGATGATCCGGGCGTCGATGACCTGCGCGAGTGCGTCGCGGGTGCCGAGGGTCTCTGCGAAGTGGTAGCCGGTCTGGAGGAACAGCACGTCCACCCCCGGCAGCGCGCGGGCGACCAGGTGCGGCAGCACGGTGTCGCCGGCCATCGAGCAGGCGACGGCGAGCCCGTGCCCGAAGGTCGCTGACGCCCACGCGACGACCTCTTCGGCGCTCGCCTGGGCGAGGTCGCGTCCGGCCCGCTCGGCGATCGCCTGCAGTTCCTCAGGGGTTCGGGTCCGTCCCGGCCCGTGGGTGGCACGAGTCATCGCAGGGTCTCCTCGTCGGCCCGGTGCGCCCACTGGGCGAACGACTCGCCGGGCTCCCGCGCGGCCACGAACGCGCGGGTGACCCGTTCGACGTAGTCGGGCAGGTCGGTGGCACTCACCTTCAGCCCGCGGACGGTCCGGCCGAGGCCGGCCTCGTCGCGGTCGACGGACGCGAGCCCGCCCCCGAGGTGCACCTGGTAGGCGAACTCCTCCGAGCCGTCCTGACCCTTGATCAGCTGGCCCTTCAGGCCGATGTCGGCGACCTGGATCCGGGCGCAGGAGTTGGGGCAGCCATTCACGTGCAGGCTGATCGGCGTGCCCAGGTCCACTCCGTCGAGCCGCCGCTCGAGCTCGTCGATCGTGTGGGCTGCGGTCGCCTTGGTCTCGACGAAGGCGAGCTTGCAGAACTCGATGCCGGTGCAGGCCATCGTGGAGCGACGGAACGGGCTCGGGTTCGCGGTCAGCCCTAGCGGCTCGACGGCGGCCAGCAGGTCGTCGGTCCGGCCCGGATCGACGTCGAGCACGAGCAGCTTCTGCTGCGGAGTGAACCGGACCCGCCCGGAGCCCGCGGCCTCCGCGGCGTCGGCGAGGGCGGCGAGAACCTGTCCGGAGACCCGGCCCACGGTGGGCGCGAGGCCGACCCAGACCCGTCCGTCCTTCTGGGCATGGACGCCGACGTGGTCGCCCGGACCGCCGGACGGTACCGGGGCGGGGCCGTCGGCGAGGGCATACCCGAGGTACTCGTGCTCGAGCACTTCGCGGAA